>CAZNUZ010000053.1:0-15513 GCA_964576725.1 uncultured Phycisphaeraceae bacterium
GCACGCCGGCAGCTTCGTCCCCGCAGCCAAGGCGACGATCGGCGTCTGCGACCGCATCTGCACGCGGATCGGCGCCGACGACGCCCTGCACCGTGGGCAGTCGACGTTTATGGTCGAGATGGTCGAGACCGCGAGCATCCTGCACCACGCGACGCCGCGATCGCTTGTCGTCCTCGACGAGATCGGTCGCGGCACGTCGACGCTCGACGGCCTCTCGCTCGCCTGGTCGATCGCCGAGCACCTCTCGGGTGCGCACCGGGAGGGCGCTGGCCCGCGGACCCTCTTCGCCACGCACTACCACGAGCTGACCCAGCTCTCGGAGCGCTTGCCCGGCCGCGTGCGCAACCTGCACGTCGCGGTGCGCGAGCTGGGGGATGAGGTTGTATTCCTGCACCGCATCGTGCCCGGGCGTGCCGACCGGTCGTACGGCATCCATGTGGCGCGACTCGCGGGGCTGCCGCGTGATGTTGTGGAGCGCGCGGACGGTGTCATGGGCTCGCTCTCGGTCACGGAGGTCGCGGGTGTGGGCGCCGCGCCGGCGCCGCCGGCGCAGCCAGCCGAAGGCGAGCAGATGGGCCTCTTTGCGACGGAGTACCTGCCGCACCCCGTCATCGAGGAACTGAAGGGGCTCGACCTCGATCGCATGTCCCCGATGGACGCCTTCGAGACGCTGAGGCAAGTCTCCGGGCGACTCTCCGAATAAGCTCCGGGACGACTTGTACGCCTGAATGGAGCAACGCGATATGTCAGACGGATCAGAGCAACAGTCGGGCGAGGTGGTGCTCCTGGAGGCGGAGTTCCTGCCCTCGGCCCCGATGTACAACACCGTGCAGGCGAGCATCGCGTACGGGGTTATCGCGCTGCTGATGGTGTTCTTTTCGCTCTTCACGTTCGGTCTCTCGCTGCTCGCGTTGCCGATCCCTGTTGGGCTCTTCTTCCTGACGAAGTGGTACTACACGAAGTACTACGAGCGGCTCTCGTGCACGCTCACCGACCGCAAGCTCGTGATCGCGCGCGGGGTGTGGAACCGGGTCGAGCAGGCGGTCCCCATGGACAAGATCACCGACCTGCAGATGACGCAGTCGTTCATCATGCGTTGGCTCGATCTCGAAGCGATACGTGTCGAGACAGCGGGCCAGACGATGGTCGCGGGCGGGCTCGCGGGCATCGTGGGCATCAAAGACTCGCGGGAGTTCCGCGCTGCGGTGCTCGCCCAGCGTGATCTGGTCGTCGGGACCGCAGCGGGCGGGCCGGCGGAGCCGATGACGGCCGCTGCTGATACATCGGATCAGAGCGTGCTCGAAGAGATCCGGGATGCGCTGTTGCGCATCGAGGATCGCCTCGAAGAACGCTCGCACTGATCTGAGCTCATCGATCCGATTTAGCGCTCGCCCTCACTCAATGTGCGCGAGCGGGGACGGCGACGGGCTGATCGTTGCGCGAGAGCACCGCGAGCAGCACAGGCGCGGTGCCCACGAGCGCGATGATGCCGCCCACTACGAGTTCGATCCCGTACCCAGCGATGGCGCAGAGCACCGTCGCAGCAGCGATCAGGCCTGCGCCGATGAGCGCGAGTGCTGCGATCAGAAGGAACCCGAGCAGGCGCTGAGTGGAGGCGCTGGGGGCGAGGCCTTCGACGCTGTCTCGGCGAGCGGGGGGGATGTTGGTGGGTGCGTGGGTCATCGGGGCTTCCTTTCGATGGGCCGGCGTGTGCCGGCTGCACCGAGCGATCTCGCGGAGGACGCCTTGTATTCACCGTTGCAACAAATAAATCGAAAGTCCAACCTGCGTACCATGCCGCCCCACACCACCCCGCAAGGAGCAATACCGCATGTCGACCGCCCTCGATCACTACGTCACTCTCGGCCGAAGCGGCCTGCGCGTCAGCCCGCTGTGCCTCGGCGCGATGACCTTCGGCACCGAATGGGGGTTCGGCGTGGGCGAGGCGGAGAGCTTCGAGATCCTCGACGCCTACCTGGGCGCGGGCGGCAACTTCATCGACACCGCCAACATGTACAACAAAGGCTCCTCCGAGGTCATCCTCGGCAACTACTTCAAAGACAGGCACGCGGTCGGGCAGGCCGGCGCGAAGTTCCCCCAGCGTGATCGCGTGGTCATCGCGACCAAGTGGCTCGGGAACATGTTCAAGGGCGACCCCAACGGGGGGGGCTCGCACCGCAAGGCGATGATCGAGTCGGTGGAGCACTCGCTCCGCCGGATGCAGACGGACTACATCGACCTGCTCTGGCAACACTTCTGGGACGCGCACACGCCCATCGACGAGACGATGCGCGCGCTCGACGACCTCGTGACCTCGGGCAAGGTGCGGTACGTCGGCTTCTCCGACACGCCCGCGTGGGTGTGCGCACAGGCGCAGACGATGGCGCACTTCCGCGGGTGGGCGCCGCTCATCGCGCTGCAGATCGAGTACTCGCTCATCGAGCGCACGGTCGAGGGCGAGCTCCTGCCGATGGCCCGTGAGATGGGCATGGGCGTCACGCCCTGGTCGCCGCTCAAGGGGGGGATCCTCTCGGGCAAGTACCGCAAGGGCGACATGCCTGCTGAGGGGCGGTACAACGAGGACTCGAAGCACCTCAACGACAAGACATGGGGCATCCTCGACGCGCTCGACCAGGCGAGTACTGAGCACGGGTGCAGCGTTGCGCAGGCCGCCCTCGCCTGGGTGCGCCAGCGCGCAGGCGTGGACTCGACGATCATCGGCGCCCGCCGAATGGACCAGCTGACCGACAACATCGCCTCGCTCGGAGTCACGCTGAGCGCGGAACAGATGGCGCGGCTCGACGAGGCCTCCAAGCCCACGCTCAACTTCCCGCACGACTTCCTCGCCTTCGTGACCGACGGCATCCAGAACGGCACGCGGGTCAACGGCGTCGAGGCGGGCGTCTGGGGCGGCGGGCCGCAAGACGACGGCGAGCGTTGGTAAGGCAGGAACAAAACGGCGCCGATGACGATTTGATCTATCCACTGCACGCACCCCAGGAGGCACGAGTGCTCACCCCTGATTTTCTGAAATCTGAGTTCGAGAAAGCCAAGACGTACGCCGACCATGTTGCGATGGGCAACGAGGCCCAGCAGCAGGGGTGGGCGAACATCCGCGCTCAGGCCGCCCTGACCGCTAGCCAGCGTGAGATGCTCGGCGAGTTTGTGCGCGAGATGAAGGTGCTCGTCGTCTCGGGCGTCTGGTGCGGTGACTGTGCCCAGCAGCTCCCGCTGCTCGACCTCATCGCCGAGGCCGCGCCCGCCGGCAAGGTGGACGTGCGCTACGCCGACCGCGACGAGCACCCGGATCTCTCGGCCCAGCTCAAGATTTGCGGCGGTACGCGCGTGCCCGTCGTCGTCTTTATGGCCGAGGATTTCGAGCCCTGCTCCATCTTCGGCGACCGCGTGCTGACGCGGTACCGCGCTATGGCCGAGCGTGCTCTGGGCGCCGCCTGCATGGTCCCCGGAGCACCGCTGCCCGATGACGAGGTCGCCGGCACGCTGCAGGATTGGGTCGATGAGGTCGAGCGTGTGCACATCATGCTCCGTCTCTCGACGCGTTTGCGCCAGAAGCACGACGACTGAGCATGAGCGGCGTCGAAGCCCCTGCGCCTTGGTCGGATGCGGAACGCGACCGCTTCGATGCGCTCGTCGAGGAGGCGATCGCTGCGCTCCCGGAGTCGCTGCACGAGCTGATCGAGGAGTTACCGATCCTCGTCGAGGACTTCCCCTCGCGGCAGCAGGCAGAGAGCCTCTTGCGCGAATGGGGGGAATTGCCGGGGCAAGACGCGGAGGGTGCCCCGGATTCGCCCGAGGCGCTCATGCACGAGCTGTGCGGGTTGCACGACGCGCGGCCGTACACCGAGGAGAGCGTCGAGGCCGTCGGGGACCTGCCGGGCCGGATTCTCTTGTTCCGCGTGGGGATTCTCTCGATCGCGGGCGGCTGGGAGGCGGGCGAGGACGCCGTCTTTGACGAGATCGCGGTGACGCTCCTGCACGAGATCGGGCACCAGTTCGGCCTGGAAGAGGACGATCTGGACCGCCTGGGCTACGCCTAGCCCGAGACGGCCTGCAACGGGGCGGTGGCGAGATGCAATACCATGAGGAGAGCCGCCAGCGCGTGCTGCCCGCGGCGAATCGCCCACGCCCGACGAACGGAGCCGCCGCTGTGCTCGACCGCATGACCCGCACACTGACCCCCGCCGCCCTCGCCTGCTGCGCGTGCTTCGCTACGCCGGCCCTTGCAGACGTTGCCTACATGGAGCTCGACAGCCCGATCATCGAGCGCGATGCCACCGGCGGCGGGCTCTTCGGTGACGCCGACACGCGCACTCTGCGCCAGGCGATCGCGAGCGTCCGCGGGCTCGCGGAGGACGACGACATCGAGGGGCTCGTCCTGCGTGTGCGGCCGGGGTTCGGGATGAACTCGGCGCAGCTCGACGAGTTCGGCGACGAGCTCGCAGCATTCCGCGCATCGGGCAAGCCCGTGCACGTCTTCAGCGACAACTACGGCCCGCTCGAGGTGCTGCTCGCGAGCTACGCAGACGAGGCGATCCTCCAGCAGGGCGGCTCGGTGATGGGCCCGCGGGTCTACATGGAGGAGATGTTCCTCGCCGACGCGATGGCGCGCGTCGGCCTCGAGCCCAGCTTCGTCCAGGTGGGCGACTACAAGGGCGCGAGCGAGATGATGGCCAACTCCGAGCCGAGTGAGGCGTGGGAGGAGAACATCTCGGGGCTGCTCGACTCGATGTACGCGAATCTCATCGAGCGCGTCGCCGATGGCTTTGAGCTTGACGAGGCCGGCGCCGAGCGCGCTCTGGCCGAGACCTTCTGGGCCGACGGTGCCCGCGCGAAGCGGGTGGGCGTCATCGATGCCGAGATCGATCGCATGGACCTCCGTGCGCACCTCGAGAAGCGCTACGGCGAGGGCTTTTCGTTCGAGCGCGGTGTCTGGGTTCAGCGTGGTCCCGACATGCCGGACTTCGAGGCGATGAACCCCTTCCAAGCCTTCTCCACTCTCATGACGATGCTCAGCAACGAGGGCCAGCAGCGGGCGACCGAGCGCGAGACCATCGCGCTCGTCTATGTCGACGGTGCGATCGTCGACGGTGAGTCGACGCAAGGCGGGCTGTTGGGCGGCGCTTCGGTCGGCGCGGTCACGATCCGCGAGGCGCTTGCCGAGGCCGAGCGTGATGACAACATCAAGGGCGTCGTGCTGCGCATCGACTCCCCGGGCGGCAGCGCGACCGCGAGCGAGGTCATCTGGCAGGGTGTTCGCCGGGTCGTTGATGCGGGCAAGCCCGTTTGGGTCAGCGTCGGTTCGATGGCCGCCTCGGGCGGGTACTACATCGCCGTCGCCGGCGACCGCGTGTACGTCACCGACAATTCGATCGTCGGTTCGATCGGCGTGGTGGGCGGCAAGATCGCGATGGGCGGCCTGTACGAGAAGCTCGATGTGAACGTCGTCCCCCGCGCCCGCGGCCCCATGGCGAACATGCTCAGCTCGCTCGAGCCCTGGGACACCGCGCAGAGCGCGATGATCCGCCAGCGAATGACCGAAACCTACGATCTTTTCGTGAGCCGGGTGCGTTCCGGCAGGCAGGGGATCGACATCTCGAAGACCGCCGAAGGGCGGCTCTTCATGGGCGATCAGGCCATCGCGCTCGGCATGGCCGACGCGGTGGGGGGCGTCGAGGTCGCGCTCGCCGACCTCGCGGGGCAGCTCGGCCTTGCGGAGGGCTCGTACGACGTCTTCGAGTACCCCGAGCCGATGACCTTCGAAGAGCTGCTCTCGAGCGCCATCCCCTTCGCTGCGGCCCCCGAGATGGCGGCGAAGCCGGTGCTCGCGGGCGCCCTGCGTGAAGTCCTGGGCGAAGAGGCGTGGTCCAAAGTCGGGACCGCGGCCCGCGCGATGCTGGAACTGCGTAATCAGCCGGTCGTGCTCACATCACCCCGCGTGCTGATCGAACGCTAAGCGCCTACGCGGCCGACGGAGATATGCCGGCAAAGCGGCATCTCTCGCCGTCTTAGCCGGCCGCTGCGAGATCCTCTTCCGAAGCGCTCATGTTGGTGTAGACCTTCTGGACATCGTCGTGGTCTTCGAGCGCGTCGATCAGCCGGAGGATCTTCGAAACGTCGTCGCCCGCGACTTCGGCATCGTTGCTGGGGACCATCGTGAGCTCGGAATCGGCGAGCTCGATGCCCGCCTCTTCGATAGCGCCCTTGACATCGAGGTAGCTCTCGACAGAGGTGGTGACGGTGAACCCGCCCTCTTCTTCTGCGACGTCATCGGCGCCGGCCTCGAGGGCGAGTTCCATGAGCTGATCCTCGGTGGCCTTGCCCGCCTCGACGGAGAGGATGCCGCGCATCTCGAACATAAAGGCGACGGAGTTCGCGGTGCCGAGGTTGCCGCCCGATTTGGAGAAGATCATGCGCACGTCGCCGGCGGTACGGTTGCGGTTGTCGGTGAGGCAGTCGACGATGACCGCGACCCCGCACGGGCCGTAGCCCTCGTACCGGACATCGACGTAGTCCGCGCCGCCCGAGGAGAGGCCCGCGCCCTTCTCGATCGCGCGCTTGATGTTGTCTTTGGGCATGTTGGCCGACTTGGCCTCGTCGACGGCGTAGCGCAGCGCGAGGTTGGTGTCGGTGTCGGGCCCGCCGTTCTTCGCAGCGACCATGATCGCCTTCGAGCACTTGCTCCAGATCTTGCCGCGCTTGGCGTCCTCACGGCCCTTCTTGTGCTTGATGTTCGCCCATTTGCTGTGGCCGGCCATGCGGATGCTCCTGCGTCGGGTGCCCGGGCGCGTGCCCGGTGTTGCTGGGAATCTGGTGGGGGTGAAGGGTAGCGCAGGCGGCCTTGGGCGGCACGCTCCGCGAGCGAAGGCGCGCTCAATCCGCGTCGTCGGGCGGCTCGGACGGCGCGAATCCCGGGCCGAACGGCGGGGCGATGGGCGGCTCCTCGCCGTTGCCCGCCGCCTCGAGTTTGCGCTCGATCGCCAGCCGGTTCAAGACCCAGGGTCGGAAGACCGGGTCGATCTCGCTGAGCCCCGCGTCGGGCCGGAGGCCCATCTGCACGAAGAACGCTCGCGAGGCCTTTTCGGCGATCCGCCACACATCTTGCGCAAGCGCGGTGTCGCCCGAAGCCCACAGCGCATCACCCAAGTGATCGGCGATGATGGGCACGGAATCGGAGTCCGCCGCCGCCGTTGCGAGATCCAGCGACCGACGCAGGTTGGAGACAGCGCCCGGCTTGCCGTCATCATCATCCGCGAGCACGCCCTTCTTGTACTGCGCCCACCCGAGTGAATCGATGTACGACGCGTTGGCGGGCTCGGCGGCGACGGCCTTCTCGATCATCGCGATCGCCTCGTCGAGGCGCACTCCTCGGTCCGCGAGCCGGTAGCCGTAGTCGTTGTTGATGCGCGGCTCATCGGGCGCGAGGCGGAGGCCGAGCTCGCTCAAGCGGTCGGAGTAGTCGAACTGGCCGAGCGCGTCGAAGGGGCCCGAGAGTACGTGCGCGCGGAACCCGAGCTCCTCCGGCTTCTCGAGCTCGGTTTCGGGGAGCGGCTGATCCACAGGCAGGGTGGGCCCGAGTGCGTTGAGTACGCCTTCGGGCTCCTCCGCATCGAGGAGCGCGTCGTAGATCGTGCGCACGTGCGAGGGGTCGAGATCGCTCTGCGTCAGGCTCGCGTTTGCGATCATGATCGCCTGCGCCAGAATGTAGGAGCTCTCGCGTTCGGGCTCTGTTGTGAGTCCCGGGCTCGCGCGAGTCAGCGTTTCGAGCACGCTGCGCTGGGCGAGATCGACCGCCGCGCTGATGCGTACGCGCTTGAGTTCCTCGAGCGTGCGTTCGGGCGCTGCGCCCCTCCGGAGCTGCGCGCGTGCCGCGGCTTCGGCGGTCGTGAGCATCACGTTGGCGGCATCGATCGCCAGGCGGGGCCCGACTTCGGGGCGGCGCTCCATCGCCCGGCGGACGGCGTCGATCGCCATCATCGGGTCCTCGTGCAGGCGCGCGAGCGTGCGCAGGGCGACCGCTTCGGAGGCGGGGGTGAGCCCCGGGAGGTCGGCCTGCAGTTTGGCGACGAGCTCGATGGCGTCCTTGCTGTCGCGCCTGCGGAGGCTCGCGCGCTCTTCGAGGTTTTCGAAGAGTTCCCGCGTCCAACCGGGGTTGGGTGACGGCGCCGCACCCGCGCGGTTGGCCAGGTCAACGAGCAGATCGATCTCGGTCGAGAGTGCAGTGATGTCGGAGTTCTCCGACATGATGCGCACGCGCTCGCGCAGCGTCTCGAGGGAGTCGGGCAACCTGCGGATGCGGCGCAGGGTGAGGAACTCAGCCTGCTCGAAGGCGCGCACGTGGTTCCGGTAGATGTCTTCGAGCTGGAGCGCCACGGCCATGTCGCCCGGGTTGTCGTCGTACCACGCTTCGAGGATCCCGATCGCAGCGCGCTCGCGCTGGGTCTTGAGAAAGACGTCCGAGAGGAGGGTGCGGAAGTGGCTGAGGGCCGGCCGTCTCCCGACCCAACCGCGGAGCCAGCGCTCGGCCTGCCCCGGCTGGTCGGTATTCAGCCAGAACTCGACGAGCATGTGCGCAGGTTCGGGGTCGTCCGGCCTGACGCGCGTGAGCGCGTCGAGCGTGGTCCAGGCGATGTCGGCGTAGCCGCGATCGAGTGCGCGGGCGGCGCGAGCGAGCTGGGATTCGTACGTCTCCGCCCCGAGCGCAGCGAGGTTCGACGATGCCGCGGAGTAGAGCTCGTTGTTGGGGACCGCGCCGCCTGGGGCGTGCAACGCGAGGAGCGCGCGGAGTGTGTTCCCGCTCTCGGGCCGGAGCGTCTGGGCCGCGAGGAGCAGTTCCGATGCGGTCTCCGGATCGTCGTCTGCGAGAGCGAACTCGGCCGCTCGCCGGGCTCTGCGATAGGCGGCGGGCGCGTCCGCCGGTGTGGCTTGGTACGCGAGCAGCGACCGGCGCGCGGCTTCTGGGTAGGCCGCTCCCGCGTGCAGCAGCAGGGCGCCGAGTTCGAGATCGGCTGCGCTCTGCGTGCTGCGTGCCGTTCCGAGTTCGCGGAGCGAGGCGTAGTCGCCCAAGAGGTGCAGCGTGCGCGCTCGGGCCGCGATGAGCACGGGTGATCCCGGCGCGTCCATAAGGGCTCTGCGGATCGCGCCGTCCGCCGTCCGCGGCTTGCCCATCTCGCAGAGCACGTACGCCCGGAGCGCAACCGCTGTGGGGTCAGGGCCGCGGTCGGTCAGTCCTTGGACGAGTGCCTCGTGGTCCCGCGCGGTGCGCAGCAGCCTGGTGACCGCCCCATCGAGCGCGAGCGGATCGGCCGTGATCTCTGCGAGCGCTGCTTCGAGCGTGAGCGGCTCGTCACCGACGAAGAGGCGACCATCGGCCTCGCCCTCACCGATTGGATTCTCGGCCTCATCTTCACCGAGCTCGGGCCACGCTTCGAGCAGGCGCTGGGCCAAAGCGTCTTCGCTCGCGTGCTCGAGACTCGCGAGCAGGAGGCGGGCCGCACGCTTCTGGGCTTGGGTGTCCGGGAAGGCAGAGCCGGCCTCGAGCGCGTGCGCGAGGGCGGCAAGCGCCCGCGGCCCGAGGATCAATGGCGACGACTTGCTCGGATCATCCGCAAGGGCGGCGAATATCGCGTCGATCTCTTGCTCGCGGGCCACGAGCACTTCGAGGAGCGCCGCTGCCCGAATTGTGTCGCGCTGGGCGAGAGCGATCTGGAGCCCAACGCCAACGATCTCGGGGTGCTGGCGGTCTTGTGCTGCTGTCCCCACGGATCGAAGCAGCGACCAAGCACCGCTGAAATCACCGCCTGCGAGCCGGTCGCGGGCGGCTTCGAGATCGCGGGCGGCGTCGCCACTCAGCGCGGGGAAGGTGGCGCTGGGGGGAGCGTAGCGGGAGCCGATCTCTGCGATCACCGGCTGAGCGTTGTCTGGGAGGGCGGCACAGAGCGGGTGGGCGAGTGAGAGCCCGAGGAGGGATGAGACGAGCAGTGCCCCGGCCGTCCGGTGCCGGCGTGCGTTGGTCGGGCTCTGAGGTCGTTGCTTCACCGCTTCTTGGTCGTGCCGGCCTTCTTCTTGGTGGTCTTCTTCTTGCTGGTTTTCTTACCGCTAGCCTTCTTGGAGGTGCTCTTTTTGGTCGCAGCCTTCTTGGTGGTCTTCTTCGCGGACTTCTTCTTGCTCTTTGTACCAGCAGCGGGCTTGGCGGGCGCAGCCTCTTCGAGCCACGCGATGAGCCTCTGATGCGTGCCCAGGCCGTCGGCCGCCTTGACCGCGCGCTCGAGCGAAGCGGAGGCTTCATCGGCGGTCGTGCCTTCGGGGAATACGCTCGCTTCGATGAGGCGTGTGAGTAGTCGCTCATCGACGGGGGCGGCGTGGGCGCCGAGGGCGATGAGCGCGACGCGGCCTGCGACGAAGGGCGGCATGTGATCGATCGTCTCGAGGTACTTCCGGCCGTCGCGTTTACCGAGCGCGAGCGCCCCGTCGAGCGTCACCTTGTACTCGCGGGCGTAGAGGGCTTCGAGGGCGATGTGCAGGCGCTCGGCGCGTTGGACCGCGAGCGGGTAGGTCTTGCCGAGGAGCTCCACGAGATCAGAAATGAGCGTCACGCGCAGGTCGTTGTGGCTCACCACCGCGTCGGTGATGCGCTTGTACGCCGCCCTGGCGCGAGAGGCGGGCGCTTCCCAGAGCAGGAACGAGTACACCAGTTCTGCGACCGGGTCATCGCCCGGCGCGGGTGAGTCTGCGGGCTGGGCCTTCGCGCGTTTCAGGATCGCGTTGAGCTGGGAGGCGGTGTCGGTCTTGCTCACTTCTTCTCGTCTCCGGTATCGCCCCGGTCGGTGCCCGGCGTTGTGCTTTCGGCGGTGTTGTTCGGTGCGCCTTCGCTCTCGGTAGTCCGAGGAGTATCGGCTTGCGGATCGTTGTCCGGGAGCTGCTCGTCGTCGTCGCGGATGCCGCTGATCTCGCGTGCTTCGGCGATCGCGCTGAGCACGGCGGCCTGACGCTTGAGCGACTTGTCGAGCTTGAAGACGAGCTCGGGCATGCGGTGCACGGCGACCTTGTCGGCGGCCTTGCGGCGGATGTGCCGGGCCGCGTCTTTGAGGCCGTGGAGCGTGAGCTTCTGCTTCTCTTCGGGGAGCGTCGAGACCGAGACGACCGCGGTGCGTTTGTCGTCGGTGACGCGCACGCTGGTCACGGTGATCATCGCGCGTTCGAGCCGCGGGTCGGCGAAGCCCTCGTTGAGCACCGATTGGATCGCGCGGTGCAGGACGGAATTGATCTGTTCAGAGCGACGGCTCATGCCCGCTCCTCCTCTCCCGAGTCGAGTTCCGCGAGCATGCGCGCTTCGAGGTTGGTAACGGGCTCGAGGGTTTCGGCCTCGGCGTCCTCGTCGATGAGCTGGCCGGCGAAGACGCTGCGCGAGCAGGCGCCGAGTTCGCCGTGCACGAGCCCGCGGAGCTTGCCGGTGACGGCGTCGAGCACCTGGTGGCAACGCGCGGGGTCCTTGGCGACCATACAGAGGCCCAGCACGGCGCGCACGAGGCTGTCGTGTGCGCCGACCTCGGCGACGGAGACCTGGTGCTCGCGGTGCAGCCGGTCCTTGATGGAGCGCACAACGCTGGGCTTGTCCTTGAGGGACGTCGAGCCGTGCACGAGGACTTCGAATTGGAGGACGCCGACGAACATGGTGCGGGGTCACGCGATCAGAGCGTGCGCTTGACCTCGATCTTCTTGAAGCACTCGAGGACGTCGCCGGCCTTGATGTCGTCGTAGCCGACGATCTTCATGCCGCACTCCTGGCCCGTGCCCACTTCCTTGACGTCGTCCTTGAAGCGGCGGAGCTGCTCGAGCAAGCGGTCCTGCTCGATAACGATGCCGTCGCGTGTGACGCGGATGAAGGCGTTGCGCTCGATCTTGCCGTCGGTGACGTAGCAGCCCGCGACCGCGCCGACCTTGGAGATCTTGAAGACTTCGCGCACCTCGGCGTGGCCCACGACCTCTTCGCGGAGTTCGGGTTCGAGCAGGCCTTCGGCGGCCTTCTTCACGTCGTCGACGATGTCGTAGATCACGCGGTATGCGCGGATCTCCACGCCCTTCTGCTCCGCGAGCGACCGGGCCCGGCCCGACGGGATGACGTTGAAGCCCATGATGATCGCTTCCGAGGCCGCTGCGAGCGTGACGTCCGACTCCGACACACCGCCCACGGCGGCGTGCAGCACACGCACGTTGATCTCGTCGTTGGAGATCTCCTGCACCGAGTTGCGGATGGCGTCGACGGAGCCCTGCACGTCGGCCTTGAGCACGACCAGAATCTCCTTCTTGTCCTTCTCGGTCATGTGCGCGAACATCGAGTCCAGCGTCGTGAGCTTCGGCGCCGCCAGCTGGTTCTCGCGCTCCTGGTCGCGGCGCTGTTCGGCGGCCTCTTGGGCGAGCTTGAGCGTCTTGACCGTGTAGAACTTATCGCCCGCGTCGGGGATGATGTCGATGCCCGAGATCTGCACGGGCGTCGAGGGGCCCGCGGCCTTCTGCCGCTTGGCCTTGTCGTCGGTGATGTCACGCACGCGACCGAAGGCACGGCCCGCAACAACGAAGTCGCCGACCTTCAGCTCGCCCTGCTGCACGAGGATGTTCGCGGTCGCGCCGCGGCCCTCTTGCATCTGCGACTCGATGACGGTGCCCGTCGCCGAGCCGCCGAAGTCGGCGGTGTACTCCTGGAGCTCCGCGGTCAGGTCGATGAGCTCGAGCAGCTCCTGGATGCCCTGCCCGGTGTGGGCGGAGGTTTTGATGACCTCGATATCGCCGCCCCACGCGGTGGGGTTGATGCCGTGCTCGGCGAGCTGGCCGTAGATGCGGTTCAGGTTGTCGTCGCTGTCGACGCTGGGGAGGTCGATCTTGTTGAGCGCGACGATGAGCGGCACGTCGGCGGCCTTGGCGTGCGCGATGGACTCGATGGTCTGCGGCATCACGCCGTCGTCCGCTGCGATGACGAGGATGATGATGTCGGTCATCGTGGCGCCGCGCGAGCGCATCTCGGTGAAGGCTTCGTGGCCCGGCGTGTCGAGGAAGCACACCTGCTTGCTGTCGTCGTCGGGGCTGACGTTCACGAGGAACGCGCTCGTCGCCTGCGTGATGCCGCCCGCCTCGCCCGCGGCGACGTTGGCGTTGCGGATCTTGTCGAGCAGCGAAGTCTTGCCGTGGTCGACGTGGCCGAGGATGGTCACGACCGGGCGGCGGCGCTGTTCGTTGATGGTGTCGCGCGACTCGAACTGCTCGAGGACCGCGCTCTCGCCCTTCTTGATCTCCTCAACAACGAGCTCGATGTTGTAGTCCATCATGATTTCTTGGGCGACTTCGACCTCGATGCCCGCGTTCACGTTCGTCACGACGCCCTGCATAAAGAGCTTCTTGACGATCTCGGCGGCCTTCACGCCCGTTGCGGCGGAGAGATCCTTGATCGTGAGCGGGGTCGTGACTTTGACCTCGCCGCCCTTCTCCGCGGCCGTCTCGGCGCGGTGGGTGGACTGCTGGGCCTTCATCTTCTGATCGCGTCGGCGTTGGCGCATGTAGCCGCCGGAGCGCGAGAGGCGCTCTTCGCGTTCGATAAGGTCTTGGGCGCGCCAGACGCCACCGCCTCCGGTGTTGCCTCTGCCGCCACCGCGACCGCCGCGCTGATCGCGGCCGCCACGGTCATCACCGCCGCCGCCGCGGCGCTTGTTGCGGCGTCCGTCGCCGCCGCCGGGGCCCATGGGGGGCGGGCCGCCGTCCATCTCGCCCGGGCCCGTGCGGGGCGGGCGCGGGCCGCGGGGTGAGCGCGGCTCGGGCATGCGGTCGGGCTGTTCGATGCGGACCACCTTCGGGCCCGAGAGCGACGCGGGCTTCTTGACCACGTCTTCGATCCGCGGGCCCGCGGGGGTGACGACCTTGGGCTTGCTCGGCACGTTCTGCGGCGCGATGGAGACGGGTTTGGGTGCCTTAGGCGGTGCTGGGGGCGCGGGCGTTTGTGCTGCGGGAGCCTGGGCGGGCGCTTCGGGCGCTGGGTCGTCGGTGTCGGGCTTCGCAGCAGCGGCGGGCGCGACGGGCGTTGCCGTCGGAGCCTTCGGAGGCTCGGTGCTCGCGGGCGTGGCGGGTGCTTCGGGCGGAGCGGTGGGGGCGTCGGCCTCTTGACCGCTTGTCTCTGGCGCAGCAGCAGGGGCCGTCGGCTCGGCGGCCGGCGCTGCCTCTGCGGGCTCGGCCTTCTTGGCGATCTTTTTCGCTGCCTTCTTGGCGGCCTTGCGCGGCTTTGCCCGCACCTTCTTGAGGTCCACCTTGGGTGAGGCCTCGACGGCGGTCGCGGTGGAGCCCGATTCACCCTCGTTGCCGCTGAACCATTCGCGCACCGTCGCCTCGAGACCGATGGTCACGCTGGACATGTGGTTCTTGATCGTCGGGATGCCCTCTGCCTTGCACTTTTCGACAATGGCTTTGGATTCGACGTTCAGTTCTTTGGCTAGCTCAAAGACTCGCTTGTTGGCCAATTCGGCGGCTCCGGTTCGCGGTAGTGGGGATCAAGAGTGGTTCGCGGCTCAGGTCTTGAGTGGTGGTTGAGTGCAGTGATGGAAAAGGTGCGTGGGTGGTCGTTTCGGGGAGGGGTCACTCGCCCGCAGCGGGCTTGTTCTCGTCGCCGCCGCCCAGAATGGCGTCGGCCTGGGCTTCGGCGTCCGCCGAGGGCTCTTCGCTGCCGGCGTCGGCGGGCGGCGCGGGCATCGAGCCGACCGAGAGGATCGCAGCGGCCTGCAGGTCGGAGTCGACCTCGCCTTCGTGCCCGCCTCCTCCAAGAAGCTCGCGGGCAGCGGCCTCTTCCTCGGCCTTGCGCTGCTCGGCCTCTTCCTTCTCGCGCTGACGCTGCTCGTCCACGATCTTCGCCATAGCAGCGGAGTGCGTGACGACCATCTGCGCGAGTTCGGGATCGAGCTCGAGCTCGTCGGTGAGCACGTCAGCGCCCACCTCCTCGATGTCGAAGACGCTGACGATCCCGAGCGCCGCGAGGCGGTCGAGCATCTCGGGCGTGACGCCCTCAATCTGCTCGAGGGTCTGCGCCATCGTCTCGAGGCCCTTGTTGAACTCCTCGGGCGTGAGGATGTCGACGTCCCAGCCCGTCAGGCGGGCGGCGAGGCGGACGTTCTGGCCACGCTTGCCGATGGCAAGAGAGAGCTGGTCGTCGTTGACGATCACGGTCGCCCGGCCCAACTCGAAGCAGAGGGAGACTTCCACGATCTCGGCGGGCTTCAGCGCGTTCTGGATCAGGATCTGGGAGGACTCGTTCCAGCGAACGATGTCGATCTTCTCGCCGTTGAGCTCATCAACGATGTTCTTGATCCGGCTGCCACGCACACCCACGCAGGCGCCGACGGCATCGACCTTCGAATCGATCGAGCTGACGGCCAGCTTGGTGCGGAAGCCGGCCTCGCGGGCCATCGCTTTGATCTCGATGATGCGCTCGGCGACCTCGGGGACCTCGACCTCGAAGAG
>CAZNUZ010000054.1:0-15301 GCA_964576725.1 uncultured Phycisphaeraceae bacterium
GATTCCACGTCGCTCACGCGCACCGGGCCCATGAACTCCATGTCCTCCTTGATGAGCTGGGCGGCGCGCTCGGACATGTTGCCGAAGATCTTGTCCGCGAGCTCGGGGGTCGCCGTCTTGAGCGCGAGGGCGAGCTCGTCGTTGTCCACCTCGCGGAGGACCGCCTGGATCCCCTTGTCGTCCACCAGCTTGACGTCCTCGAAGACGAACATGAGCCTGCGGATCTCTTCGACGAGGTCGGGGTCTTCCATCTCGAGGCCCTCGAGGATGGCCTTCTCCGTGGCGCGGTCCGCCAGGTTGAGGATCTCCGAGACCGTGGGGATGCCGCCGGCCTTCTCCATCGACTGCATGAGCATCGCGCTCAGGCGCGTTTCGAGCCCCATCTCGACCTCGCGGATGACCTCGGGGTTGGTCTGCTCCATGTTGGCGATGCGCTTGACCACCTCGAGCTGCTTCTGCTGCGGCAGGCCCGCGAGGATCTCCGCCGCCTTGTGGTACGGCAGGTGGCAGGTGATCAGCGCGATCGTCTGAGGGTGCTCGTCTTGGATAAAGGTCAACAGGTTCTCGGCTTCGGCCTTTTGCAGGAACGCGAAGGGCGCCTTGGTGACCTGCGTCTGGATCTGGTTGATGATGCGATCGGCCTGGCCACTCTCGAGGCCCTCCTTGAGCAGGATGCGCGCGTACTCGAGGCTGCCCTCGTTGTAGGCGGTATACGCGAGGCTGAGCGTGTAGAACTCCTGCACCACCGCGTCGCGCAGCTCCTGGGTCACGCTGCCGAGCTGCGCGATCGATCGGGTCAGCTCTTCGACCTGCTCCGTGGGCAGGTGCTCGAGGAGCGCGGCGGCGGCGTTCGCGTCGACGGCGACGAGCAGGATCGAGGCCTTCTTGAGACCGTCGATGTTCTCGATCGTGAGCTGATCTGTGTCGTTGCCAGACGCCATGACGCCCTGCTCCTCTTAATCGGCCTGCGAGATCCAACGAGAGACGAGCGTGGCGGCCTCTTTGGGCTTCTCGCGCATCATCTCGGTCACCTGCTCGGTCATCCGCTGTTGGTTCATCTCCGCGTCGCTCAGTTCCAGGCCCTCCATGGGGGGGTCGATGCCCTCGGCCTCGCCGATGATCTCATCGTCGGCCTCGAGCGCGGGGGGTATGCCCACGAGCTCTTCGGCGCTGGGCAGGTCCTCGGTCTTGTTCGCCTTGAGCGCGGTGAAGACCACGAGCCCCAGCGCGAGCACCGCGAGCCCGCCCAGGCCGAGGGTGCGGATCGCGCCCCCCACCGTCATCGAGTCAGGCCCCGAACCGCCGATCCCCATGAAGCCGGCCTGCTGGGTATCGCCCGCAGCGAACATCATCGGTGCGAGCGGGATCATCGAGACGCTCACATCCCCGAGCTCGGCGTTGTCATAGGTCGAAGTATCGATCAGCCGCGCGACCTCGGCACGGATACGGGCGAGCTCGGCGTCGCGCACCGAGGCGATCTGGTTGTCCGAGGGGTCCGCGTCCTCGGAGGGCGGGTCGATCGTGTCGTCGGCTGCAGCGATACGCATCTGCTCCATGCGCCAGACCTGCGCGAAGTAGGTCCGGGGGATGTTCACGACGGCGTTGATCTTGGTGGCGAAGCCGCGCGGGTCCATAACCTGTACGCGCTCGGTGCCAATCATCGACTCGAACGAGGCGGTCGTATTGCTCTCTTTGGTCGAAGCGCCCTGAGCAGCGCCCGTGGCGATGCTGGCGCCGGTGTTCGCGCGGGCGCCGGGGTTCCCGCCCTGGGTCGCCCCGGACTGCTCGTTGTTCACGCGCTGCTGCTCCGCGAGGAGGCTGACCGAGCCCTGGCCATCGTTGAGGGCCGCGTTGCGGGAAGAAGTCTTGCGGGTCGCGTCGACCTGCGCGTTGACCGCGACGACCACGCCCGGGATCGACGCCGAGAGCAGCGAGTAGATCTTCTCGTGCTGCTTGCGCTCGATCGCAGCAATCAGCTCCTGCGTGTTGGAGGCGGTGAAGTCGTCCTCGACGGCGGGGCGGAACTGCCGGCCCGTGGAGGCATCGGTGATGCGCACGCGCTCGAGCGAGAGCCCCTTGCTCGCACCCGCGACGAGTGCCGCGACCGCGTCCGCGTTGCGCTGCGTGAAACCGCCGGCGGGCATGACGTTCACCGAAGCGCTCGGGGCGCTCGCGGGGCGGCCGATGGGCCGGTTATCGGGGAGGTTCAGGAGCACCTGCGCGCTGCGGATATTGTCCCACCCGCCGAGGATGATCCCGAGCTCGTTCTGCAACGCGAGCTGGTACGCGCGGGATTTGTCGCCCGAGGTCTGCGTCCAGCTTGACTGCCCGAGCAGGTTGCGGAAGAGCAGCGACGAGTCCCCCGGGAGGTCGCCCGTCTCAGACATCCCGCGCACCGCGCGGTGAGCGTCGCCCGCAGCGACCATGATGGTCCCCTCGGGCGAAGTCTCGTGCTTGATGTTGTTGATCGTCAGGTACCGGACCGCTGCAGCGCTCTCCTCGGCGGTGTAGGAGGCATCGATGAGCGGGACCATGTCCGGCGATTCGCTGTACGCCTGAACGAGGAAGAGTGTCATCGCGAGGACCGTCGCAAGCGACGCCGCGAGGAGCTTGTGCGTCGGCTGCAACTTGTCGTACGCCGCGCGGATTGTCTCTATGACCTGCCGAAGCTGGCCCATGTGTGGCCTCCTGCCGCCGGGCTCACGGCCGACATCCTGTCAACCGTTCACAAAGAGTGTGCCGCGAGGAGCCGCTCCCACCGGCGGCTCCTCGTGGCCTATCCGCGATCGGCGATCGACCGCCCCGCCCTGCACAAAGAAAGCCACAAGTGCGCAACGCAGGCAAGCCTTGCGCAGCGGCAAGGCGGATCGTGCGCGGGGAGTGTGTGTGAGGGGGTCAGACGCGGATCTGCTGGATCTCGCGATAGGCATCGACGACCTTGTTGCGCACCTGGAGCAGCATGCGGAAGGCGTTGTCGGCCTTGGCGGTGGCGGCGAGGACGGTCTCGAGATCGTCGCGCTTGCCGGTCTGCAGGTCTTCGATCGCGTGGGTCGCGTCCTGCTGGAGCTTGTTCACGGTCTTCAGGTTCTCCATGAGGAGATCGCTGAACGCGGGGGCGTTGGGGTCGTTGGCCTTACCGCCCGCGGTCGTTTTGCGCAGCCCCTCGAGTGGGCCCACGGGGCCGCCAGAACCTTGGATGAGACCGAGAGGGTCGTTCATGGGTCACGCTCGTCCGCCCGGAGTGCAGGGCGGTCAGGGATGCGTCCGCAGAGGGACCGGATCAATCACGGGAACCGGCGTTAACCGATCATCCGCAGGGCTTGCCCCATCATCGACTTAGAGACCTCGGCAGCCTGAACATTGGCTTCGTAGGCCCGCTGGGCGTCGATGGCGTCGATCTGCTCGGTGATGGGGTCGACGTTGGGATAGTACACGTAGCCGGCGTCGGGGGTGCCGGCGGGCCGCGCGTAGGGGCTGCCGGGCTCGTAGCGTTTTTTGGGCTCGGCGCCGTCGAGTTCGATCGAGCTCACGTGCACACCCAGCGACTGCCCGCTGCGCGAAGAAGCGGTCGGGTCGCCCGGCTGAAAGACCGTGAACCGCCGCTGGTAGGGGTTGGGCTGCCCGGAGGAGTCGAGGATGGTCCCGCGGTTGGCGAGGTTCGACGCGATGGTGTTGAGGCGTGTCCGCTGGGCGATCATGCCAGATACCGAGATGTCGAGGCTGCCGTACATGCGGGTGTCCTGTGCCTGCTGGCGGTTTAGACGCGCTCGGAGATGGCCGAGCGGAGAAGGTTCATGTGATTCCGGAGCAAGTCGGATGCCACGCGGAAAGTCGTTGCGTTCTCGACCATGTCTTGCATGAGCCGCTCGAGATCGCGGTTGTTGCGGTCGTGGAAGAGGATGTTGCGCCCCGAGCCGCCCGGCTTGAGGCGGATTGTGCCGTTCGCGTCCTCGAATACCTGCCGGGACGGCCTGAGTTCGAGGTCACCCCGGTGCCCGCCGAAGCGCTCGCGCCGGCGCTGGATCGCGTCATCGAGCTGGTTCTGGAACGCGCCGACGTTCACATCCTGAGGCTGAAAGTTCGGCGTCGAGATGTTGGAGATGTTGTGCTGGATCAGCTTCGCACGGCGGGCCGAGAACTGGAGCATCTTCTCCAGCGCGGGCAACGCGTCGACGTTGGTCAGCTGATCTATAAACAAGGAACGCTTCCTCAGAGAGTGATGAGCACGCCCGATTCGGAGCGAGATGACTTACAACGAAGCGGAGACCAGCTCCTGCTCTTTCCACTTCTTGAGCTTGAGGCCGAGCGTGCGCACCCCGATGCCGAGGGCCGCTGCCGTCTTCTGGCGGTGCCCGTCGAACCGCTCGAGCGTCTGAACGATGACCTCGCGCTCGATGTCGCACAGCGGCCTGGGCTGGGTGCCCAGCACGTGGTACGGGCCCTCGAACGACTCGGCGGGCGGGGTCATCTTGGGCTCGACGATGGTGTGCTCGGATGCGGGTGACTCCTGCACGCGCGTCGGGCTCGCGGGCCCAGCAAGCCAGGGAACGATCATCGCCGCCTCGATCGTCTCGCCCGGAGAGAGCACGACCGCTCGCTCGCAGAGGTTCTGCAACTCTCGGACGTTGCCCGGCCAGTCGTACCGCTCCAGCGCCGCCATCGCGTCGGGCGTGATGCGCTTGGCCTGACGCCCCTCGCGCTCGCACGCCAAGCGAACAAAGTGGGGAGCGAGCAGCGCCACATCACCCGAGCGATCGCGCAATGGTGGCAGTTCGAGGGGCAGCACGTTCAGACGGAAGTACAGGTCCTGACGGAACTCGCCCGAGCGGACCTCACGCTCCAACTCGCGGTTGGTCGTCGCGACCACGCGCACGTCGACGCCGATCGTGTTCGACGAGCCCACACGCTCGAATGCCCGCTCTTGCAGCACGCGCAGCAGCTTCGCCTGGATCGCGGGCTTCACTTCGGAGATTTCATCGAGGAGGAGCGTGCCGTTGTGCGCGAGCTCGAACCGGCCCTTGCGGGTTGTCTCGGCCCCCGTGAAAGCGCCCTTCTCGTGGCCGAAGAGCTCGGACTCGAGCAGCGACTCGCTCATGGCGGCGCAGTTAACCGCGAGGAAGGGCTCGGGCGTGCGCGACGACATCTCGTGGATCGCGCGGGCGACGATCTCTTTGCCGGTGCCCGACTCGCCGGCGATGAGCACGGTGCCCTGAGACGCAGCGATCGCGCGGAGCTTGTCCTTGAACATGCGCATCGCGGGGGACTCGCCGATGACGCGATCGATGCCGGTGAGGCCGTGCATATCTGCGCCGGCGTTGGGGCCGCTCGCAGCGGGCGATGCGCCGCCACCCGAGGGGAGCGATCTACGGAGCACTTCGTTATCGCGCTTGAGCCGCGCGTGCTCGATGGCGCGCTTGACAGCGATGATGAGCTCGTCGCCCTCGAAGGGCTTGGTGATGTAATCGAAGGCGCCGAGCTTGAGCGCCTCGACCGCCGTCTCGACGGTACCGAAGGCGGTCATGAGCACGATGGGGAGATCCTCGTCCACCTCTCGCACGCCGCGGATGAGATCGATGCCGGTAAGACCGGGCATCTTTAGGTCGGTCACGACACAATCGGGTCGACGGCCGGCGATGATCTTGAGGGCCTGTTCGACGCCCGGCGCGGTAAGCACGGTGAAGCCCGGGCGCTGGAGCGTGACGGCGACGCTGTCGCGCAGCATCTCCTTGTCATCGACGACGAGAACGGTGCTCATGCGGCTTCTCCGGCCTGCCCGCGGTCCCGGGCGGTCTGATCTTGATCTTGGGTGGGTATGAACAGCTCGACACGCGCCCCCCCGAGGCCGCCGGCCTCGGAATCGGTGTCGATAGCGATGCGCCCGCCGTGGGCGTCGAGTATGCGGTGGACGATGGCGAGCCCGAGGCCCGTGCCCGAGGCGCGCGTGGTGAAGAACGGGTTGAACATGCGCGCCCGCACCTCACTGGGGATGCCCGGGCCGCTGTCGGCGACAACGATGCTCCTCATCGCGACGCGCTGGCCCGACTCATCCAGCACTGAGCTCTCGCGCGTGATCAGTCGGACCACGCGCGACTCGCCTTCGGGCAGCTCCCCCAGCGCGTCGCACGCGTTGCGCACCACGTTGACGAGCGCCTGGTGCATCAGCGACGCATCCGCGACGCACGAACCAGCAACGCCGCCCAGATCGATGCGCACCCGGCAGGTCTCCACGCGGTCCTTGCAGCAAGCAACAGCGTGCTCGCAGAGGTCAACGAGATCGATCTCCGCAAGCTCGAGGCTCATATCTCGGGAAAACGCGAGGACATCCCCCACCACCGCGTTGAGCCCGTCTACCGCACGCGCGATCTTCTCCGCGGTCTGCTGCTCGCCCGCACGATCGGCGAGATCGTCGACGAGCATGCGGGCGTAGAGCTTGATCGAGCCGAGCGGGTTCCGGATCTCGTGCGCGATGCCGGCAGCCATCTCGCCGAGGGCCGCGAGCTCGCGGGCGCGCTTGAGCTGGCCCCGCGTCTCGCCCAGCTCGCGCTCGAGTCGGGCGACTTCGGAGCGGAGCGTTTCGTGCGTCTGCTGGAGCCTGCCCGTCGCTTCGGTGAAGGTCGAGATGAGCTCCGCGAGCTGATCGGGCGCCACGCCCGCGAGGGCCGCGCCGAGCGTTTCTCCGCGCTCGGCGCCGGCCACGGTCTCGGGCGCATCGGGAGGCGCGGGATGGTGCGCGGGGACTGCGGTCATCCCTTGGTGTCCTGGTAGCGGGGCTGGTAGGGAGCGCGATCGCCGCCGTAGGCGTGGACGGCGCCGCGCTGCTGACCGAGGCCGTTGATCTCGTTGCTCACGGAAGACCGCCGCTGTTCGAGCGCGGCACGGTCCGCGTCGTCGGCCTGGGCGATGGCGACCATCAGCCCGTCGAGCGCGTCCAGACGCGTCCTGAGGGAGTCGCGGTCGGCTTGCGGCAGCTTGGGCAAGAGCTCGGACCACGCTCTGGTGAACGGGGCGAGATCCTCGTTCAGCGCGTTCACACGCTCGACGATGACCTGGCGCTCGGCGAGCAATCGCAGCAGGTCGTCGGCGTCACCCTCGCGGACCAAGGCCGACTGCGCTTTGCTCAGTTCGGCCAGGCGGGTGTACTGCGCGACCTGTTCATCGAGGATGCGCGTGAGACGCGGCATCCAGACGCTCGGGCTCTGGTGCAACGCACCGGCGGCGAGCGCGGATTCGGACTGCTGGTTGGCGGGCCCTTCGGCGGTCATCCTGACCTGCTTTCGTTGGGCGAAGCGTCCTGCTCCGCGTACACACAACGCCGCTCGCACGACATCTGCTTCATCACATCTCGGCAGATCGTGCCGATCGGGTTGAATCTTGCGCACTCCGGCCCGCAGCACGCCCTGTTCAGGGGTGTGCCCGAAGCCCGAGTTACTCGACCGCAGCGAGGCGATCGAGCTCGACCGCCGACTCGAGCCACCGCTCCCACTGGTTGCGGTTGAAGGGGCTCGCGGAGGCCGCGAATGCCGAATCGTCGAGTTCGGCGAGTCGCTCGCGGGCCCGCTCGTGGGCGATGCTGGCGGCGCGGACATCGCCCAGGGCGATGTAACAGTTGACGATCTGCATCATCGCGGAGAGCGCCGAGGGGTCGTTCCCGTAGCGCCGGGCCGCGTTGTCGTACTGGCGGATCGCCTGGCGGTACATGCGCTCGGCGCCCTCGGGATCGCGCGGGGCGATGAGGGCGGCGGTGTCGTAGGCGCAGTCGGCACGGTAGATCAGCGCGAGACGCACGAGGTCGTTGTCGTAGGGGGTCCGGCGGCGATCATCCTTGCTGAGCACCGTCGTCCGCGCCTGATCGTAGAGCTCAGAGGCCTGATCCAGGCGCTCACGCTGGAGCCTCTGCAGGCGAACACGCTCGGTCGAGGGCAACGCCTCGCGCAGCCGATCGCGGATCGCGACGGCCTCCTGCCTGCACGCCTGAGCGAGATCGAAGGCGAAGCGCGGGTCTTCGAGTAGGTCGGGGTAACGCTCGCCCGCCTCGGTCATCCGTTCGATGGACTCGGTGTTGCGACCGATGCGGCGGTAAAGCCCCCCCAGCTCGAGGAGCGCGGTGCGATATTCGGGAGCGCTCGGAGCGAAGAGCTGGCCGTCCGAGACACGGAGGAGCAGCCGCTCGGCCCGCTCGTGGTCGGCCCAGTCGGACGCGAGCAGGTACGCCTTGGCGAGGGGCACGAAGCTCTTGTACGCCTCTTCTGAAGTCTCGTTCTCTTGGATGAGCTGCTCGAAGAACTCGATCGCGTTGTCGTAGTCGCCCCGGCCCAACCACGCTTTGCCGAGACGGAACCGGCCCTCGAGCTGACGCGGGTCGTCGTGGGTCATCTCGACGTATTCCCCGAAGAGCTGGGTCGCCATGTCGAGGTCGCCGGCGTTGTCGTAGCTGTCGGCGGCTTCCCAGAGGGAGTTGCGGGACACTTCCGCGTCGCCCAGGAGCGACATGCGTGCGTGCTGGAGGAAGTACGCGCCCGCCCGGTCGAAGTGCTGACGAGTCTGCTCGAGTGTGGTCGGGTCGGCCTCCGAGAGATCGATGACGCCCTCGGGCGTGCGCGGCTGGGACGAGATCAACAGGTCCGCGACGGACCGGTGCGCACGGGCCAGGCGGTCGATCGCCTCCGGCGGCATCGAATCATCATCGAACAAACGAAGCGCAAGCGTGGCGTAGCGCAACCCGGTGACGGGGTCATCGAGCGCCATCTGTTGGTCGTGACGCTGGGCGATGCTGGCGTGGGCGATCTCGGCGCTGACGTCCCCCACCGCCCGATCGCCGAGGAGCCCGAGCACTACCTCTTGGTACCCGCGGAGGGCCGCGGAGTGCTCGCCGAGATCGGCGCTCGCCTCGGCGTACCCGAGCCAGGCGGCGACACCCTCTGGAGAGTTCGGGAACCGAGACGCGACGGCGGTGAAGCGGTCGCGCGCGACCTCGATATCGTCTTGGGCCTGATCGATCCGCCCCAGCAGCACGCCCGCGCGCGCTGCGACACGGTCGGTCGCGGGCATGATCTGTTCGGCGAGCTCGAGGCGCTCGCGCGCGTCTTCGATCAGGCCGAGATCGAAGTACGCCTCGCCGAGCAGCGTGAGAAGCTCGCCCGCCTCGGGCGAGAGGCGCGAGTCCATCCGCTGGATCTCCGGGAGCAGCCTGCGGATTGCGTCGTCGGGGTGCCCGGATTCCAGGCTCAATCGGCTCTGGCGGACGACGGCCCACAGCCGATCGGAGTCGTCGCTCGTGCTGTCGTTGCGCAGGCGGGAGAGGAGCTCGAAAGAGCGCTGCCGCTGCGCGGAAGTCGCGTCGCCGCGGAGGCCGTGATCGACGATCGCCCTTTGGATCCGGCGTCTGCGGTCGGCGAGATCGTCGGGTATAGCGACGGATTCTTCGAGCGCCCGGTCGTGCCGGTCCATCGCGAGGAGTGAGTCCGCGAGGCGGGCCTGCTGGAGGCCCGCGAGCTCGGCGCCGTACTGGGCGCGGGCGGCCTCGTAGTTTTCGACGACCGCCTTGTGGTTCTCGAAGCGATCGACCCCCTGCTCGCGGGCGAGGAGGTACAGCGCGTCTGCGCGGAGTGCCCAGAATCGAGCGAGGTCCTCGCGTGTGAGCGCGGGGTCGTGCAGGTTGTTGAGGATCGGCCCGTTGAGGATCTCGACGGCCTTCGCGTACTGGCGGGCATCGAGGTGGGCCTCGACGCTCGAGAGCGCGCCCGGGAAATCAGCCCCCGGAGCGTTCGCGATCCACGAGCGGACGCCACCAGCGATGAGGAGTGCCGCGACGAGGAGCGCGGGGATCTGCCACATGTCGCGCCCGCCGCGAAGCGGTTCGCGCGCGACATCGGGGATCAGGCCCTTGAGCCTAGCGACGAGGCCCGGCTTCTTCTCGCCCCCGTCTTGCTGCTCGGCGTTGTCTTTGTCGTCGGCCATAGAGCTCTGCGCGTGAACAGCGATCGCGCCGGCCCCGCCGGCCAAGCGCACGAGCTATGTATCGGTCCGATAGGGCCCGGCCTGTAACTTCGACGCCCGCCAATCACCCCTCATCCCGGGGTTGGTCCTTGGGCGGGCCGGGTTGCGGGCCTGCGGGGGGACGATCGGCCGGATCGTCTATGGACTGGACCACCAGCGTGTCGAAGGACGCGGGCATGCGCACATCGGGGTTCATCGCAGCAAACCCCGCCACGGGCGGCATCAGGATCTTGACGGTGTTCCGGCAGAACGCGATCCAGAGCGACGGGTGCTGGCCCGTGTAATCGATGGTTCGGCACCGCATCAGTGTCTTGCCCAGAGAGCGACCCGCCAGCGCCTCGCCTGCGGTCCCCTGGAGGATCGTCACCATCATGATGACCGCGAGCGGCCAAGGCCCCGCCTCGCCTGTGTTGCTCGTCAGGATCGCTCCGACGGTGCCCGCGCTGTCCCAAATGATGCGCGAGAGCGCGATCCCCGGAGCGAGATCGAAGATGGTCGCGAGCAGACGCTTCCCGGGCGAGGCCAGCGCGAAGCCGTCGGGCATCACCGGCACAGAGGCCTTGTGCTCGGGTCGCAGCAGGAAGATCGCCACCAGCACCACGAGCGCGGCCATCACGAGCACGAGTGCGTGGATGTCTTGCGGAGAGACGGGCCCGCGCACCGAGCCCAGGCCGGCGAACAACTCCTCGCCCGATTGTGTCACCACGCGGAGCTCGAGCTCGAGCGAGGTCGGCCCGGCGGGCCAGGCGGCCACGATCCGCTCCCCCACGACGAAGAGCTGTGCACCCCGCGGGACGCCCGCCACGCGCGTGACCTCGGCCCAGCTCTGCCCCCAAGGCCTGACGACGACCGCATCACTCGAGTCGCCCGACTCCTCGGCGTACCACGCCAGGAGCTCGTCTCCCGCAGCGATCAGTGTGGCCGAATCCGCGGGGAGGGTGAGCACACGCGAGGACCAATCGTCACCGCCTTGGGGCGCGCTTTCTTCGGTTCGCGTCCAGAGCTCCACGTTCGTCCCGCGCTGTTCGGCGATGGCGATCTGGCCGCGATCTTCTATAAGCGTCAGCGCCCCCGCTGGCACTTCGGAGAGCACCGCGGGCAAGGCCGTCTCTTGCCACGCACCCGACGCGAGTTCGAGGAGCTTCGTCTGCCCGTCTTCGGCGACGAGGGCGAAGAGCCCGGAAGAGGCGCCGGCGAGGTCGTAGAGCGTGCGCTGCGCCGCGATGGGCGCGACGGCCCCGGGCAGACCGACACCCTCGGTCCCGCCGCGAAGCACGGTGACGTCGTACTCGCGGAGTCGCGTCGGCGCGGGCCCGGGCTCGCGTGGTCCGGGGCCGAAGGCGACCACGAGCGCACCGCGACGCGAGGCGATCGCTCGGGGGTACGCGGGGAGCGCGCCCGCGGTGCGCAGCTGGCCCGGCTCACCCCCTGCCGAGAGATAAAAGAGCAGCGTGCGCGGCTCGTCTTCGATGGTCTGGTACAGGATCCAAGCGCGATCTTGCCCCCCCGCCGCCCGCCCGGTCGCGTCGGCGAAGCCGGCGTTCGGCTGGGCGATCGCGCAAGACGCGATGAGCGCGATAAACGCCGCCACAATGAACACTCGGCTGGTCAACGGGCGAGCTCGACAGCGCGCGTCTCGCGGAGGACCGTGACCTTGATCTCGCCCGGGAAGGTCATCTCATCCGAGACACGGTCGGCGATGCGCTTGGCGATCATGAACGCGTGGTCGTCGGAGACCCTCTGGGCGTTGACCATCACGCGGACCTCACGGCCGGCCTGGATCGCGTGCGCCTCTTCCACGCCCTGCTCGCCCAGCGCGATGTCTTGCAGTTGCTCGAGGCGCTTGATGTAGCGCTCGAGGGACTCACGTCGTGCGCCGGGGCGGGCGCCCGAGAGGGCGTCAGCCGCCATGACAACGGGCGTGTAGAAGGAGGTGGCCGGGACGTCGCCGTGGTGCCCGAGGATGGCGTTGAGCACAGGCTCGGACTCGCCGTGCTGCTTGGCGAAGTCGTAGCCGATCTGCGGGTGGGTGCCCTCGGCCTCGTGGTCCATCGCCTTACCGATGTCGTGCAGGAAGCCGCAGCGCTTGGCGATGCGGCCGTCGAGGCCCAACAAGTCCGCGATCATGCCGCTGATAGAAGCGACCTCGAGCGAGTGCTGGAGCACGTTCTGCCCGTAAGACGTGCGGTAGTGCAGCCGGCCCATCGCGTCGGAGACCTTGGGGTGCACGCGCCGGAGCTTGAGCTCGGAGACGGCGTTTCGGCCGTGCTTGGTGATGCGTTCGTCGAACTCGCTGCGGACCTTCTCGACGAGCTCTTCGACGCGTGTCGGGTGGATGCGCCCGTCTTCGATGAGCTGCGTGAGCGCCTCGGCCGCGATGGCCTGGCGCACCTTGTCGAAGCAGGAGACGAGGATCACCCCGGGGGTGTCGTCCACGATGAGGTCGACGCCCGTTGCCTTCTCGATCGCACGGATGTTGCGCCCCTCGCGGCCGATGATGCGTCCCTTCATGTCGTCGGAGGGGATCTGGATCACGCGGGTGGTGGCGTCGGCCGCGAACTCGCCCGCGTAGCGCTGCACCGCCGAGAGGATGATCTCCCGGGCCTGATCGCGCGAGTCGGCCTGCGCCTGCTCGGTGGTGTGCCGGACGATGGCGGCCGCCTCGTCCTTCGACTGCTCCTCGATCACCCGCAAAACGCGGTCCCGCGCCTCGTCCTCGGACATGCCCGCGACGCGCAGCAGCTCTTCTTTCTGCTTGTCGAGGAGCGCGTCGAGCTCGGCCCCCTTCTGCTCCGCGGCCTTTGACTTGGCTTCCAGCTCCTTGGCCTCACCCGAGAGGCGCTCTTCTTTGAGCACGAGCGCGTCGTTCTTCCGCTCGTACTGGTCCTCGCGCTTGGCGAGGCGCTTCTCCTGCTGACGCAGCTCTTCGCGCTCCCCTTGGATCTCGGACTCGAATTTCTCCCGCTCGGTGAGGATCTTCTTCTGGGCGTCGATCTCCGCACGCTCGGCGGCGGTCTTGGCCTCGGCCTCGGCTATTTCTCGGATGCGCTCGGCCTCCTCGCGCGCACGCGCGAGCGTCTGCCCCGCGATCAAGCGCAGGCCGAAGGCACCAGCGATCACCCCCACCACGAGACCGATGCCCCCGTAAGCGACGGGCGGCAGGCCTGCTGCGCCCGGGGCGGGGGAGCCGGCAGCAGTGAGTAGCACGAGTTCGAGCAGCGGCATGGGCGCTCCGATCCTGACCGCGCCGTACGGGTCGCACAGCGGCGCGGGGGCATGCCCGACGCGCAGCGTCGTGAACACCTCGATCGAATCGCAACGCCCACCCGGGCGCTCAGGTCAGCACGCCAGCAACTTGCCCCATGCGCAGCCGAGGCCCAATCGGGCTCGACATCGTCGGAATCGGGTGCGTGAATGTGGCATTCGGGTCCAAAGACGGCGGGAGCGGTGTGCGTCCGGGGGGAGCGTTCCAGCGGGGTACGGATGGATAAGAAGTCGCTGGGAAGGGTGGGGAGCGGATTCGATCTATACGACGCACCTCGGAGGGGGCGCCGGGAGCCGGGCTTCCGCGCGGGCCTCGGGGCGGGCGCGGGTTCGGGCTCCGGTGAACAGCGACGGCCGCGCAGCGACCGGGCTGGTTGAGACGCCTTGGAAGTGTTCCAAAGCGTGTGCAGTAAAGAAGATGCTGCCCCGCATGTCAACTTTGCACGAAGACCGCAACACTCTGGCCTTGGGCATCACAAGAGCACCGAAAGCTCGTAAAACCCTATGATCAAAGCACATACAGCGGAGGCCGCGGCTCGCCGCCCGCGTGTGCCGAGGTATGCACCCCATTCGGATACCGGAAACCGGGGGCGGGGACGGGCAGCGGCCTTGCCTCGTACGCCTACGGGTGTACGTTTCAGGTGTCGGCACGCGCCGGCAGGGGTCGCACGCCCCGGAGTCAGCAGAGAGAAACCACGACCGATTGGGTCCGCCCCCGGCTGCACACCGCGGGCACGAGGAGAGAGCTATGCGCACACCCTGCGTACTGGTCGGCATCGCCGCCACCGCTGCGATATCGGCAACCGCCCACGCCGGTTTTACCCCGACCACCACGACCATCATCGCCTCCGGCGAGGCGTTCCTTGTCTCGGGCAACGGGCCCCAGCGCGGCCTTGCGGAGGGCATCGCCTTCTCGCTTACCTTTGAGTACGACGTCAACGCTGCCCCACTCAACCGCGGCGGTGTCGATCTCGATTCGTACGAGGTCGCGAACCTGATTGACCTGACGTTCAACGACGCCCAACTGATCGCGGTCACGGGCAACCAACGCGTGGTCGATGGCCTCAACATCGGCTTCGACGGCTACTCGGCCGCATGGTTCGGGAGCGGCCTCGACGTCGGGCCCTTCATCAGCGGCCGGGGCATCTCCGCCATCGACTCGGACTGGGAGCTCGATTTCTCGTTGACCGGCCCGGGGACGACCCTCTCCTCGACGGACCTCCCCACCTTCGAGACGCTCCAACAGCTGGACATCGCTGCGGGCACACTCACCACGGGCGGCGAGGGCGATCGCGGGCTGCCGGAAATCGTCTTCAACCTTGAGGTGAATTCGCTCGAGTTCGTCGTCCCCGCCCCGGGTTCGGCTGCGCTGCTCGGGCTGACGGGTCTGATGGCCGTTCGGCGTCGCCGCGGCTGAACCGCCCCCCGCACACACCCAGACCAGTCTCATCGCCGCCCGGTCATGCCGGGCGGTTTTTGTATCGGCTTGCAGCGCGCTCGCGACTCGGCGCGAATTCACCCGTGTAACGGTGCCGCCGAATTCGAAGTGTGCGCACGAAAGGGGGTCTCCCCCTTTGCCCCAACCCACCCCCGCCTCGGCGTACAATGCCGCTATGCCCGCAGCGCTCCGGTGGATACTCAATCTGCTCCCGACCAATCCCATCGTGGTCCGCCTCGTCCAAGGCGGATCGCGGCGGACCAGGCACATGTACATCCGCTCGGGGTACCTCGCGGTGCTCATCGTTGTGCTGCTCGCCCAGTTGCTGCTCGCGCAGGACTCGCCCAACCTGCGCGACCTCGCGGCCCAGTCCGCCTCGGCGTTCGAACTCGTCGCCTACCTCCAGGTGCTGTTGATCTGCGTAATCGCCCCGGTCTTCATGGCCGGCGCGATCGCGCAAGAGTCTGACCCGCAGACGCAGGACATCCTGCTGACAACCCCGCTCAACTCGTTGCAGATCGTGCTGGGGCAGATCTTCGGGCGGCTCTTCTTCGTCCTCGCCCTGCTGCTCGCGTCGCTGCCGCTCTTCGCGGTGACGCAGTA
>CAZNUZ010000055.1:0-14963 GCA_964576725.1 uncultured Phycisphaeraceae bacterium
CGAGCTCTACCCCGCCTCCGAGGGCTTCATCGCGATGCAGGACACCGCGGGCGACCCCGCCCTGCGACTCAACACCGACCTGGGCATCTTCTACGAGTTCATACCCCTCGAGGAGATCGACAGCGACAACCCACGCGCCTTCATGTGCCACGAGGTCGAGAAGGGCCAGCGCTACGTCGTGTGCATGACCACGTGCGCCGGGCTGTGGCGGTATGTCATCGGTGATGTGGTCGTCTTCGAGACGATCCCGCCCGAAGGCCCGCCGCGGCTGCGCATCGTCGGCAGGCACCGCCACTTCATGAACGCCTTCGGCGAGAACCTGATCGTCGAAGAGATCGAGCGCGCCGTCGTCGCCGCCCAGTCCGCGACGGGCGCGCGCATCGGCGAGTTCACCGCCTGCCCCGTTTACGAGGGCCCGGGCACCCACGCCGGCATGGAGCTCATCGTCGAGTGGGACTCCGACCCCAGCGACCAGCGCGAATTCACGCGGGTCTTCGACGATCATCTCCAACGGATCAACGTCGACTACCACACCAAGCGCACCGACGGCGTGGGCATGGCGCTCCCCACGCTCACGCCCGTGCGCACCGGCGCCATGCACGACTGGATGGCATCGCGCGGCAGGCTCGGCGGGCAAAACAAATGCCCCAGGCTCGCCAACCACCGCGAGTACGTCGATGGCATACGCGAACTCTGCGGCATTTCCTGACTGCCATCCCACACGCCGGGTAGACTGCCTTCCCCACTGTTCCGCACACCGGAAGGACGTTCCAACGTGGACCCACAGACCCTCCGCCCCGCATCCGACACCGCGCCCGCCGCGAGTGCACTCCTCGACCAGTGCGCCGACATGCTCGGCAGCATCGATCAGGAGGCCTACACCAAGGCCTGCCCGGGCATGCACGGCTCGTGCATCGGCGGGCACCTGCGCCACACCCTCGACCACTTCGCAGCCGCCCTCACCGCGCTCGAGGGCGAGACCGTGGACTACGACCACCGCTGCCGGCAGACGCCCGTCGAGACCGATCTTGATGCTGCCAAGGGCGAAGTCAACCGCCTGCGCGACGCGATCTCCGCGATCGATCCCGGCTCTTGCTCCGAGCCCGTCACCATCCGCGTGATGCTCACGGGCGACGGCGCGATGACCGAGCTCAAAACCACCTTCGCACGCGAGCTCGCCTTCGCCACGCACCACGCCATCCACCACAACGCCATGATCAAGGCCATCGCGCTCGATCAGGGTGTCGAGCTCCCGGGCCACTTCGGCAAAGCGCCGAGCACCATCGAGCACGAGTCCGACTGACTTCGCATGTGCACCGTCACCGTCATCCCGACCGAGGGCGGCCTGCGCCTCGTCTCGAACCGCGACGAACTGCGCACCCGCCCCGCTGCGCTCACGCCCCGCGAGCACCTCGCGGACGAGAGTACCCCCGCGCTCTGGCCCATCGACCCGACGGGCGGCGGCACGTGGATCGCGGTGGGTGCGCACGGCATGGCGATGAGCCTGCTCAACCTCAATCTCACGCCCCACCCGAAGCTGCCCGATGCCCGCACGCTTGTCAGCCGCGGCACGGTCATCCCGCGCGTGCTGGGGGCCGCGAGCGCGAAAGAGGCCGCCGACCGGGCATCGCATCTCGAGCTCGATCGCATGAACTGCTTCCGGCTGGTCTGCGCGGACGCGGAGAGCGTCGTGTGCGCTCGCTGGGACAGCACCGAGTTCACGGTGCAGGAGTGGGGCCTCGAGCCCGTGTGCTTTGCGAGCTCGGGGCTGGGCGACGAGATCGTGCAGTCGCGCCTGCCGCTCTGGGACGCGATGCTCGCGGAAGCCGGGCCCACGCCCGAGATGCAAGACCGCTACCACGCGACGACCGATGACGATGCGCCCGAGCGCGGCGTACTCATGGAGCGCGAGCTCGCGCGCACCACTTCGACCACCGTCACCGAAGTCGATGCACACAGCGTGCGTATCCACCACCGCGACGACCATGGCTGGCACGAAGCGATGACACTCAGCAGGGCCCACCCAGCGGAGCACCACCCGCGGTGAAGGCACGCGCTCTCTGGCACCGGGCGCTGGCGAGCAAACGCGTGCGCGGCTGCATCGTCATCTACATCCTCCTCCTGCTCCTCTCCCACCTCACGATCTCCCTCCGCTCGGACGACCGCCCACCCCCCGCCCGCGGCGTGACGATCCAGGCCATGAGCTGCGACGGCGCGGTTCCCGGCCGAACGACCGAGCTCGCCTACGACGAGTGGAGCCCCGAGGCTGCTCTCCGCGCAGAAGCGCTTCCCCTGCTCCTGCTCCACGGATCGCCCGGTAGCGCCAAGAACTTCGATGTGATGGGCCCCGAGCTCGCACTGGCTGCGGAGCGCCGGGTGATCGCCTTCGACCGCCCGGGGTTCGGCGGGAGCTCGCACGACGTGCCGAGCTACTCGCTGCGTGCGAACGCCCGCTCGGTCGTCGCGGCGATGGACGAGATGGGCATCGAGCGCGCGCACGTCCTCGGCTGGTCCCAGGGCGGGGGGGCGGCGATCTGGATGGCCGAGCTCGCGCCCGAGCGCGTGGCCAGCGTGACACTCGTCGGATCGATCGGCGTGCAAGAGGGCGAGGGCTCGGGCGACTACTACTTCGAGCACGGGAAGTACGCCCTCGGCTACGCCGCCCTCGTCGTCATGCCCGACCTGCTCCCGCACTTCGGCCTCCTCGGTCCGCGTGCCATGCGCAAGGCATTCATCCGCGACTTCTGGGACACCGACCAGCGGCTCATCCGCCCCATACTCGAGGACTTCGAGACGCCTGCGCTCATTATCCACGGGCGCAACGACCCCTTCGTTCCCGCGTGGGCCGCAGAGGAGCACCACCGCATCACGCCCGGCAGCCGCCTGCTGATGCTCGACGCCAGCCACTTCTTCGTCTTCTCCGACGCCGACAACCCGGTGGGGATGTCGGGCTCCGATCGCGGCAAAGAGGCGCGGGCCGAAGCGGTGCGCTCGATCACACGGTTCGTCGATCGGCACGACGATTCCAGCGCGATCGCGCTCCCGGGTTCCGCCGACCGTGCGCCGGCCGCCGAGACGGGCAACGCCGAGATCGGAGGATTCGGCTTCTCGCGCCAGACGCACTGGGCGATCGTCGTGCTGCTCATCGCGCTGGCCACCCTCGTCTCCGAGGATCTGACCGTGATCGCAGCGGGCCTGCTCGTCTCGACGCAGCGGGTCGACATCGCGGTGGCCCTTCTGGGTTGCTACATCGGCATCCTGGGGGGCGACTGGGGGCTCGTGCTGCTCGGGCGCTTCGCGGGCAGGCGCGTGCTGCGCTTCCGGTTCTTCCGCAAGGCGATCCCCGAGCGCTCGCTCAAACGGTGGGAGAAGCTCTTCGACAACAACCTGGCCAAAGCGGTCTTCCTCTCGCGCATGCTGCCGGGGACGCGGCTTCCGATGTACGTCTCGGCGGGGATCCTCTCGCGCCGCCTGCCCGAGTTCATGTTCTGGATGGCGGTCGCAATCGCGGTGTGGACGCCCCTGCTGCTCGGGCTCGCGCTGGTCATCGGCGCGCCGATCTACTCGTTCTTCGCCGAGGTGGTGCACGGGCCGCTCGCGGTCGTGCTTGCCTTTGTCATCCTCTTCGTCATCATCCGGTTCGCGACGTACCAGGCGACCTATTCCGGCCGGCACAAGTTCGCCGCCGACATGAAGCGTCTCACCGCGTACGAGTTCTGGCCCGCCGCGGTCTTCTACCTGCCGCTGATACCCAAGCTGATCCACCTCGCAGCGACCCGCGGCGGGCTGCTCGCCTTCACGTGCGCGAACCCCGGCATCAGGCCCGCGGGCGGCGTGGTGCACGAACCCAAGACCGACATCATCCGCGCCCTCTCGGCCGCCGCCCGCAGGATCGATCGCCCCGATCTCGTGCTCCCCGCGGTGTGCATCGCCTTCGAGAGCGACGAGGACGCGCGCACCGATTCGATACGCGCCGCGATCGAGACCAACCCCCAACTCGGCGGGCACCCCCTCGTGCTCAAGCCCGAGCGCGCCCAGCGCGGCGTTGGTGTCCGCATCGTGCGCAGCGAAGAAGACACCCACCGTTACGCAGCCGATGCAACGGGCGACACACAGGCCCAGCGCTACCACCCGGGGCCGCACGAAGTCGGGATTTTCTGGTCGCGCGTCCCGACGGCGGGCAAGCCCGTCGACGAGTGGCCGGGCGAGATCTTCTCCGTCACGCGCAAGACCTTCCCCGTGATCGTCGGCGACGGGGAGCACACGATCGAGCACCTGATCTGGGACCACCGGCGCTACCGCATGCAGGCCGCCGTCTTTTTGCGCCGGTTCGAGGACCGCCTGGATGAGATCCTGCCCGCGGGCGAAGAGCTCGCGCTCACGCAGGCCGGCAACCACGCGCAGGGCACGATGTTCTCCGACGGCGCGGACCTCATCACACCCGAACTCGCCCGGACGATCGACGACCTCGCGCAGGCCTACCGCGACGAGGAGACGGGCGCACGCATCGACTTCGGCCGGTTCGACGCCCGCTTTGCCTCCTTCGATGACCTCAAGGCGGGCAAGGGCCTCGCCGTAGTCGAGCTCAACGGGGTGCTCAGCGAATCGACGAATCTCTACGACCCGGAACGCTCGATCCGCTGGGCCTACGCCACACTCTTCCGCCAGTGGACGCGCCTCTACGACATCGCCGCCGCCCGCAAGGCCGAGGGCGCCCGCCCCGCTTCGGCGCTGGCGCTGCTCCGCCTCGTGCGGGAGAACGCCAGGCGACTGCCCTCGGGCTCGGCCTCCGACTAACGCGATGACCGCCCCCCAGTGCCCCGCACGCCCCCCGCGAGACGCGTGAATCCTCCCGGCATGCCCCAGCCTGCCCGAAGCGCGGTTGACTCGCGCCCTCCGCGTGCGCACGATGCAGCGTCTTAGAGAACGCCCCGAGGAGATCCCCACACGATGCCCGTCCCGATGGAGCTCAGCCGCATCCTGATCTGCGAGATGCACGATCTGCAGGTCATCGAACTCGCGGAGCAGGGCGGCGACCGGAGATTCCCGATCCTCATCGGCCTCGCAGAAGCCGAGGCCATCCGACGCCGCTTCCAGGGCATCGAGCTCAAAAGGCCCCTCACCCACGAGCTCCTCGCGGGCGTCATCGAGACGTTCGGCGGGCGGCTCATCTCCGTCACCATAAACGACCTGCGCGAGCACACCTTCTTCGGCGAGCTCCTCATCGAGACGGCGACGGGCGACGAGCTCCGCGTCGATTGCAGGCCCAGTGACGCCATCGCACTCTGTGTCGCGGCCGACGTGCCCATATTCGTGGAAGAGCACGTCCTCGAGCGCGCCATGAGCGAAGGCTGAAGTGACCACCCCCGCAGAAGGCCCCAGCTTCGCAGACCCCGTCGCGCTCGCGACGGAGCACTACGTCACGCGCGGCATCCCGCCCGTTCCCGGCGTCATCAAATCGCGCGACGAGGATTTTCTCGTCGATGAACAGCCCCTCTACCAGCCCTCGGGCGAGGGCGAGCACATCTACATGCTCGTTGAAAAACGCGGCATGTCCACGACAGAGATGACCCGCGCGATCGCCAGGCACTTCGGCGTGCACGAGCGCGCCGTCGGCTACGCGGGGATGAAAGACAAAAACGCCATCACAAGGCAGGTCATCTCCGTCCACACGCCCGGCAAGACCGACGCCGACTTCCCCATGCTCGAGCACGACAGGCTCAGCATCCTCTGGACCGACCTCCACACCAACAAGCTCCGCGTGGGCCACCTCCGCGGCAACCGCTTCTCTATCCGACTGCGCGACACCGACCCCATGCGCATCATCGAGGCCAAGCGGGTCCTCGATACGCTCGCCGCCAAAGGCGTCCCCAACTACTACGGCGAGCAACGCTTCGGCGCACGCCTCAACAACCACGAGCTCGGCAGGCTCCTCCTCACCAGGCGCTACCAAGAGCTCCTCGACGGCTTCCTCGGCCCCGACGCGCTCGCCGAGCGCCACGGCGACGAGGCGATGCGCGAGCGGTACGCCGGCAGTGACTACGAGGGCGCCCTGCGCGCATCGCACCACTACCTGCGCAACGAGCGTGAAGCACTGCGCGCCCTCGCCGACGGCGCCAACGCGGAGGACGCCGTCTTCTCCATCCCGCGCGTGCAGCTGCGCTTCTGGGTCAGCGCCTTCCAGTCGGTGCTGCTGAACCGCGCGGTGGCCGACCGCGTCGCGGAGGGCTCGTTCGCCGAGGTGCGCGAGGGCGATCTGGCGATGAACCCCGCCGGCGGCAGGCCCTTCCTCGTCGACCGCACCGCTGCGCTCGACCCCGAGACCGTCCGGCGCGTCGAGCGCTTCGAGCTCACCGCGACGGGGCCGATGTTCGGCTCCCAGATGCCAGCACCCGCGGGCGATACCGCGCAGTACGAGGCCGCCCTGCTCGCTGCGAGCGGCGTGCGCACCGAAGAGATCGCCGAGTTCGACGAGGACCAGGGCGGCGCGCGCGGTGCGCGGCGAGCCATCCGCGTGCCGCTCACCGACCACGAGATCGAGTCCGGCGTCGACGAACACGGGGGCTACATCCGCGTCGCCTTCGAGCTCCCGCCCGGCTCGTACGCGACCACCGTTGTGCGCGAGATCACCAAAGAGCACCCCGATGAAGAGACCGCGCGGGCCCGCGCCGCCAGCGCAGGAGACCACGCGTAATGAGCAACGCCGACCCCACCGCTGAGCCAGCCGTTCACTCCACAGGCGGCGCCCCCAAAGCGGTCATCTTCGATCTGGGCGGCGTGGTGATCCGCATCTGCCGGACGTGGGCCGAGGCGTGCGCACGCGCGGGCGTCGAGGTGCGCGACCCCGAGCGGTTCGCCGAGTTCGAGCTCAAGGAACAGCGCCATGCGCTCACCGACGAATACCAGTCAGGCCGCATCGATTCGGCGGCCTACTTCGCGGGTGTGGCAGCAGCGACCGACGGCCTCTACACCGCCGACGAAGTACGGGCCGTGCACATCGCCTGGGTCCTCGAGGATTATCCCGGCATCGCCCGCCTCATCGAGCGCCTGCACAAAGCGGGGATCCGCACCGCCTGTCTCAGCAACACCAACGACGCGCACTGGCTGAACGTCCTCGACCCCGACGCTGCGATGGGTCACTCCCCCGCGACGTGCACCCTCGGGACGAAGCTCGTCTCGCACGAGCTGGGTCTCGTGAAGCCTGACGCAGCGATCTACGCCGCCGCCCTCCGCGAACTCGGCATGTCGGCGAGCGAAGTGATCTTCTTCGACGACCTCGCGGAGAACGTCGCGGGCGCTCGCGCTGCCGGGTGGCGGAGTGAACAGATCGACCACACGGGCGATACATCAGCCCAGATCGAACAGCACCTCATCGCCGCCGGCCTCCTGACGGGCGAGACTGCTTTGGACGGAACACGTTGAAGCAGTAACGGACGGGCGATCAGGCGTCGTCGCGGACCGCGTGCCCGGCGACAGGCTCGCCGCTCACAGCCTCATCCGAGGTAACGGACTGCTGCATCAGCCGCCCGACCTTGAACTTGACAACCTTCTTGGCGGGTACTTCCACAGGCTCGAGCGTCTTGGGGTTCTGCGCGGTGCGGGCCTTGCGCTCGCGGATTTCGAAGACGCCGAAATCACGGAACTCGAGCCGGTTGCCCCGGCCGAGCTCGACGATCACCTCATCGAGGAAGCTCTGGAGCGTCTTTTTGACGTCGCTGCGCTTCTGGTCGGTCTGCTCAGCGATGCGATCGATGAGCTCTTTCTTCGTGATCGTGTTCATGTGCGTTGCTGCTCTCCCGCCGTCTTGGGCGTGGGCCGATTCCGCGGCCCGCTCACTGGTCGGTAGATACTATGCCTCACACGCAAACTCTGGTCAACACACTACTTGGGACACACAAGCCCCCCGAGCCCGTGGGCCCGACACGCCCGATAGTTCAACCCTCCTGAGGGCCTTAGACGGGTGGTTCGGGCGCAGGTTTACTGCTCAAAGTTTTCGAAGATGACCGGCCGTTCGATCGGTCGCACCGGCTCGGGCCACTGGCCGGTCGCGCGAATCGCCTCGTTGGTCCGCAGGCTGATGACCCGGTCGTTGCGGGCGTCTTCGGGCTGGCCGCTGGCGTACTGGCGCTCCCACCGGGTGAGGCTATCAGCGGAGTAGACGACCGCGGGCGAGGGCGGCATCCACCCCGACCGCACCGCCACCGCACTGTGGCTCGACGCACACCCCGCGGGCAAGCCCAACCCGAGGGGGAGCGTAAGAAGGATGAGCCGCGACCATCCGAGGCGGCGGCGCCTGCGCTGTAGACGTGTCTGTGCCATGTCACGGGTACACAGGCAGCACGCGTGCCAGTCATGCACGATCGCCCTCAGGCCCGATCCCGGTGGGTGGGCCAGCCGAGTGATGCCCCTTGGCAACACGGGTGCGTTGCCCAAAAGCAACAGCGGGCAACCGCCTGGGTTGCCCGCTGGAGTGGTAATCGGACTGTGTGCGAGGCAGGAGCGCTTACTGAGCGCCGCTGTTCTTCTTTTCCTGCACGCGCCGGGCTTCTTCCTTGCGTGCAGCGGCTTCCTTGGCGGTCTCTGGGTTGCGGATGAAGCCGTTGAAGACCATCTGGACGGGCCCCTCACCCTTGAGGTTGCTGGTGATGGAGACGGTACCCCGCATCGCGCCGACGCTCTCGGGCGTGGTGCCCGAGATGGTGAGGGCGTAGGTGGGGCTCGCAGCGTCTTTGACGGGTTCGATCTCGTAGGTGACGTCGATCTGCCTGCCGTTAGCGTCGGTGACTTCGACCTTCTCGATCTGGAACTCCTTCGCGGAGAGCGTCGTCACGTTGGTGCTGATGGTGTAGGGCATGCCGGGGCGCGTCTCGGAGATGCGTGCGAAGCGCGAGGTCACACGCAGCTCGCCGGCGAAATTGGCGATCATGCGGGCGTTGGCGCTGCCGGCCATGGGCTCCGCAGCACCGGGGGGCGTGCCGGTCATGGCGACCTCGATATCCACAGAGGCCTTGCCGTTGGGGAAGAGACCCGCGGGGATCGTCATCCGAACAGGGATGCTGACGGCGTGCTTGGGGTCGTCGACGAGCTCGACGGCGGGCTGCGCCTTGAAGGTGATCTCACGGTCGTTGGTCACACCCTTGAGGCTCGGGATGTTGGCTTTGAAGCCGGTGATCTTGGCGTAGGGGTCTTCGCTCTTGACGTGGAAGGTGAGCACGTGGGTCTTGTTGGTGAGCAAGGTGCCGGGCTGGATGTTCGCCGGCTCGACAACACCGATGGGCACGACATCCGCGCCGATGCGGAGCCTGGTGACGGGCGTGGTCGCGTCGTTCGAGAAGATGGTGACGAGCTTGGACGAGTTGCCGTCGTTCCGCGGGGTGTACTTGACGAGGATCGTGTCGCCCTCGCCGGGCATGTAGTCGCGGTCGATGAACTTGTCTTTGTCGAAGGCGGTGCAGCCGCAGCTGGCGTTGATGCGGCTGATGCGCAGGGGACCGGTGCCCCCGTTGTAGAACTCGAACTCGAAGGTGAGCATGTCGCGTGAGTAGACCTTGCCGGCGTGCTGGGTCTGCTCGCTGCGCCAGAGCATGCGAGGCTGGGCGTTGGGGTCGTCGGAGAAGACCACACCCACGCGCTCGGCGTTGGTGCGGGCGGTCTGCCGCGCACGCTCGACGGCCTGCTCCTGCGCGTTCTGCGCGGTGGGGCGGATCCGCTCTTCGGCGGGGGCGGCCTGCGTCGAGGCGGCCTGCACCTGCGCAGACTGCGCGTGCATCACGGCCGGTGTGATCACCGCTTGGCTCGCGCGCTCGTCGGTATCACAACCCGTCAGGCCGGCCACACCGACCAGGGCTGCGGAAAGAACAGCGACAAATCGCCCACGCATGGAAAGGGAAGTCAACATCCGGTCACCACTCCTGGTCTCACCAGTACACGATGGATCTCGCGCCGAAACCGGCGCGTTCATCTCTCTGCCATCGGCAACCCAGAGCCCCCGCCCCACTGCAAGCAGGGCTCAAGGGGCAAGTCGGGCAGCGCCGTCCACGACGAGGCGCACAAGTGCCGAGCACGCCAGCCTTTCCGGGCCTCGTGCTTCAGAGTCTACACACGCCGAGATAGGGAGTTGCAAGCCGGCGTGCGAGACTTCACGCACCCCGATACCCCTTACAAAGACCGGCCCCACGAAGCACCCCCGGCAGGGCTCGAACCTGCGACCTCTGCTTTAGGAAAGCAATGCTCTATCCAACTGAGCTACAGGGGCACGTCGGGAGTCTAGGACCATCTGCGGGCACGCAGTCACAGGAAAGCCGTCTGCTGCTTTATCCTGCACGCCGGCCCGACGGGCCCGACACCCCATGACGCCTTCCCACCGCCAGCCTGCCGCCCCCTCGCCCGAAGCGGGCCCCGCCGCGACGGGTGCTGCGCAGCGGGTGAAGCGCAAAAAGCCCCTCTGGAGGCGCAAGCGGGCCTGGGCGCTCGCGCTGCTGCTGGGCGTGCCGACGGGCGTCGGGACCATTCTGACCTCGACCGATGCGCTGGGGTACCTCGTTTTGCCGAAGCTCGCCCGCGGGGTCGGGGGCGAGGTCGATGCTGCGTCGGTGCGCCTGACGTGGAGCGGGCGCGTGGTGATGGAGGACCTGGAAGTGCGCGCACCGGGCCTCGACGGTGCAGCGGGTCGGGTGCTCGCTGTCCCGAGCGTCGTCGCGGACATCTCTTGGGGCGGGCTCCTCACAGGGGCGAGCCCGGTGCGCACCGTGCGGCTTGTCCGGCCCACGCTGCGCGTGAGCGAGGACACCGACACGAGGCAGCTCAACCTCGCGCTCTTCCGCGCTGCAGGGCGGGGCGGATCAGGACAGGCCTCTCTCCCCGAGATCGCGATCGTCTCCGGGCTCATCGAGCTGAGCGAGCACGACCGCGACTCGTTCACGCCGCTCTCGACCCTGCGCGTCCGCGGGACACTCACGCAGCTCGCAGCCACCCCCGGCATCTACACCTATCGCCTCACGGAGCTCGATCGCCAGGGGCAGCTCAGCGCCGACGCGATGACCATCGAGGGCAATCTCAACATCGCCGACGGGAGCGCCCTCGCCACACTCACCGCGCTCGATCTCGCGGACTGGTCCTCCCGCACCCTCCCCTCGGCCTACCAAAGCGTGTGGGAGCAGCTCGGGCTGCGCGGGCGCATCCCCGAGGCCTCGCTCACCTATAGCAACACCACCGGCGTCGAGTTCGAGGTCGCGGTCGATAACGTCGATCTCAACCTGCCCGTGCGACTCGACCCCGATCGCGACGAAGCCCTCGTCGCCATGACCGATGTCACGGGCACACTCGGCTTCAGCCCCTCGGGGTTCGACGCGGATCTGGGCGGCAATGTCGAGGACATCCCGGTGCGGGTGAGCCTGCGTCTCAGCTCCTTCACGCAGACAACCGCTGCGCGCATGCTGCTGATGATCGATGACTACGCGCTGGGGACCGAGCCCGCGCTGCTCCCCGCTGCTCCGCCCATCGCGCGAAAGGTCCTCGACCGGTTCAGCTCGCCGACCGCGACCATCAATGCGAGCATTGAGGTCGAGCGCCCCGAAGGCGCTGGCGGAACAGCAGCGCCCTGGGGCTACCGCGGGCGCGTCGAGCTCACGGGGGGCGAAGCTCGGTACGAGGAGTTCACCTACCCGCTGACGGACATCAACGCCGTCTTCGAGTTCAACAACGAGGCCTTCCTCATTGCCGAGTGCACGGGCACGCCCATCAGCGGCGGGACGGCGAGCATCACCGGGAGCATCACCCCGCCCGGCGACGGCGCGGAGGTCGATATCCGCGTCGAAGCGCGGGGCGTGCCCATCGACGACGTTTTCCGAGACGCTATGCCGCCGGACCGGCGCGACGCGGTGGACGTGCTCTTCGACGATCGCGCGCATGACCGGCTCATCGAGGCGGGGCTCTTCCGGGCGGTGGGCAACGAGCGTTTCCGCTTCGGGGGCGAAGCGGATCTCGACATCCACATCTACCGCCCGCTCGGCCCGGACTCGCGCTACACGACCAACATCGAGGCGCGGATCCCCGAGGCCGGCGTGGTCCCCATCGGCTTCCCGTACCCCGTCATCGCGCGCGACGTGGTCCTCAACATCGGCCCGGGCAACGTCGAGATCCGCCCCGCAACGCTCGAAGGCCTATCGGGCATGGTCGGCAGCATCGAGGGGAACGTCGCGCTCCTGCCGGGCGGCAAAGTCGACCCGGACGTGCGCCTCACCGCCCGGGGCATGCCCATCGACGAAGCGCTCCTGCAAGCGCTGCCCTCCGAGGAAGGCGTCGGCGCGGGGGCCTTCTCCCCCAGGCAGGCGCTCGAGGAACTCGAGTTGATCGGCGCCATCGACGGTTCGGCGCACGTCCGCAAGGAACCCGACGGCCGCATCGGGTTCGAGGTCTACGCCGATCTCGTCGGGGTGCGCACCGAAGCGGGCGCAGCCGTTCCGCTGAACGACGTCAACGGCCGCATGCGCATCACGCTCGACACGCTCGGGCTGAGCGACCTGACCGGCGTGGTCGGCGGCGCCCCCTTCGATGGCGCACTCGACGTGGTCTTCCCCAGGCCGCTGTTCGGCATCGAATCGCTCGTCGAGGCGCGCTTCGCCGCGAAGCAGCTCGACCTCCGCGTGCCACTCGAGAACCTGGCTTCGCGTTTCAACCCATCGAGCGCGACTACTCTGAGCTCGCTGCGCGAACGCTTCGACCCCGCGGGCCTCGTCGACAGCACCATCGACATCGTGCTGCGCGGAGCGGCCGATCCCGATTACACGCTGCGTGTGACGCCGAGGAGCGACGCCAGCTTCACAATCGAGGGCCTGCGGCACACCATCGAAGCGCCCGCGGGGACGGCGACGATCTCGCCCGATCGCGCGCAGTTCGACGGTTTCTCCGCAGCGATCGGCATCGAAGGACAAGGCCGATCGCCCCTGCACCTCGACGGCATGCTACCCCTGCGCGCGTCGGCGGGGCCGGGAGAACTCACTGTCAGCGCCGAGAGCCTGCGCCTCGATTCTCAGCTCGTTGAACGCACGCTCCGAGCGCTCTCGCCCGGGGCATTGCAGACGCTCGCGGGCATCGGCATCGAGGACGCGCTCTTCTCGATCGACGGGGCCGCGACGGGTCCCGCCGACGATCGCCGGTTCACCTGGCGCGCTACGCCCCAAGCGATCGACGTGCACCGGCGCGACGTGCGCACCGGCTTCGACGCATCGGGCGCGATCGTCGGCGAGGGGGAGGGCATCCGACTCGAGCAACTCGCGCTCTCGACCGACGGCTGGGATCTCACGCTCGACGGCGCCTTCGACGCCGCCGGCGCGGGCACGGTCGCGCTCGGCGCTTCCGCGACCGAGATGAACGACAACCTGCTGAGCATCCTGCCCGTCGAAGCGGCGCGCGCGCTCGAGGGCCTGGATGTCAGGATCCTGGGCCTGCTCGTACTCGATGGCGCGCGCCTCACCTTCGACGGCGCGGGCGGCGCAGGCATCGCGGGCGATCTGGCCTTCGAGGGCCTGAGCATGAGCGTGGGCACGGAGATCGAGATCGATGCCGGCACCGCCAAGCTCGCCGGTGATAGCACGCAGCTGACCATCGAAGCGTGGGGCCAGCGGGGGCGGTGCTCGGGCATTTCGATCACCGACGCGCGCCTGAGCCTCACGCGCACGGGCCCGCTCGGCAGCCCGCTGCGCGTGCCCACGATCACGGCCCGCGCGCACGGCGGGCGGATCGTCGCCGAGGCCGTCGTGCGCAGCGATCGCGGCACGCCTTACTACGAATTCAACGGGCAACTCGCGGGGGTGCGCTTCGGCGATGTCCTCGTGGACCTGGGCGCTGCCGACGCAGACGCCGACCGCGACCGCGGGCTCGTCGACGCCAACCTCACGCTCGCCGGCCCGCTGGGCGACGGCGATGGGCGGCGCGGGCGCATCATCGCGCGCGTGCAGGGCGGGCGCGTCCTCGATATGCCCGGCGTGATCCCGCTGCTCGAGCTCGCAAACCTCCAGGCCCCCGCCAACGAGCGGGTCGATCTGGGATATATCGATATCTTCATCAACGGCGACGACGCCCTCGTAGACCGCCTCGCGCTCTTCTCAAGGACGATTCTCGTTGCCGGCACCGGGCGGATCGACATCGCGAGCCTGGGCATTGATCTGGCTGTTTCCACGAAGGGCGCGGGGTACGTGCCTATCCTGAGCCCATTGATCGAGGGCATCCGCGACGAGTTGCTCTCCACCCGAGTCAGCGGCACGCTGCGCGAACCGGAGTTCCGCACCGAGCAATTCCGCAACACACGGGCACTCTTAGACGCCATAACCGGGGCCGAAGAGCGCGAACGTGACGCGCCCGCCCCGAGGGTGCCCTAACCAGACACGCGCCCCGCGCGACGAAAGAACCCTGCATGAACCAAGCCACCCAGTCCGACACGCACACACCCCGCATCGTCGATTCGCCCGACTTCAAGCGCCGGGTCAACGAGATGCTCGCCGAGTGCGGCGCCGACCCCGACTCCGTCGAGGGCAGGCTGATCGCCGACACGGTGCTCAGCTCCTACAAGCTCGTCACCGACGACCGCGATCGCGGCGAGCTCAAGCTGCTCAACGCGTCTCTCAAGGAGATGCGCTACGCCTACAACATCTTCGGCGATCACAAGAAGCACCCCAAGATCTCCATCTTCGGCTCCGCGCGCACCAAGCCCGAGCACCCGGACTACCAGGCCTGCGTCGAGTTCTCGCGCCTCATGGCCGAGGCGGGCTGGGACTGCATCACCGGCGCGGGCGACGGCATCATGAAGGCGGGCCACGAGGGGCCCGGCGCCGCCAAGAGCTTCGGCCTCGCCATCCGCCTCCCTTTCGAGACGACCGCGAACGATGTCATCACCGGCGATAACAAGCTCATCAACTTCCGCTACTTCTTCACGCGCAAGGTGATGTTCGTCAGCCAGTGCGAGG
>CAZNUZ010000056.1:0-14763 GCA_964576725.1 uncultured Phycisphaeraceae bacterium
ATGCAGCTCTTGGTCGTACGCGGGCGCACGCGCGACAACATCACCATCATGGACCCCGTGCTCGATACCGAGACGCACATCCGCACCGAGGGCATCACGGTCCAGCGGGAAGACGCGCGCCGTGTGGTGAGCAAGGTCTCGATGCTCTCGCGGCCCGGGGCCGTCGTGTGCCTCTGCGGATCGGTGCCGCCAGGCGTGGTGCCCGGGGATCTGCGCACGATGTCTCACCTGGTCACGGAGGGCGGCGCGAAGCTCGTGGTGGACATGGCCGGCTCGAGCCTGCGCGCGCTCCTCGAGGAACGCATGTGGATGCTCAAGGTCAACGACGGCGAGCTCGCCGATGCGCTGGGCACGCCCATCGAATGCGATCAGAGCGCACTCGAAGCCGCCCGACGGCTGCTCGTCACAGAAGGCGGGCCCGCGGAGGTGGTGGTTGTGACGCGCGGAGCAGCGGGCGCGATCTGTGTGGCGCCCGAGGGCGCGTTCGTCGCGCGCACCTTCGTGCACCCCGGACGCATCGCCAGCACGGTGGGGTGCGGCGACGCCCTGCTCGCGGGTGTCCTGCACGCGTGGAACAAGCGCGACGGGTGGGCCGAAGCGCTGCAATGGGGCGTCGCAACGGCGAGCGCCCACGCGACAAGCCGCGAGCCGGGCGTCCTCGAGATCGAGTCCATCGAGGAGTTCCTCGAGGCGACGACGGTGGAGCCACTCGTCGCCGGGGTCACTTGAAGCCCATGAGGGGCCCTGTTTGGGTGTAATCTGGGCGGTCTGCGACGTCTGGGCCGATCGTGCGGGGGCGTCCTGAGAAGCACGCGGGATTCTGGGCGTTTTCGATGGAGTCCGAGGATAGTGTTCACTCTCAGGCCCTCGGGCCTGGGTGTCGGTGTGGTGCCGACGCGTGCTCGTGTGTCGCCGTGGTGGGCGATGACGGGCGGCAGACCTCGCGGCCCGTGGTGGACGGGCTCAGACTGTGGTGATACGTGAAGAGCCGAGACTCGTTTACGCATGACGCGCTTGCGCATCGACTGGCCCGCATCGGTGTGGTCGGGCTTCTGTGCGCACTCTCCGCTGGTTCTGCGATCCTGACCAAGCGTGCGACCAGCGGCGCGGTCCCGCCTCTCGCGGCCAAGGACCGCGCGGCGGAAGTGTCGCCGGCGGGAATCGAGCAGGCACCCCCGGTGCCGACGGTCGCTGCGACGCCCGAGTACGCACCGATCGCAGCTCTTGCGGAATCGAAGGATGAGGCGGCAGCGGCGCAGTCCTGGATCGGTGAGGACGGTCGGGAGTACGGCCGGGCCCCCGAGGGGTACGAGCGCTACTTCAACGGGCGCCCGCTCGTCGTCGATCGGGTCATCTGGATGACCACGACCGCCTACAGCCCCGACGAACGCTCGTGCGGCAAGTGGGCCGACGGGTTCACCGCCAGCATGCGCTCGGTGTGGACCAACGGCATGGAACTCGTGGCGGCGGACCGGCGCGTGCTTGAATTCGGCTCGCTCGTGAGCATCCCCGGGTACGCGGACGGCCGGGCGGTGCCCGTTCTAGATGTGGGCGGCGCGATCAAGGGCGCTCGCCTCGACCTGCTCTACCCCACGCACAACCGTGCGCTCCAGTGGGGCGTTCAGCGGCTGCCCGTGACCGTGTGGAAATACGCCGACGAAGTCGAGTGACTCCCGGCGCGCTCGTCTGTGATCGGGCAAGCGGACTTATCGAGAAGAGTCTCGCCGTTGAGGCACGCCCAGATCGGGGACAGCCTGTGTGGCGCGGATGGTGAAGCCGAACTCGGTGAACATGCCGAGGTAGGGCGGGGTATCGATGAGCCCCTTCTCCGTGCGGTCGGTGTTGATCACGGGTGCCGCGGCCAGGAGTCCCTCGAGTCGCCACGACTGGGCCTCGGGGTGGGCGGCGAAACGCTGGGCCGGCCTGCCCTCGATGATCGTGGTGGAGGGCTCTCCGTCGAACGGGAGGCCCGACTCGGTGTCGATCACGTGGAAGGTGATGCGCACGCTGTTGCCCTCGGCTCGCGCGACGTTGATGAGCTCGATCTCCCAATCGATGCGCGAGCTGAAGCTGCGCTCCGTCCGGCGGGTCCACCGGCGGAGGTCCGCGAGGTAGCGCTTGCGCGACTCGGCCCGCTCGGCGTTGGTCCCCTCCTCGAGGTTGAGGTTGAGGAACGTGTCGGCGTGGTCGCGCTGGACCGCTGAGCGGAGCGTCCCGGGGGAGGCCATCGGGTCGTCGGAGGGCGGGGCGGTCTGCGGTGGGGCGGGCTCGTCGGCCGCTTCGGTCGTCGTGGGCGGCGCGGGGGTGTCTGTGGGCTGGGCGGCGAGCGCGGTGCGGAGGGCGGCGATCGTCTCGGTGAGGGCGGCGAGCTGCGCTTCGTGGGCTGCCTGCTGTGCTGCTTGATCGGCCTGCGCCGATTCGAGGGCGGCCTCGAGCTGGGCGACGCGGTCGCGGAGGGCGTCGTTCTCCCGGCGGAGGGCGGCTACGGTCTCGTCGGTCTGGGCGAAGCTGGGCGCAGCGGTCGCCAGGAGCGCCAAGAGCGCCAGGAGTGCGGGCCGGAACGTGTGAGTGGAGAAGTACGGGCTGGTGCGCATCAGGGTCCTCCGGTGCGAGTGGTGATCTACAGTACCGCTTGGGCGCGTGTGCGCCCCAGCGCAGCCCCGGAGGGGCCCGAAACGGAGGACGCGGTGCGGGTCAGCGGTTCGATCAGTAAGCCCGAGGGGATCGAGAGCCTGCTCGACGGCAGGTTTATGGCGCGCCTCGAACGGTTCGACCTCCGAACCCGCAAGGTGTTCCCCGGGAAGCTCCAGGGCGAACGCAGGAGCAAAAAACGCGGCCAGTCTGTCGAGTTCGAGGACTTCCGCAACTACGTCCCGGGCGACGACCTCCGCTTCATCGATTGGAACGTCTTCGCCCGCCTCGACCGCCTCTTCATCAAGATCTTCCAAGAGGAGGAGGACCTGGCGCTCCACCTCGCGGTCGACGCCAGCGTGAGCATGGACGCCGGCACCCCACCGCCCGGAACCGAGACGGGCCCCGGCAAGGGGAGCGCGAGCAAGCTCGAGCACGCCGCCCGACTGGCGGCGGCGCTGGGCTACATGGGTCTGGCCAAGAACAACCGCGTGGGCGTCTCGGTCTTCGGGGCGCCGGGCGTGGCGGGCGTGCAGCGGATGCCCGACCTGCGCGGCCGGCGCTCGGCGCACCGGTTCGGCACGTTCCTGCTCGACAGCATGTGGGCGGGGCGCGAAGGCATGGGGGTGTCGCCGACGTCGGGCATGGGGCCCGGCGCGGGCGGCTCGTTCGACGAAGCGCTCACGCTCATCGCCAAGATGCGCGTCGGCAAGGGCGTCTTTGTTGTGCTCTCTGACTTCATGGACCCCTCGGGTTACGAGGGAGGACTGCGGGCGCTCGCCGCTGCGGGCGGGTACGACACCTACTGCCTGCAGGTGCTCGCGCCGAGCGAGCTCGACCCCGACCCGACGGCTCTCTCGGGGGACGTGCGCCTCACAGACGCCGAGTCCGGGCGGACCGCGGAGGTGACGGTGACGCCCGAGATCATCAGGCGCTACAAAGAGCGCCTGGCGGCGTACATCGCGGGGCTCTCGGGGTTCTGCACCGCGCGCGAGATGGCGCACACGCTCGTGCGCACGGACATGCCCGCGGAGACGGTCGTCCTGGAGACGCTCCGCGCCCGCGGGATGCTCGGCTGATGCGGGGGCAGGCCCTCAGGCGGAGCCGGTGAGCTCGGCGTAGAGGTCGTCGGTGATCTCGAGGAACTCGCGCATGTAGCGGTCGTAGGTCTCGGCGTCTTCGTCCTTGGAGAGATCGAGGCGCAGCTCGTTGATGACCTTGGTGCCCTGGGGGATCCATTCGTCGAAGGTCTGCTGGGAGATGTGGGCCTGGATCCACTCGCCCACGGGGCCACGGAAGGGGGGGCGTGCCATCTGCGTGCCGGGGCGGCCTGTCTTGTTGCAGACGAACGAGCCTTCGGGGATCTCGGGCTCGGGGGCAGCGCCCTCGACCTCGGGCAGGTCGACGCCCTGGGCTTCGAGCATCTCCGCGATAGCGCGCTTGGGCATCAGGTCGCCGTTCTTGGCAGCCGTCTCGTAGCCCTTGAGCAGCGTCTGTGCGGCGGCGTCGGTATCGCCCGCAGCGATCTGCTGTTCGCCCGCGAGTTGGTAGGCCTTGGAGAAGCCGGGGCTCGCATCGGCGGCGCGGAGGTAGGCGGCGGCGGAGTCGGCGTGCCTGCCGGCCTGCGCGTACGCGCCGCCCAGCGAGAAGTGCGCCATCTCGTTGTCCGGGTCGGCCTGGGCCATGTTCTCGAACTGTGCGATCCGCTGATCGAGGTCCATCGCGAGCTCCTTACCTTGCGGGTGAACGGGGGGCGCAAGGGTAGGAGGGCTGGGCCCGGGCCGCTTAGTCGATCCAGCGCATGCGCCCGAAATCCGGGATGGGGATGGGCGAATCCCCGAAGAGGCGGTGCGCCTCGGGCCAGTACACGAAGAAGGCTTTGCCCAGCATCAGCCTGCGGGGGACGATGCCCCGGGTCGCGTCGACCTTCTCCACCTCGGGGTGCACGGTGTTCCACATACGCCCGTCGGCGCTGGCAGCGGCGTTGTCGCCCAGGACGAAGAACTGGTCTTGCTGGAGCAGGACCAGGTGGTGCGGGTGCCCGGCCCGCCGAGAGTCATCGACGCGCGAGTAGATGTCCTTGTCGAGCGTGACGTCGTGCAGGCGGGCGGTGGCGCCCTCGAAGCGCCACTCGACGGAAGGGGCCGCCTCGCGGTACGAGGAGGTGTAGGTCAGGACCTGATCGGAGGGGGAAATCTCGTCGATCTCCAGGCCCACGGCCCGGCGGATGCGCTCGGCGGGGTCCCACTCGTAATCGGCCTCAAGAACGCGCGAGCCATCGATGTACAGGGCCAGCTGCTGATCGACGTGCCAGAGCTCGACGTTCACCGTCTTGCCCGCGCCGAAGGAGCGGACCTCGCCCGCTGCGAGCTCGGTCCAGGCGCCGTCGCTGTCGGTATCGCGCATGCGGAGCGAGGCGTTGCCGTCTGACAGGACGGCCTCGAAGGTGCTGCCCCGGGTGGTGATGCTGGCGATGGCTTGGAGGCCCTCGCCCTGCGCTTGGATGCCCGCCTTCATGCGCAGATCGCCTACGGGGAAGTAGTGGCTCGGCTCGAGGAAGTCGTTGGTCTGGGCGGAGAACTGCGCGACCTGGCGCACGTCGATTTCGTTGTAAGGGTTGAAGTCGGTGAGGGGCCAGGCGGCGGTGTCCCAGCGGAGGACGGTGGGGCCCGCGTCGGTGCTCTCGTACACGCGGCGGTCATCGGTCTCCCAGCCGCTGCCTTGCCAGGGCGTCTGGAAGATGCGCGTCTTGAGGACCGGATCGATGGGGCTGAGCGGCGTGTAGGCGCTCGAAAAGACCGGGCGCCAGACGGCCTTCTGCACGCGCGAGGGCTTGCGGCGGATCTGGAACTCGCTCCACTCGGGCACCACGTTGGGGTCGGCGTTGGGCGCGGTGAAGATGTCGCCGTCGACGATGAAGACCGCTTCTCCGGGCAGGCCGACGAGCCTTTTGATGTAGTTCTGCGTCGGGTCGGTGGGGTTTTTGAACACGACGACGTCGTAGCGCTCGGGCTCGGAGATCTCGTAGAGGAACTTCTGCACGAGGATGCGGTCGCCCGCGCGGAGCTTTTTGCCCTGCCCGGTGATGCTGTAGCCCTCGCGCGAGCTGGTGCGTGGTCGGTTGACGGCGCTGGTCGTCATGGGGTCGGTGACGATGGGGGTGAAGCGTGCGCCGCCGGGCGAGCTCGAGATCTCTTGGGGGTTGATGGGCAGGCGATCGCCGCGCTGGGTGACCTGCCTGTAGTACCAGGGGTTGACGGTCCACTCGTAGCCCGTTTGGTCGGACTCGTAGAGCATGTGCTGGCCGAGGAGGGTGGGGGCCATCGACCCGGTGGGGATGACGTAGGCCTCGACGACGTACGCCTTTGCGACGAGTGCCATCGCGAGCGAGATCGTGATCGAGATGAGCGTCTCCTTGACGGAGCCTTGCTCGGTTTTCGGGCTTGGTGCGCTCATGTGCTGTGGGCTCGGTGGTCGTCTGCGTGGGTCGTTGTTGATCGTGCGTGTGCGCCGGGGCGGATGTCTTGCCGGCTCAGTCGGAGGATGGGGGCGGAGGGGGGGAGCCGCCCTCACCGGAAGGGCCCGGGCCTTTCTTTCGGCCCGATCGGCGGCGCCGCCGCTTCTTCTTACCGCCGGGGGCGGAGGGCGGGTTCGCCTTGCCCGACTTATCTGCATTACCCGAGGTGTCGGTGGGCGAAGCGGAAGCTGGTTTGGGCGCGGTAGTGCCCGGAGCGCCTGCCTGCCTTTGGTCGGCTTGGTTGGGTTTTTTCCGGCGCCTGCGCCGCTTCTTCTTTTTCGATGGTGCCGCTGCGCCGGCTTCGGGGTCGCTGGCCTGGTCTTGGTCTTCGTCTTGGTTCTGGGCGTGAGCGGCGTCGTTGTACGACTTCTGCCGCTCGTCTTTCTGTTTCTGAGAGCGACGGCCGGTGCGTTTGGCGAGTTTCTCCGGGTCGGCCCCGCGGAACGGGTCGGGCTCGTGCGTGGCCTTCGCCTTGTTGGCGGCCAGCTCGATCGCTTCATCGACGGAGATGAGCTCCTCGACCGGTACCGCGATCTCGGTGCTGTTCTCCTCGAGGCGCACGCGGACGAGCTGCGTGAGGATCTGCGTGGAGACGACCGTTCCCACGCCCTCCGCTGTGCCCACGCGCGACTTGCGGTGCGGCAGGTTTTTGCGGAGCTCGGAGTAGGTCTGGTCTTCGTAGCGGAGGCAGCACATGAGCCGCCCGCACCGGCCTGAGATTTTGAGCGGGTCGAGGGTCGCCTTCTGGACCTTCGCTGCGTTCATCGAGACGGGCTTGAGCACTTTGAGGAACTGCTTGCAGCAGCAGTGCTGGCCGCACTTCTCGTAGTCGGCGGTGATGCGTGCCTCGTCTCGCGCGCCGACTTGTTGCATCTGTATGCGTGAGTCGAAGGCGCTGGCGAGATCACGGACGAGGTCGCGGAAGTCGATGCGGTCGGGCGAGGTGTAGAAGACGGTGGTGCGTTCGCCGCCGAGGATGGCTTCGACCTCGATGACCTTGGCTTTGATGTTGTGCTGCTTGAAGAGCTCGCGCGCGGTGTCGAGGCGCTCGCGGGCGCTCTCTTCGATGCGGCGATGGGCGTGCATGTCGTCGGTGGTGGCGACGCGGAGCACCTTGCCGTCTTCGTAAAACGGGTAGTCCTTGCCGCCCGAGTTCTCGATGTACTCGAGCATCTCTTTGCGTGAGACGGACTTGGAGCAGCCGGCGTTGGGGCAGGTGCTGGTGAGCATCTCGCCGAGCTCGGTGCCGCGATGGGTGCGGACGACGATTTTGGAGCCGCACCCCGGCTTTGCGTCGCCGGTGTAGGGGTACTCGCCGACGAGGCGCATGGTCCCGAAGCGGATGACCATGGTCTTGGGCGGGGCGAGTCGCTCGTAGGCTTCTCGATCGGCGGCCTCGAGATCGGCCTCGAACTGGGGCAGGGGGAAGATAGACATCCTGAGTCAGCCTACCGGGACGGGGCCCGCGTGTCGCGTCGTGGCGCGGCGTGCATCGGGGTTCGGCCGGTGCGTGGAGGTTACTTCGCGGCGTACAGGCCGCGTGCGGGGCGCGCGATCTCGCCTGCCTTGTACATGTTCGAGAGCGCGACGGCGACGGAGGGGCGCTGGCCGCCGATCTCGTCGGCGAGGTCGCCCGCCTTCATCCCGTCTTTGCCGGCGGCTTCGAGCGCCTTGAGGATGGCGGCGGGGAGGGTCAGGCCCTCGTAGTCGCCCTCGAGCTTGCCGCGGCTCGCGCGGGTCTGCTTCTTCTTGCTGACAGGTTCGGCGGGGGCTTTGCCGAAGAGCACCTGGGTTTCGGGGAGCGAACTGCCGGTCAGCTTCTGGTACTCGAAGGAAATGCGCTTGAGCTCGGCCATCATGGCCTTGGCTTCTTGCCTCATCTCTTTGGCAGCGGCGTCTGCGAGGTTCTGGGCCTCTTGGAGCTTGGTGCGGTAGGCTTCGAGCGATGAGGGGCTTTTACTTTTCATAGGCCCCGATCGTAGACCTACATTAATGCTGGGTCCGTTGATATGAATGAACAAGCGTTACAAAACTCGGCCGGTTCAAGGGGCCCGCTCGTTGTTGGTCTTGCGGGGGGCGTGGGCTCGGGCAAGTCCTCGGCCGCGCGCGCGTTCGCGGCACTCGGCTGCGTGGTCATCGACTCGGACGTGGAGGCGAAGCGGGCGCTCGAATCGGAGGAGGCGAAGCGCGAGCTCGTCTCCTGGTGGGGGCCCAGCGTGCTGAACGAGTCGGGCGGGGTAGACCGCAAGCGCGTCGCGGAGATCGTCTTTCACGACGAGGCCGAGCGGAGACGCCTCGAGGCGCTGATTCACCCGATGGTCCGTCGATCCCGCGCCGAGATCATCGCTGGGGCGGGTGACGTTCCCGCGGTGATTGTGGATGCGCCGCTGTTGTTCGAGGCGGGGCTCGCCAGCGCGTGCGATGTGGTGGTCTTTGTGGACACAGATCGTGCGGTCCGCCTCGCGCGTGTGATGGAGGGCCGGGGGTGGGACGAAGCGGAGCTCACGCGCCGAGAGGCTGCCCAGCTTGACATACAAGAGAAGCGAGCGCGGGCGGACCACGTGCTCTCGAATAACGGCAGCGAGGCCGAGTTACAGCGTGCTGCTCGGGAGTTGATGCAGCGACTTCTCGCGGGGCGCGCGGTGGGTTCTTGACGCGTCGGGCGAGGCGCGATATCACTGTGCGTGCTGCGGGCGGCGGGCAACGAGCCATCGCCGGGCAGCACCCCTTGTTCGACAGCGTGTTGATCGGCGTAGCGGGACTCGCGTGATGAGCGTGCGCCCCGGTCCGATCGGCAGTTGATCCGCGTCCCAGCCGCGTCGCCGTGATTCTGGCGGGCGGGCTGCGCACGACCCCCTGTGAAGCGAGCGAATCTCTGATGGCAAAGACGACGGCCAGCGCCGGCGAAGGCCCCGCGAAGAAGGTCACCAAAAAGAAGGTGACAAAGAAGAAGACGACCAAGAAGGTCGCGTCGAAGGCCGACGTGCTCGCGATGGCCGCCCCCCCGCCCCCGCCGCCCCCACCCGCGGCCCCGCGTTCGAAGAAAAAGACCACCAAGAAGGCCGGTGCCACAGAGGCCAAGGCCGAATCGGCACCCGCAGCCCCCTCGGCCACGCGCACGGAAGCTGCGCCCGAGAAACGCCCCGCGGGCGAGCAGTCGGGCGGCGGCCAGGCGCAGGCTCAGGGCCAGAACCAGAGTCAAAGCCAGGCTCAGGGCCAAAACCAAAGCCAGGGCCAGAACCAGAACAACAACAACCAGGGCGGCGGTCACAACCAGGGCCAGCGCCACAATCAAAAGAACCACAACCAGCAGCGCCACAACCCCCCGGGGCAGGGCCAGAGCCGGTCGGCGAAGCGGAAGAAGAACAAGCAGGGCGGCGGCGGCGGTGGCCAGCAGCACAACCAGATGAGCGCGAAGAGGAAGAAGGCCGCCGTCCTCGCGGGCCTGCAGTTCGCGAACATCCCCGCCAACCAGCTCCCGCGCGACGAAGACATCGAGAACGATGCGCGCGAGATCCTCGAAGGCGTCACCGACAAGCAGTACGCCAAGGCCGCGAGCGAGGCGGTGCACATCACCGATCTCCAGCGCATGAAGATCGAAGACCTGCACGAGTACGCCTCGGAGCAGGGCATTGAGGAGCCCAACAAGCTCCCCCGGCAGGAGCTGATTTTCGCGATCCTCACCGCTCGGGCCGAGCAGGGCGAGATCATGTTCGGCGAGGGCACGCTCGAAGTCATGGCCGAGGGCTACGGCTTCCTCCGCTCGCCCGAGGTCAGCTACACCGATTCGCCCGACGATGTCTACGTCTCGCAGTCGATGATCAAGAAGCACGGCCTGCGCAAGGGCATGGAGCTCTCGGGCGCCATCCGCCCGCCCAAGGAGGGCGAGAAGTACTTCGCGCTCATGAAGGTCGACGAAGTCAACGGGATGGACGCGAGCGAGACCAAGACCCTCCCCATCTTCGAGGACCTCACGCCCCTGCACCCCGAGGACCGCTTCGTGCTCGAGACGGAGCCGGGCGTTGTCGAGACGCGCATCATCGATCTCGTCGCGCCCATCGGTCGCGGCCAGCGTGCGCTCATCGTCGCCCCGCCGCGCACCGGTAAAACCGTCCTCATGCAGAAGATGACGCAGGCCATCAGCTCCAACTACCCCGAGGTCAAGGTGCTTGTGCTGCTCATCGACGAGCGCCCCGAAGAAGTGACCGACTTCAAGCGCAACACCGCCGAGGGTGTGGAAGTGATCGCCTCGACCTTCGACGAGGATTCGTCGCGCCACGTGCAGGTCGCGGAGATGGTCATAGAGAAGGCGCGGCGGTACGTCGAGTTCGGCGGGCACGTCGTCATCCTGCTCGACTCCATCACACGCCTCGCCCGCGCCTACAACGCCGCCCAGCCCAACACGGGCAAGATCATGTCCGGCGGTATCGACTCCGGTGCGCTCACACGCCCCAAGAAGTTCTTCGGCTCGGCCCGCGCGATCGAGAACGGCGGCAGCCTGACCATCCTCGGCACCGCCCTCGTCGACACCGGATCCAAGGCCGACGAAGTCATCTTCGAAGAGTTCAAGGGCACGGGTAACTCCGAGCTCCACCTCGACCGCAAGCTCGTGGAAAAACGCGTGTACCCCGCGATCGATATCGCGGCCTCTGGCACCCGCCGCGAGGAGCTGCTCCTCGATCCGAAGGAGCTCGAGCTCGTCTACCGCCTGCGCAAGGTCCTGAGCGATATGAACGTCGTGGAAGCGATGGAGCTGCTCAAGGGCCGGATCTCCAAGAGCAAGACCAACGCCGAGTTCCTCATCACCATGGCCAAGGGCTTCGGCTAACCCACGCGATCGAGCGTGTGGTAAATCGAGAGTAGGGCGAGGGCTTTCCGCATCTGGGAGCCCTTTTTACTGCGCGGTACGCTTAGGGGATGTTTGTGAAGCTCTCGCTCATAGCGGTCGGAGGTGCCCTGGGCACCGTGCTGCGGTACGGCCTGCACGAGGGCGCTGCGGCGGTGCTCGGTCGGTCGTTCGGCTACGGCATCCTGGCGGCAAACGTCGCCGGGTGCTTTGCGCTTGGGTTTCTCGGCACCGCGGTGGGTGAGCGCCTGCTCGAGTTGCGTGACGAGCATCACCTCGCGCTGACGGTCGGTTTTCTGGGCGGGCTGACGACGTTTAGCACGTTCGCGTTCGACACGATGCGCCACGCGCAGGACGGCCGCTGGGGTGCTGCGGTCGCGAACATCGCGCTCAACGTGGTGCTGGGGCTTGTTGCAGCACTCGCGGGGTATGTGCTGGCGATGCGTGTCTTGGGTGCGCACGGGGGGTGGCACGATGAGTGGCTGGGTTTACCTTTGGCCATTGCTCGGGCTCGTTGTCCCGCTGCTGCTCGTCCTCGTCGCGTTTTGGCAGGTACGCGTGAGCGGTCGTGAGTACCCGTCAATCATGGTCCGGTCCCCGCTGGCTCAGATGCGATTGGTGTGGGTCTTCTTGCCCGGGATGATCGTACTGCTCTCGCTTTGCCGTAGCGTGTGGATTGATGGCTCTCTTTTGTCGGCGCTTCTTGCGCCTGTAGTGCTCGCTGCAGGCGTGTTCGCATGGCGTTGGACGAGGCTACAGATCGAGATGGATTCGCCCATGGAATGCGCCGCCTGTCAGTACGAGGTGAGCCAGGAGATGATCGACACGGGCCAGAACTGCCCGGAGTGTGGCAGCTCACTCTCGGGCGCCTACAGGCCCAAATGGTGGGGTGTTGAGGCAGCAGGGACGATCTCCCGGCGCGCGCGCAAGCAAATCGCCAAGGGTGGTAACGTCACAATTCTACCCGCCGTCGGATTCTACATTCTGACCTCACTCGGTAGTGGAGGCACGCTGAGCAGGCATGTCATGCAGTTTTATCCGGCGCCGCTTCTTGATTGGTACGCTGATTCTGGAAGGGGTACGGCGCAGGAGGTGGCGGTTGAGCTCATTTTGTTTGGGAGCAGATCCAATGTGTCTCAGCGAGACGCGTTCCTGGGCCGGATTACCGAGAAACGAGACACCGAGAACTCAATCGAGTGGGGTATTGGGCGCAATATTGATCGGGCTCTGGAGAACGGTCTGTTTAGCGCGGGTGCGATTGCGGAGTATCACGATCGGGCTCTCGATTGGGACATGGTGGTGGAGCTAAGCGCAGACGGCTTTATTCAGCCTGAGATCGATCTCGTTCATCAGGAACTGCCCGGCCTGCAGTTAGTCCACGTTGTATTAGTGGGGGTCCGAATCGGGGGCGGCGACTGGTGGTGGAACCCCGCTCCTCCCTCGGTGGACGTTGCAGAGTTTGCGTGGTCGTACACTGACTACAGGCGTAGCTACCCCGGCGGACCGCCTAGTACCGTCCGCCGTTCGCCCGACTCTTCGTACGCGGGGCTTGGCCGGTTCGATGTCTCGGGCTTAGAACCGGGAGAGCACCGCATGACTGTCCGGCTGCACGCGTACGTGTTGGATGGCATCGGGGCGATTTCTCACAACTTCGCCATCGCCGGCGGGGATGTTGCCTCGCACCCGAACGCGGTGTGGTCGGAGACGTTCGATCTCACCGACACCTTTGTGATACCGAGCCGAGGTGGGCGATGAACGGAATGGGCGGCGTGCTACTCGGCTATGGGCTGATGGGCCTGGCGATCCTGATTGCGATGGTCGCTTCCCGGCTCACCCCGCTTGTTCGTCTCCGCCGGGCGGCGCGATTGCGGCATTCGGCGGTGAAGCGGGGGGCGCTGGTCTTCGCGTCGGAGGGCGCGCTTCTCTTTGTGCTGGTCGCGCTCATCGCGCCGCACACGCACATGCGCGAGTACTTGTACCTGCCCTTCGTGATCGCGCTGGCGCTGCTCGGGTTCGGTGCGTACGTTCAGCAGGAGCACCGCCGCGGCGGGCCGCAAGACGCTAAGGCGTGCGCAAAGTGCAAGTATCCCCGTCCGGAGGAGCGCGCTCCGCACAGCGAGGTGTGCTCGGAGTGCGGGAACCGCTGGTGGGACGCGCCCTGGTCCGACGGGCTGCGCTTCTGGGATCGGGAGAACCGGCACGGCTCGCGCACGCTCCGATCCGCCCAGCGCAAGCGCGATACGCACGTCTGCATGAAGATCAGCATGGTGGTCTTTACGGTCATCGTCTGCGGCGACTTCGCGCTGCGGTTCGGGGCGGTTCAGCAGCACCTGCCCACAGGGGTCGTGCGGCTGATCGCGATGCACCCCGATGATCACGCCAGCGGCGAGGCGGTCGCGACGCTGTTGCGTGAGGATCGCCTCGCCCAGCAAGAGGCCGACGCACTACTGGAGCGCCTGATCACGGAGCGTCGCCGTCCCTCGGACGCGATCACGAACGCGGGCGAGGATCTGGAGCGTGCGATCACGCGCGGCGTCTTCACGCCCGCGCTGCTCGATCGCTTCTTCTCCGAGTCGATCGAGTACACGCTGGAGGCCCGCGTGAGCGCGGACGGCCTGACGGTCGAGCCTGTCGTTTACATGCGCGCCTGGGCGCGGACGATCGAGTTCAATCCCTTCGTGGTGAGCCCGGGGCTGCGCATCAACGAGGGCGCTTGGGAGCAGCCGCTCACGAGCCCGCAGCGGGCTTCGGAGATCGCGCAGACCTACGACGATTACTGGCTGCTGCGCGGGCATACCGCCGGGCACGACACGCACGCCTGGCGTGCTCAGATCGGCGGCTGGGCCGCGCCCTTCGCTCCCCTCTCGACCGCGGGCCTCCCCCCCGGCGAGCACACACTCACGCTCCGCGTGCACCTCTCGTCGGTGGGCGGCACCGGGCCTCAAAGCCACGCGTACCTGGGGGCGGATGGCGCGATCACCCCGCACCCGCTGGCGGTGTGGAGCGAGACGCGCGATCTCACCGCCACCTTCACAATCCCCGAGTGAGCCCGGTAGAGTGTTCGCTGCCGGCGCGACGAGGGCCGGGCGTGACACTTGCAGGAGCACCTCAGGATGACCGAGGCGACAGCGGACGTAGGACTCATCGGGCTGGCTGTGATGGGCCAGAACCTCGCGCTGAACATGGCGGATCACGGGAGCGTGGTCGCGGTCTACAACCGCACGACCGCGACGATGGAGCAGTTCATCGCCGACAACCCCGCGGGTGTCTTCGGTGATCTCGGCGGCGGGCTCGTCGGCGAAGAGACCCTCGAGGGCTTCGTGAAGGCGATCAAGCGGCCCCGGCGGATCGTGATCCTCGTTAAGGCAGGCCGCGCGACCGACGCCGTCATCGACGGGCTCGTGCCGCTGCTCGAGGCGGGCGACTGCATCATCGACGGCGGCAACGCGCACTGGGAAGACACCATCCGCCGGGAGAAGGAACTCACGGAGAAGGGGCTGCTCTTTGTGGGTTCGGGCGTCTCGGGCGGCGAGGAGGGGGCGCGCTTCGGTCCCTCGCTCATGCCGGGCGGCAAGCCCGAGTCGTGGGCGCTCATCGAGCCCATCTTCACCGCGATCGCTGCCAAGGTCGATGCCGAGACGGGCAAGCCCATAGAGGGTGCTTCTCGCGGGAAGCCCGTCACCCGGGGCGTGCCGTGCGCGACGTACATCGGCGCCGACGGCGCGGGCCACTTCGTCAAGATGGTCCACAACGGCATCGAGTACGGCGA
>CAZNUZ010000057.1:0-13316 GCA_964576725.1 uncultured Phycisphaeraceae bacterium
CGGAACCGGCCGACCTTGCCCAGGCGGTAGCGGTTCTCGTCGAGGAACTTCTCGACGAAGAGCTGGCGCGCCTTCTCGACCTGCGGCGGGTTGCCGGGACGCAGGCGGGTGTACACCTTGAGCAGGGCCGCTTCGTACTCCGTCGTCGCGACCTCGGAGAATTGCTCGAGCTTCTCCTCCGCGACCGAGTTCAGGATCAGGGGGTCCGAGGGGTTCACGATCACGCGGAGCTTGTCGAGGCCCGCGGCCTCGATCTTCTCCAGGCCCGCTTCGCCGATCTGGTGGCCCACATGAACGAGCTCTTCGCCCGACTCGTTGTCGTAGATCGACTCGGCGGCCCAGTGCTCGGCGTGCAGCTCGGAGCCCTTGAGCTCCTGCACCTCGTAGAACAGCTCGAGGATCGCGCTGGTGCTGGAAATCGACTCGTCGAGGCAGCGGAGGAAGGTCGTCGCCGACAGCTTGGCCGACTGATCGATCTTCATCATCAGCTGGTCCTTCTTCGTCACCTCGAGCTCGATCCACGAACCCCGCTCGGGGATCACGCGGGCCGAGTGCAGCGGGCGGTCGCCCTCCGCGGAGACGATCGAGAAGTCCACGCCGGGCGAGCGGTGGAGCTGGGAGACGATGACACGCTCGGCGCCGTTCACAACGAACTCGCCGCCGCCCATCATGATGGGGATCTCGCCGAGGTAGATCTCTTCCTCGGGGATGTCGGGATGGTTGTCACGGATGAGCCGCATGCACACGCGGAAGGGCATGCCGTAGGTCAGGCGCAGCTCGCGGCACTCGTCGGAGGTGTAGCGCGGCTCCTCGACGGTGTAGTAGCTGTACTCGAGCTTCATCGTCTCGTCGTACGAAACGATCGGGAAGATCTCACGCAAGAGCGATTCGAGGCCGATGGTGATGTCGCGCTCTTCGGGAGCAACATCCATCTGCAGGAATCGGTCGTACCCCTTGGTCTGCAAGAGGTCGAGTGCGGGAACGGGAAGGGCATCGCCACGTTTCGAGAAGTCACGCACGTTCTTCGTCGACATCAGTCCCTCGTAAAATTAAGGCGTCAAGACCGCACACAGAACCCCAGCGGAGGGGCTCAGCGCGCCAGATTTCCGGTCAGACCGGGGCGTTGGTGTGGGTCAAGTGCAGGCCGGCAGCTGTCAGATGGGGGAGGAATTCCGCAACGAGCGATAAAAACTGTAGGCGCCCGAACGCCCCGCAGCAAATCCCCAACAGTACCCTGCCAGAGCCTTGACACACGGGCCGCGACGAGCGGCTGGATGTAGCAACAAATGATGTAGGAACAAATAGAGAAGAGAAAAGGGCCAGCGGACGAAGACGCCCGCGGGCCCGATGCCTGTTGCCACAGCAGGAAAAGGCGGGAGCCTTCACGCTGCTGCGGGCAAGCGATTACTTGAGCTCGACGCCCGCGCCGGCCTCTTCGAGCTTCTTCTTGAGCTCTTCGGCGGCGTCCTTGTCGAGGCCTTCCTTGACCGCAACGGGGCAGCTCTCGACCATCTTCTTGGCTTCGGCCAGGCCGAGACCGGTGGCCTCGCGGACGGCCTTGATGACCTGAATCTTCTTGTCGCCCTCGGAGGTGAGCATGACGTTGAACTCGGTCTGCTCCTCGGCGGCGGCAGCGCCACCCTCGGCGGGACCGGCCATCACAACACCGCCGCCGGCGGCGGGCTCGATGCCGTAGGTGTCCTTCATGTAGTCGCCGAGGTCGACGGCTTCCTTGAGGGTCAGACCGGCGATCTCGTCGCCGAGCTTGGTGATCTTCTCATCGAACGTCTTGGTGGCTTCGTCGCTCATTGCGATAGCCCTTTCTTATCGATGCCAGCGGGTGTTGCCGCCGGCGAGCATCCGCTCCGAGAGGGGCCAAACCGCTTGGCCTTTAACCCCGAGGGGCCAGTCAGAGACAGGGTGTTTCAGGAATCAGAATCAACTGTCGCCCCGCCCCACTGCTGCGGGACGCGGCAGAGAACGCCGAAGGCTTCGGCCGACGCGCTTGCTCAGCCGGCCTTGGTGATCGCCTCGCCCTTCTCGAGCTTCTCCTCGAGGGCTTTGATGATCGACGCGACCTTGCTGCCGGGGCCCTTGGCGGCACCGACGAGGTTGCGGGCGGGGGAGAGGAAGAGCGTGACGGTCTGGGCGATGGCCTCTTCGCGGGTGGGCATCTTGGAGAGGGCCTTCACGCCCTCTTCGCCCTCGAAGAGGTGGCCGTCGAGGACGGCGCCCTTGAGCTCGAGGAGCTCGATGTCCTCGGCCCACTTCACCAGCTCGCGTGCGACATCGACGACCGACTCGGCGCCGTAGGCGAGGGCCGAGGGGCCCTCCATAACGGGCGCGAGGCTGACGAGGTCGGACTCGGCGAAGGCGTGCTTGAAGAGGTTGTTGCGGACAACCGTGATGTGGATGTCCTGCTTGGCGAGCTCCTTGCGGAGGTTGTTGTTGTCGTTGGCGGGAATGCCGCGGATCGAGAGAACGAGCGCGTCGGACGTATCGCCCAGGCGCTCCTGGTAATCCCGGATCATCAGCTCCTTGACGGGCTTGCTCATGGGATAGCTCCTTTATGCCTGGGGGTTACTCGGCCTCAGCGACGTGGACGAAGACCGACGGGGTCATCGTGCCGCTGATCGCCAGCTTCTTGATGTAGGTGCCCTTCACCGAGGCCGGGCGGGCCGTCTCGATGACCGAGATGAAGTGCTCGAGGTTGGCGAGGAGGTCGCCCTCGGGGAACGACATCTTGCCGATGGGGGCGTGGATGTTCCCGCCCTTGTCATTGCGGTACTCGACCTTACCAGCGGCGAACTCGCGGACCGCCTCGACGACGTCCTTGGTCACGGTGCCGGCCTTGGGCGAGGGCATCAGGCCCTTGGGGCCCAGCACCCGGCCGAGCTTCGAGATCACACGCATCATGTCGGGGCTGGCGATGGCCACATCGAAGTCCATCCAGCCGCGCTCGATCTCCTGGACGAGCTCTTCGCCGCCCGCCTTGATCGCGCCGGCCGCGGTGGCCTCCTTGACCGTGTTGCCCGAGCAGAAGGCGACCACGCGGGCCGTCTTACCGATGCCCTTGGGCAGCGAGACCGAGCCGCGGATGGCCTGGTCGGCGTGGCGGGGGTCGATGCCCAGGTGGAAGCAGACCTCAACGGTCTGATCGAACTTGGGAGCCTTGAAGCCCTTGAGGATCTTCACCGCTTCGCTGGCCTGGAGCGCGTCCTCGGTGCGCGACTGCATGTTCGCGCGGTGACGCTTGGGGAGCTTCGCCAGGGGGTCTTTTTGCTGCTTTGCCATGGTTTAGCCCTCCACCACTTCGATGCCCATCGAACGCGCGGTGCCCGCGATCATGCGGGCGGCCTGATCGAGATCCGTCGAGTTCAGGTCCGCCATCTTCTCTTCAGCGATGGCCTTGCACTGATCCCAGGTGACCTTGCCGACGATGTTCTGGGGCTCGCCCGAGCCCTTGTCGAGGCCGGCGGCGTCCTTCAGGAGCACCGAAGCGGGCGACGACTTGATCTCGAACTCGAAGGAGCGGTCGTTGTAGACCGAGATCACACAGCCCACGACCTTGCCCTGCTTATCTGCAGTGGCGGCGTTGAACTGCTGGATGAACTGGCCCGGGTTGACGCCGTTCGCGCCAAGAGCGGGACCGAGGGGTGGGCCGGGGGTCGCGGTGCCGCCGGGCGCCATCACCTTGAAGCTGGTGACAAGCTGACGCTTTGCCATGGTTCTGTACCTCCCACAACCGGGCCCATTGGTGCGTCGCCGAGGCAAGGGCGATCGCGGGCCGTGGTGGTAATGCGGTGTATGAAATGTGGGCGCGGAACATCACCACCGACGTTCCGCGGCCTCCACTCTAGGCCTCCACTTTCGTCCACGCCCCGTCCACACCGCCTCTGAGGACCAATTTTCCAGGTCTGACGCCGATTTCTTACCGGCGCACGACCCGCTCGAGCGGCTTGTCCGAGAGCCCGAGCAGACGCCACAGGTTCCGGGCGGCGACACCCTCCGCCCCGGCCCGGCGTGACGCACGCATCGCGTCTTGCCCCTCGGCGATCGAGCTGCGGAGGAAATCGGTAAAGGCGATGAGCATCCGCCGCTCCCACTGCTTCACGCCGTGCCCCTCGTAGCGGTGCAGCTCTTCGGACAGGCGTGCGAGTTCACGGATCAGCGCTGCGCTCTCCGGGAGGTTGCCCGCACGGACGAGTGTGGGCTGCTCCTCGAGGAGGCGGATCATCGAGGACGAGGCCGCAGCTCGATCACCGTCGCGCAGGGCGGCGATGATGAACCCGAGGCGAGCCTCTGCGTTCTCGGGCTCCGCGCGCACGGTGTCGGCGAAGAGCGCGCGGGCCGTCGCGGGGCTGCCCTCGAGGAGTTCGCGCCAAGGCCTGTCGAGGCGTGGCTCCGGCTCTGCCTGCGCCTGCACGACTACGACGCGCTCGCCCGCCGAGGCCGCCGGCTGAGCAGCGCTCACTGCCGTCACAGCATCTCTGCCGAGGGGAGCCTCGCCGGCTGGGCGGATGGTGTAGACCACGCCCTCCTCGGTCGTGCCGATGATCTCGATGGCCTGATCTTCGCTCGCCCGGCCCGTAACGACCTCACGCGGAGCACCGGCAGGCTCGGCAACGAGGGGCGCAGAGTCCTCGAGCGACCAGCCTGCTTCGTCGGGCTCGACCGTCTCGATGCGCACCGCTGAACGCGTGCTCGCTTGTCGGACGGACGCCGTCTCGTAGACGGTCCCGGTCGGTGCTCCGCTGAGAATGACCGTCTGCGTGCGCGGCTGAAGGTAGGTCGTGCGATACGTCGTATGACTCTGGGTATGACTGGGGTAGTAGGTGTGGGTGTACCGCGGTGTGCTGTAGCGCGTGCCGAAGTACCCGCCCGAGGAGGAGCACCACGAGTACCCGCTGCCGATGGAGATCCTGAACCCGCTCCGCGAGCGCGAAGAGCACCTGTCGCGGTAGCGGTGCCGGTCGCGGTCGCTGCGGCAACGGTCACGGCTCGAGTAGTGGGAGTGCGAGTAGCTGTACGAGGGCTTACACGTCGTTTGGGGCTTCCGCGGCCTGCGGTCGCACGAATTGGCCGCCTGCGCCGCACCCGCAAGCACAAGCAGCGAGATCGCCGCGAGCACGACCCCTGTGCGTCTGGCGTTGCTGCGGGCGGGTGAATCCGTAGTGGCGTGCGATCGCATGATGGGGGTACCTCGTCTGCGTGGTGGACGATGTGCGGGGACTGCTTCAACTGTGCAGCGCCGTGACCCTGGGGTGTGTTCACGCGCGAAGAGATTTTTTACGGTGTGCCCCCGCTCACGCCCCGAGAGGGCGATCGGATGTTGCTCCGACGCGAGCCCGAGGGCCGATAGACCAAGGATGAGCCGCACCGGCGAACTCATTATCGCAACGACCCTCGCACTCCTGTGCGTGGGGGTGGTGATGGTCGCCTCGGCTGGCATGTCCGTCGGGCAGACGGACCCGGTCACGCTCCGCTCGATCGCCTTCTCGCGCCCCGCGGCCTACGCCGCCGGCGCCTTCGCGCTCCTGCTCATCGTCAGCCGATTGCCCGTCCGCAGCTTCGCCCGCCAGGGCCTGCCCCAGCTGTCGCTCGCCCTGCTCTGGCCCCTCTCTGTGATCGCGGTGATGCTGGTCTACGTGCCGGGCATCGGCAAAACGGTCAACGGCGCCCGCCGGTGGGTCGAAGTGCCGGGTGTGCCCTTTGGCTTCCAGCCCTCGGAGATCGCCAAGTGGGCGATGGTGGGCTTTATCGCGTGGTACGCCGTCCGCTCGGGGACGCGCCTGAAGCGGTTTACTTCCGGCCTGTTGCCGGCCCTCGGGCTTCTCGGGATCGTCGCGGGCCTGGTGACGATCGAGGATCTAGGAACGGGCGTCTTGATCGGCTGCGCCGGAGTGCTGGTGCTGATCGCAGCGGGCGCCAAGGTGTGGCACTTCGCCGCCGTCGCCCCCGTTGGTCTCGCGGGCCTCGCTATCGCGCTTTACAACGAGCCTTACAGGCTGCGCCGGCTCGAAGCCTTCACCGACCCCTTCGCCGACCCGCAGGGCACGGGGTACCACATCATCCAGTCGCTGGTGGCCATCGCCAACGGGGAGGGGTTCGGCCGCGGGCTCGGATTCGGGCTCCAGAAGTTCGGCTACCTCCCCGAAGACCGCACCGACTTCCTCTTTGCCATCATTTGTGAAGAGCTGGGTATCGCCGGGGCCGCCAGCGTCCTTGCGCTCTACGGCGTGCTCCTCTGCGCAGGACTCGCCATCATCGCCCGGCAACGGACGCGCCTGCTCCAACTCGCGGGCCTGGGCATCCTCGCCACGCTCGGCGGCCAGGCGCTCATGAACCTTGTTGTCGTCACAGGGCTCGCACCGACCAAGGGCATCGCTCTGCCCCTGCTGTCCGCGGGCGGCACGGGCTGGCTCATCACCGCCAGCTGCCTGGGCGTGCTCGTTGCGATGGACCGCGAAGCGACCAGCGAAGAGCGGTTTGCTGCGATCGTGGACGGGGTCGCCTCCCCTGCCGCGCAGCCGCTGGCCTCGGATACCCCCAGCCCGGCGCAGGGGTCTCCGCACCCCGCAGAAGCCGGGACAGCACCCACCCCCGAACCCGCCCCCGAAGTGCCCGCGGGCCGCCCCTCGCCCGCATGAATAGTGCCCCCCTGCGCGTCGTGTTCGCTGCCGGCGGTTCGGGCGGGCACATCTACCCCGCGCTCGCCGTCCTCGAAGCATTGCGCACCCGCGAGCCGAGCACCCAGGCGCACTTCCTCTGCTCGCAGCGGCCGGTAGACGAGCGCGTGCTCGGGCCCACCGGAGAGGCGTACACCCCCTCACCGGCCCAGCCCTTCGGCCTGCGCCCCAAGACGCTGCTGCGATTCGTCGGCCGTTGGGGCGCTGCACTCCGGCAAGCGCGCAGCGTACTCCGCGAGGCGGACGCCCTCGTGGTGACGGGCGGCTTTGTGAGCCCGCCCGCAGCCCGTGCTGCGAAGGCAGAAGGGGTGCCCGTTGTCGTCGTGAACCTCGACGCGGTGCCCGGCAAAGCGAGCAGGCTCGTCGCCCGCTGGGCCGACATGGCTCTGACCAGCGCCCCGCCCGCCAGTTGCCCGCCCGATTGGGAGGCGATCCCCCCCATCGTGCGCAACGGAGCCGTCTCCCAGGCATCCCCGGAGGAGTGCAGAGCCCTGTTCGGCCTGGATGCGGACAAGCCGACGATCCTCGTCACGGGCGGCAGCCAAGGCGCCCAGTCGCTGAACGCTGCGGTTGTCGCCGCCTATGTCGCCAATAAGCCGCACTTGGAGGGCTGGCAGTTCCTGCATCAGGCCGGCGGGGCCGCGGGCGAGGCCGAGCGGATACAAGGGGACTACCGGAAGTATCAGGCCTCCGCGCGCGTCCTGCCCTTCATCGACGACATGGGGGCGGCCTGGCGCGCTGCGACGCTCGCGATCGGCCGAGGTGGGGCAAGCACCGTCGCCGAGGCGTGGGCGAGCGCCACGCCCACGGTCTTCGTCCCCTATCCCGGGCACTCCGATGACCACCAAGCGGCCAACGCCCGCCCGCTGCTCGAATCGGGGTGCGGGTTCCTCGCACGCGAGCAAAGCGACGCTCTCTCCACCGCCGACGAAATCAACAAGCAGCTCGTCCCGCTGGTGTCTGACGAACCGGCACGCGAGGCCTGCGCCGAGGCCTTTGCACGCCTCGGCCCAACGGACGGCGCCCAGCGTGTAGCGCATCGTGTCTTTGAAGTCATAAACCGCTACCACTAGTGCCGGCTGGGAGTACACTCCCAACATGACGGGTACCAGTGAACACAGCGCCCACCCCGGCGGCCTCTGCGTCGTCGTGACCCCGCCGAGCGATGCAGGCGGGCCGACGCCCATCCCAGAGCCGGTCGTCGACGCGCTGACCCACAACGGGGCAACGATCGAGCACGCCGCCTCGGTCTACCACGCTGCCGCCCGCATGCCGCGAGCGCTCCGCGAGGCCTCGCACACGAAGCTGGCGCTCCTCTTCGTCGAGCCCGAGCGCATCCCCGAAGCCGACACCCTCTGCCTCGCTGCCCAGTCGCAATTCCGGCCCATCGCCGTCTGGCGTTACAGCGCCTCGAGCGGAGTCGCACTCGCGCCCTACTCCCCTGCCCGCAGCGTCACGATGGAACTCGACGGGTTCTCTTCCAGCATCTCGGTGCCCACGGGGCCCGCGAATCTCCGCCTCGTCGGTGCCCCGCCCGCGGGCACTCCTCAGGATGACGAGCCCGAACACGAGGGCGAGAGCGCAAACGGTGCACGCCAAGCGACACCCGAGCAGGCTGAGCCGGCAAGCGAGCCTTCGAACACGGATGGCGCCGAGCGCCTGAAGCACGAAGAACCAGAGCCCCCGCTCGTCTCGCAGGACGAGCTCTCGATGCTGCTCGGGTACACCAACGAGGAGCGGCCATGACCAGCGCCCCAGCCCCGCAGCCGGTGCGGATCATCGCGGTCGGTGGCAGCCCCGCGCTGCGCAGGCTGCGGAGCGACACCCGCTTCGACCTCGCCCGCTGTTCGGACGCCTGCGAGATGCTGATGCTGGCAGCGGGCCTGCAATCCCCGCCTCATGCGCTGCTCTTCGACGCCCGCTCAAGCGCGGGCATCGACCTGCGCCTGGTCTCCGACGCCGCTGAAGAAGCAGGCCTCCCCGCCCCGATCACGCTGCCCGACGAAGCAACGCCCGACGAGGTGCTGAGAACCATCGCCCCGGAGGGCCTGGACACGCTTCAAGACGAGCGCGAGCCGCAAAGCGGCACGGCGCCACAGACCGAATCGCGTCAAGAGCACGACGACGAATCGCGCCCCGACCAGTATCCCGGCGAGCAGCAACCCCGCGAGCGAGAAGCTCAAGCGACCGCCGAGCCCGCTCACACCGATCGCGTGCATCGAGAGACACCCGAGGCCGTTTTGGAATCGGTGGCGTCAGCGTCAGCCGTGACCGAGTCAAGCGGCCAAACAGGGGTCGGCCCGCTGATCGGTCGACTCGCTACTGGCTTGCTCAAAGGCCGATCCCTCTCGGATCAGGCGGTGGACGAACTCTCGTCCCAGCTCGGCCTCCCCGTGCGGGTGGCGGACGAGGCCGCCAACGTGAGCCCGCTCGTCGCGTGCATCCCGCTTGAGCACGCTTCGGCACCCGTGGGCACGCTCATCGGTCCATCGTCGGCAGCCTCCGAGCTGCGCGAAGCCGCTCCGGGCATCGCAGCCGCCCGCGCGTGGGACCTTCAGCAGGCGGCGCTCCCGGTCGCCGACCACCGCGATGCCCTCACGGGGCTGCCCACCGAGCCGGCATTGATCGGAGCGCTCGCAGGCCGAATCGAAGCCGGCCGCCGCACCAGGCAAGGCTTCGCGCTCCGGCTGCACCGCGTCTCTGCGCCCACGCACGCAGCCCTCCGCGAGGCGGCCTCGGTGCTCAGCCGGGCGTGCTACATCCTCGGGCCCGATCTCCTCGCCGCCATCGAGCCCGACCAGGCCAATGCTGAGGCCCCGCAGGGCGCCTCCGCGTCCTTCCCGTGGGACGCCCACACCCCCGAATCGCTCCTCGCGTGTGCCCGTGCTCGCCTCGGAGCGGGGTAAAGACCCCTTTTTCGGACCCCACAGGGGGCTCCGAGCTTGCAGGTGCCAGCGTTTTCGGCAAGACTGGCCCGGTGCCCGCCTCGCGGCACCCCCTATCACCCACCAATCGGAGTCCCCACCGTGCAAGAATACGAGACCATGAAGCAGCTCATCGCGGAACTCGCAGAAGACGTCAGCAAGGCGGAGGGTGGCAACAAGGCCGCCGGCACCCGCGTCCGCAAGGGCATGCAGGACATCAAGAACCTCGCGCAGGACATCCGCAAGAAGGTCCTCGAGTTCCGCACCGACGGCTAACCCCCCCGTTCAACCCGCACTGATGCCGGGCCCGCACCCGCGGGCCCGGTGCCCCGTATCGACCGCACCACACCGATGCCCGCTCCGCACCTCTTCCCCATCGATGAAATCGACCTCGACGCCACGCCCATGGTCCATCAGGAGGGCATCGCGGAGCTGATCCCGCATCGCGGCGACATGCTGCTCCTCGAGGAAGTGATCTGGCACGACGACACCTTCACCAAAGGGGTCGGCCGTCATCGCGTGCGCGACGACGAGTTCTGGTGCCCGGGGCACGTCCCCACGCTGCCCATCATGCCGGGCGTCCTGCTCGTCGAGACGGGTGCGCAGCTCGCCGCCTACCTCTACTACCGCTTCACGCCCCAGCGCTGGTTCGCGGGTTTCACGCGCATCGAAGAGACGGCGTTCCGGGGCCAGGTCGTGCCCGGGGACGATTTGCTGCTGCTCTGCGATTGCCTGAAGCGATCCGAGAAGCGGTTCGTCTGCCGCATCCAAGGGCTTGTGGATTCGGAAGTCCGGTTCGACAGCCTGATAACGGGCATGGCGTTCCCCAAGAGCCCGCAGCCCCCGCGCGTGCCGGTGGCCTCCGTCCCGCGTACGGGCGGCCAGCTCTCGAGCTAGCGTGGCGCCCCGCGTGCGCACGCCACCCTTCACGCACACCCTCGATCTCGCTGCACAAACCGAGCGCGACGACGACCCCTTTCTAAAACTGCCCGCCACGCCCGGCGTCGCGCTCTTTTGCGACTCGGCCGGCGCGGCCGTTCAGCTCCTCCAGACCGCGAACCTGCGCCGGCTCGCACGGTCGCGCCTCGACCTGCAGCACATCACCGACGAGCGCCAGAGCCTGGTCGGTGCGTGCGCACGCGTGTGTTGCCTGAGCGTTTGGAGTGCCTCGCTCGTCGAACTCGCGTGGGCCGCACTCGCGCGCACGCACGCTCCCAGGCTGCTCGCGTCGTCGCGCGAGCGCGCTTGGGCGTGGTTCCTGCGGTACGACACGCGCGAGCGGTACCCCAAGGCGGTGCCCGTCGACGCACGCCAGCTCGCGGCTGCACAAGGTGATGCCAAGCCCGATGCGCTCGGGGGGTACTTCGGCCCCTATCTCACGCGCAAGGCCGCCCAGCACGCCGGGGAGGCGATCACGGATGCGTTCGACCTGTGCCGGCACCACCACTTGCTGGTGCTGGAGCCCGCCGCCTCGCCGTGCGCGTACAAGGACATGGGCCGTTGCCCCGCGGCCTGCGACGGGTCCGAGACGATGGAGGCGTACCACACGCGTGCGCGAGAGGCAGCGTCTTGGCTGAGTGATCCGCATGCGGCAATGGGGCGCGGGCGCGAGGAGATGGAGCAGGCCGCCCAGCTGCTCGATTTCGAGAAGGCCGCCGCCCGGAAGACGATCATCGAGCGGGCGAGCGCACTCCTGCACGCCTCAGCGGAGCACGCGCGGGCGCTGGCGTCCCGATGCGCCCTCGTGCTCTTGCCCAGCGGGGACCCTCAGCGGGAGTGGGTCACGCTCATGGGGTTCCACGCGGGTGCGGTCGAGCACCTCGGCTCCGTGCGTAGCGATATCGGCGAAGAGGCGCTCGTCGCGCTCGCCTGCGCGGGCCCGGCCAATGGTGCTGCGGGCGTGAGCGAGCGGGCGGACGGCTTCGTGTGGCTCGCCGATCAGCTCTACCGTCCGGAGAACAAGCGGACCGGCCGGGGGGCGTGCGTGGTCGTCGAGACGCCAGCGGACCCCACCGATACGATCGCGCTGCGTGGTGCACTCGCCGAAGTCTGCCAGCAGGCGCGGAGCGCACCAGCCGATACAAGGCCAGGCGCCGATGCGCTGGCCGCCCCCATTCCTCCTCCTAAGACCGATCAGAAGACCGATCAGAAGCCCGCCCCATGAAGCCCGCACCACTCCTCTTCGAACCGATCCTGAAGCCCAAAGTCTGGGGCGGGCGAGCGCTCGAACGCCTCGGCAAAGCGCTGCCCCACGGCGAGCCCATCGGGGAATCGTGGGAGCTCGCCGACCTCGGTTCGACGAGCGTTGACGGCGGTGGCGGAGACGCCGCCCACTCACGCGTCGCTGCCGGGCCCATGCGGGGCATCACCCTCGCCGACGCCATCAACGCCATGGGCACCAACCTCATGGGCGACCTGCGTCTCTCGGAGGACGGCGGCTTCCCGCTGCTCGTGAAGTTCCTCGATGCACGCACCAATCTCTCCGTGCAGGTGCACCCGAGCCCGGAGTACGCCGCCGCCCACCCTGAGGCGCACCTCAAGACCGAGTCGTGGTACATCGTCGACGCCGAGCCCGACGCGATGCTCTACATCGGCCTCAAAGAGGGTGTGACGCACGAGCATCTCCGCAGGGCGATCTCGGAGGGCACCGTCGCGGATCTGATGATCCGGGTGCCCGCCATCCCCGGGGAGTGCCACACGCTGCCCTCGGGCACCGTGCACGCGCTGGGTGGCGGGGTGCTCGTCGCTGAGATCCAGACGCCGAGTGATACCACCTTCCGCGTATTCGACTGGGGGCGCACCGGGCGCACGCTCCATGTCGAACAGGCGTTGGAGTGCGCGTCACTCGGGCCGCTTGATCCACAGTGGACCCGCAGAGTCACGGCTCAGGATGCCCTCCTCGCCCGGACCGATTTCTACGAGATCGAGTCGATGCGGTGGCGAGACCCGACCTCCGTCGCTTTCGAGTCTGCTCGGCCGACGGTGCTCGTCTTTCTCGAAGGCTCGTGCACACTCGAGACCGACGACGCTGAGCCTATCGAGTGCAGCGCGGGCGACACCGTGCTCCTGCCCGCTGTGATCAACGCGGTCACGATCGACCCGAAGCAGGCCGACGCAGTGCGGGCGCTGGTCGTCGAATTCCCCGCGGGCTAATCGGCGGTCCGCAACGAGATTTGATGCACCAGTCTCTTCGCTAATTAAGCGCGGAACGCGTCTGCGACCTTTGCAAGAGCCTCGCACACGCCGGCGACCTGCTGCTCGGCGAGTCGCTGGTGCACGGGCACGCAGAAGAGCGTGCGTGCGAGGCGGTCCGAGACGGGCTGATGCTCCACGCCGGGCCTGTCGAAGACGGGCTGACGCGTGAGCGAGCGCGGGTAGTGGACCGCGGTGGCGACGCCCTCGGCGTGGAGCGCTTCGGTCAGCATGTCGCGGACGGTCTTGCCCTCGGGCGCCCTCACGAAGGCCTCTTCGTCGATGCGGATGGCGTAGAGGTGGTAGGCGTGGTCGGCGCCGTCGGTCGGCGTGGGCGCGTGCAGGCCTTCGATGCTTGCCAGCGCCGCGTCGAGCGCGCGGGCGTTGGAGCGCCGGGCGGCGGTGTCGGCGGGGAGGCGCTCGAACTGCCCGAGGCCGATGGCGGCATCCATGTCTGTCATGCGGTAGTTGAAGCCGATCGAGCTGTGCTCGTACTTCGCCGACTCGCCGT
>CAZNUZ010000058.1:0-12828 GCA_964576725.1 uncultured Phycisphaeraceae bacterium
GTCGACGAGGACGCGCCGCAGGACGACGACGTGAACCCCTACGTCATCGCCCGCGAGATGGGCGAAGAGATGACCGCGGCGTGCACCGTTGTGAAGACGGGCGAGCGTCTCGAGCAGGCCCTGGCCAAGATCCGCTCGCTCAAGGAGCGGTACACCCGGGTGAAGCTCGCCGACGCTGCGGTGTGGACGAACCAATCGCTCGCCTTCACCCGCGCGGTGGGCGACATGCTCGAGCTGGCCGAGCTCTGCCTGATGAGCTCGATCGCCCGCGAAGAGAGCCGCGGCTCGCACTACCGCCTCGACTTCCCCGACCGCAACGACGACAAGTTCCTCAAGACGGCGCTTGGCGTCTTCGACGAGGCGCAGAAGGGCCCGCGTGTCGAATGGCGCGACGTGGTCACGAGCCTCGTCAAGCCCCGCCCCCGGACCTACGGGGCCGTCGCCTCCAAGCCCGAGAAGAAGGAAGCCGCCCCCTCCGGCGCGTGACCGCCCGTTCCCCTTGTAGACGCATCTGTTCCATCGCGATCCACGAACGAGTACCCCAATGATTGCACCGACTGAGAACGCCAAGAAGCCCGGCCCGCGCACCGTCCGCTTCCGCATCAAGCGCTCCGACGGGCACGGAAAGCCCGCCCGATGGGAAGCCTTCGACGTGAAGGTGAACCCCGGGGCGAACATCATCTCGTGCCTCCAGCAGATCGCGGCGACCCCGATCACCGTCGAGGGCAAAAAGACAACGCCCGTCGTCTGGGACTCGGGGTGCCTCGAAGAGGTCTGCGGCGCTTGCACCATGGTCATCAACGGCGAGGTGCGGCAGTCCTGCTCGTGCCTCATCGACGATTACGCCCCCAACGACGGCGACGAGATCACGCTCGAGCCCATGAGCAAGTTCCCCGTCGTCCGCGACCTGTGGGTGGACCGCCAGCGACTCTTCGACACGCTCCTCCGCTCGAAGGCCTGGGTCCCGCTCGACGGCACCTACAACCTCGGGGCCGGTCCCAAGGAAGACCGCGAGACCCAGCAGACGCGTTACAAGCTCTCGGAGTGCATGAGCTGCGGCTGCTGCCTCGAGGCGTGCCCCCAGTACTCGCTCGAGACCGACGAGGAGGCGTACGAGAAGGCGTTCGTCGGGGCTGCGGTCATCTCGCAGGTGCGGTACTTCAACATGCACGAGACGGGCAAGCAGCTCGAAAAAGAGCGCCTCGACGTCCTCGCCCAGCCGGGCGGCGTGCAAGAGTGCGGCAACGCCCAGAACTGCGTGCAGGTCTGTCCCAAGCACATCCCGCTGACCGAGTCGATCGCCGCGATGGGCCGGGCCGTCACGATCCATAAAGTCAAGCAGTTCTTCTCCGGCAAGTAACCCTCGCGTGTATCCCTGCCCTTAGCACGCTCCTGAGCGTGTGCGGGCCGATCCGACTGCGATTGCGGGCCTCCCGGGTGGGGGCCCGCTTTCTTGTAGAACAGGTTGTAGAACAGGCGGGGGGGAGAACGCGTACGTGGCTCATGGGGAACGTCCCCGGGTGCCGATACTGGCTCATTGCGCAGACGCTCTGCGCCGGCCGGCCCGTGTTGTGCTCGGGCCGGGTACAACCCTCGTAACGACCCCGACCAAGCACGGGGCGCACGGGAGAGACGCAGGATGTGGTTCCGCAAGCCGAAGCAGGGTGGTCGCCGGGTCGTGCGTGAGCACCGGGGCAGGCCGATCATGGAGACGCTCGAGCGCAAAGAGATGCTCAGCGGCGACGCGCCCGTGGTGGTCGATATCACCGCCGACAACCGCGGGCTCGTCTCGGTCGTCGTTGACCGCGACCTCAACAACGCCACGGTGAACCAGTCCTCCGTCCGCGTCTTTACCGCGGGCGACGACGGCCTCCTCGGGACGGGCGACGACGAGGCGGTGACGGGTGTGCTCGTCAGCTACACCTTCGATTCGAGGACCATCACCGCGGACGCGCGGCTCGAGGCGGGCACGCTCTACGGTGTTGTGCTCGACGGCTCGATCATCGCCTCCACCGACGGCTGCCTCCTCGACGGCGAGTTCAACGGGCCGGGCGTCGTGTCGGGCGACGGCGCAGAGGGCGGCGACCTCCGGTTCTTCGCGCGCAACACCGGGCCCACCATCGCGCGCATCGCGACCAACCTCGGCGACATCGACATCGAGCTCTTCGCCGACGAGACGCCCATCACCGTCGCCAACTTCTTCGCCTACGCCAACAGCCTCCTGTACGACGGGACGTTCTTCCACCGCTCGGCGCAGCTCGCCGACGGGACGCCCTTCGTTATCCAAGGCGGCGGCTTCGAGGCAAACACGCCCTTCCTCCCGATCGATACCTTCGACCCGATCCTCAACGAGCCCGGCATCTCCAACCTCCGCGGCACCATCGCCATGGCCAAGCTCGGCGGCGACCCCAACTCCGCCACCAGCCAGTGGTTCTTCAACATCGGAGACAACTCGGCCAACCTCGACAACCAGAACGGCGGCTTCACCGTCTTCGGCGAGATCCTGAACGACGACGGCCTGGCCGTCATGGACGCCATCGCCGCCCTCGAGCGCTTCGACGCCTCGATCACGAGCGGCGCGTTCGGCGACGTGCCCGTGCTCGATCTCGACCTCATCGAGTCGACGAGCAACGTCCTCATGCGCCGCGATCTGGTGCAGGTCCTGCGCGTCTCCGAGCTCTTCGAGATCTCCGACGAGCCCTTCGGCCAGCTCGACACCGATGAGATCGTTTCCGTGACCGCGGACAACTCCGACGCCCGCGTGACCTTCTACTCGCTCTCGGGCGACCCCTTGGGCGACATCAACGACTTCGTGCGCGTGCGCTTCGGTTCGGGCGGCGCGGTCGACTCTGTGCGCATCATCGCGGCCCTGCCGGAGCCGATCGGCATCCAGATATCGGGGGCGACGGCGGTCGGTTCGATCACCGACGCACGCCGGGCCGACGACGGCAACCTTGCGTTCGTCGTCTCCAACGCGTCGGTGCAGTCGATCGACATCCGCCACTCGATCACGGGCGCGATGCTCAACGGCGTCCTGCTCGCGGACAACACCCTCCTCCCCGAGGACATCGACGCCGACGGCGACTTCGCCGACAACACCGCGATCTTCATCGCCGATGGCGAGTCGCGTTCCCTCCGCCTGCGCGCGGGCGTGGAGGGCGCAGACGTCTTCGTGCCCGGCGGCCTGGCGAGCCTCCGCGTCGACGGGCTCGCGCGCGACGCCGACTTCCGGACGGGACCGCTCGCCGACGACAACGACAGCATGTCCGCCCGCTTCGCGGACGCACGGGATGTGGTGCTCGTCACACAATCACCGATCTCGTCTTTCCGGGCCGATGATTTCGTACGCTTCGATACCCAGCAGTCCACCATCGATGCTCCTTCGATCGGCTCGCTTCGCGTGCGCGGCGACTTCATCGGCGCGCTGAGGCTCAGCGAGACGACGACCGAGGCGCTCGGCTCCGTGCGCGTCACGGGCGACGTCCTGCGCTCGCAGTGGAACATCGTCGGCAACGTCGGGCCGGTGCGTGTGGGCGGCTCGTCGGGCTGGACGCTCGATGTGGTCGGCGATCTCGAGCGGTTCCGCGCGGGCGATCTCATCAACTTCACCGCTGGTGTAACGGGCTCGTCCATCACGCTGCGCGCCGCCGACATCGACGGCGCCGAGATCAGCCTGGGCGGCCTGCGCACCTTCGTCGTCTCACCCGGCGCCCTCGTGGGCGAGGTCAGCATCGGCTCAGCGGGCCCCTTCGAGACGCGCGTCTTCCGCGTGCGCGGGGACGTCAGCGATTCGGATATCACCCTCGCGACCGCGAGCCGCAACTTCAAGCTGGGCGGCGACATCGCGCGTTCGAGCATCCAGGGCACCGACTTCGGTTCGCTGCGCTTCAAGCAGGTTGTGCAGACCGAGTTCCTCGCCAGCGGCAGCGTGCGCGATCTCACCGCGGTCTCTTGGGACGGCGGTTCGGTTCAGGCGAGCGAGATGCGCTTCCTGCGCACCACCGGCTCTGCTCGCATCGACGACGCGGGGGACTACTCCGCGACGACCACGATCAGCAACGTCCGTGTCTTCCGTATTGCCGGCTCGATCGAGGACAGCAACATCCAGCTCGGAGACAACCGCGACTTCCGAGTGGGCGACGGGGTCGAGGAGTCGGAAGTGCGCTTCTTCCAGCTCTTCTTCTTCGCGGACAAGGCGGCGGGCTCGATCGACATCGGCGGCCGGCTGCTCAGCAGCGAGATCTATGTCGGCGGCAACGTCGACTCGCTCCGCTTCGGGGCCGTCGAGGACTCGGGCGTGTACGTCGGCTCCACGGCGGCGCTCACCGGGTTCGCTGCGCCCGGCGCGATCAACCCCAACTCGACAGCGGGCGAGGTCATCGTGCGGGGTACAGACGGCGCGTCCGACGAGGGCTTCGTCGATTCCTTCATCGTGGGCGGCCAACTCCCCTTCGTGCAGCTTGCGAACACCAACTTCGGTGCGGGCGCGCCCTTCGGCGTGGCCGGCTTCACGATCGGGCGGGTCAACGTCACCGCCGACGGTTTCGGCAGGGGCTTCGTGAACCTCGATGCGGGCGTCTCAGTGCAGGGCGAACTCGAGATCCGGCCGAACTTCCTTGCTCCCTAAGCAGCGTTTGCTGGCGATCTGAATTCTGCTTTGTGAATCTGGGAAGGCGTGCTACATTTAAAAGCTGGCACATCGCTTGTATCAGGCCGTGTGTCTAGGAGCAGCACCATGACCCCGTGCCCCTCTGAACGTCCTGGCGTGCGTTGCGATCCACCCGCTGCGACGGTGCAGGGTATCCGCGCTGGTATGAACGCCGTACGTGAACGCGCGGACGGGCAAGCGATCTCCGCCGAGCTCAACGCGCTGATTAACACGATCTCGTTCAACCCCGAGCGTGATTATCTGAGCGATCTCTGCGAGCGTCTGGCGAGTTACGCGGGGCTCGACTGGGTGGGCATCGAGCGTGTGTACCCGTCCGAGCCGGGCCTCGCGCACGTGATCGCGCACCACGCATCTATCCCGCTTCCCGTAGACACACCCTACCCGCTCGCGGGCACGCCTTGCGAGGTGGTCGTGAGCGAGCAGCTCGAGTGCGTGCCCGAGCGCCTGTGCGAAAAGTATCCCGACGACAAGCCCGCGATTGAGTGGGGGGCGGAGTCCTACGTGGGCGTCGCGATCCATACGGCCAAGGGGGCGCAGCTGGGCTTCGTGGCGGGGTTGTCGCAGGAGCGCATCAGCGACCCGGAGCGTGTGGTGGCGGTCCTGACTGTGGCCGCCGAGCGCATCGGCGCAGAGCTCGAGCGCGCGGAGGCGGTCCGCGCGCTCGCAGCATCCCAGCACCGTTACCGCGATCTCATCGACGCGGCGCCGGACAGCATGGTGATCTACGCGGGCGGCGTAGTGGTCTACGCCAACGCAGCGGCTCACTCGCTGCACGATGTCGAGCCCGGCGACTCGCTCGTTGGCCGGCGCTTTGAATCGGTCTATGGCGAAGAGATCGACTCGACCGAGTTCGAGCGCTCGGAGCACACGCTGCGCACGGTCGGAGGCGAGCTGCGCCTGGTCGACCGTGTCGTGACTCCGATCGAGTTCGACGGAGCGCCCGCGCTGCAGGTGACCGAGCACTGCATCACGGACATGCGCCGGGCAGCGCACAGGCTCAACCGGCTCTTCGCGATCTCGCCCAACGCGATCGCGCTGGTGCGCACGGACCTGCGCATCGAGCGACTCAACATCTCGTTCCGGAAGATGGTGGGCGTCTCGCTCAACGCGCGCGTGGGCGGCCGGCCGCTGGCCGACTTTGTGCCTCCCGCGATCGCGCGTGAGGGGCAGCGCCTGGCGCAACTCGCGATCGGCACATCTACAAACCAATGGTCGGAAGTCAAGGTCGAGCTGCCCGAGCGGGGCGAACGCCTCATCCGCATCGCGGTCTTTTCTGACGAGCAGGATCGCAGCCTGGTGCTCTCGCTTACCGACCGCACCAGCGAGCACGAGTCCGAGAGCGCCGCCCGTGATGCCGAGCGGCTGCGCACCATCGGTGTCCTCGCCCAGGGCATCGCCCACGACTTCGGGAACCTGGTGCTCTCGCTCTCGAGTCGGGCGAGCCAGGCCGAGCGTTTGCTCGCAGAGGGGCATCCGGCCCATGATCCGCTCGACGCGATCCGCGAAGCGACCGATCACGCCGAGGCGTTGACCGCGTCGCTCCGGATGCTGGGCACGCCCGATCTGATCGAACGCCGCGTCTTCGACATCCGCGCGACCCTGCAGGATCAGGAGCCACTCTTCCGCGCACTCGTGGGCGATGCGGCGCAGGTCAGCATCGAGTCGCCGACCGGAAACAGCCCGATCGCGGTCGCGGGGAACCAGACCCAGTGCAGCCAGGTCTTTGTCAACCTCGTGACGAACGCGCGCGACGCGATCGTGTCTCGTGGCGATCAGACTCCGAGCCGTGTGCGTGTGGTGATGTGCTCGCAGCGCGTCCCCGGCAGCGTTTGTGTGGACGTCATCGACGACGGGCCCGGGGTACCCGCGGAACTCGAGTCGACGCTCTTTGATCCCTTTGTCTCAACGAAGCCCCGCGGCCAAGGGACCGGGCTCGGGCTCGCGCTCTGCAGGGCCATCGCGCAGAGTCACGGCGGATCGTTGCATCTCGTGCGGAATTCGCGCAGTGGTGCCACGTTCAGACTGTGTCTACCGATCGCGCAGTCGGCCGCGCTCGATGGGGCGGCGGATACCCCGCTCAAGATCGTGGTGCGTTACCCCGAGGGCCGGGAACGCGAGCACATCGTCGGGATGCTCGAGTCGTCGGGCCACCACGTCTTCGATGACGAAGCAGCCCCCCGAGCGGACGCTGATCTTGCGGTGGTCTTCGGTCAAGAGGCGCATAGCCAACCGGAGAGCCTGCCGACGGTGGTGATCGAGCCGCACAAAACAGAGTCACAGCACGCTGGAGCGCACCTGCGCCGGCCCTTCGGCCTGGCGGAGCTGCGTGCGGCGCTGCGCGACGCTGTCGGCTCTGGCGGAGGAGGGGGGCGAGCGTGAAGCCGGCGCTGCCCCGCAAATCACGGATCGTCATCGCGGACGATCACGCGCTCGTGCGCAACGGGGTCGTCGCGGTCCTGCAATCAACCACCGACTTCGCTGTGGTCGCCGAGTGCTCTGATGCAGACGAGGCGATCTCCGCATCGCTGCGCACGCACCCCGACATCGTCATCATGGACATCGACATGCCGGGCGTCTCGAGCTTCGACGCGGTCCGCACGATCCGGAGCCACTGCCCGGCGGTCAGGCCGGTCTTCCTGACCGGACACATCCAGGACCGGCACATCGAGCGTGCGCTCAAGATCGAGGCCTCGGGGTTCCTGACCAAGCTCGATTCGAAGGACGATCTGCTGAAGTCGCTGCGTTCGATCGCTTCGGGGCGGACGTCGTACTCCGAGCGGGTGTTGTCGCGGATCGTCATCGACGAGGGCGGCGCACGGCTCTCGGCGAACGGGCGCACCAGGGCGTCGACCCTGAGCGAGCGAGAGATCGAGGTGCTCGCGCTCGTGGCATCGGGCATGTCGAAGAAGGAAATCGCAGCGGGGCTGAAGCTGAGCGTGAAGACGGTGGACAAGCACTGCACCAACTTCATGAAGAAGCTGGAGATCCACGACCGCGTGGAGATCGCCCGCTTTGCGATCCGCGAGGGGATCATCGTGGCCTGAGCGGGCTCTGACTCGCGGGGCGGGTAGGATGCTGCCATGCCGCCGCGCACCGCCATAGCGAAGGCCCGCCGGGCCATTGTCCCCAAACGCCTGCGTGGGAAGCCCCTGCGCCTTGTGCAGCGGGCGATCGCCCAGCGCGCGTACGACTACCCGCATCGGAACCTGCTGCTCATCGGTCAGCCTAAGTCGGGCAGCACGTGGCTCCTGCGCATGGTCATGGAGACACCGGGCTATCTGAAGTGGGTCCCCGAGACGGTGAAGCTCGGCCTGCCGCACGATCTCCGCCAGGAGGATTTCGTGCCCCCGCCCGTCGGCTACACGATCACAAAGTCGCACACGATGGCGACGCGCGAGAACGTGAACGTGGTGCGGGCAACGGCTCGTCCGTTCGTCGTGCTCTGCCGCGATCCGCGTGACCTCGCGGTGAGCTGGGCGTATTACGTAGGCCTGCCCGGGCGGAGCCACTGGGGCTGGCCCGAGGCGGTCGAGCTCGGTGTGGAGGAGCGCATCTCGTTTTATATCGAGCGTGTGCTGCCCAAGCAGTCGCAGTGGGCGCTGGGGTGGCGCCGTGCGATCGACGAAGAGCTCCCCGCGGGGCAGGGCCTCTTCGTGCGCTACGAGGAGATGCTCGCCGACGTCCGCAGCGTGATGGCACGGGTCGCCGAACACCTCGCCCTGCGATGGACCGACGAGATGCTCGAAGCGATCACGCAGAAGCACAGCTTCGAGCGTGCGACCGGGCGCAAGCCCGGCGAGGGCGACGGCAAGCAGTTCAACCGTAAGGGCATCTCGGGAGACTGGCGCAACCACTTCTCGCCCGAGCAGATCGAGGCGTTCAAACGCGTGGGCGGCCAGCGGCTCATCGAACTGGGCTACGAGAGCGGGCTCGACTGGTGAGCGCCGAACGCCCCGGCGGGCGCATGCCCGAGCGGCAGACGCCCAGGCGCACGCCCACGTTCCTGCGCGGGAAGCCCTTCCGGCGCATCCAACGCGAGATCGAATCCCGCCTGTACGCGTACCCGCACCGCAACCTGCTCGTGATCGCTCAGCCCAAGAGCGGCTCGACGTGGCTCTGGCGCATGCTGCTCGAGACGCCCGGCTACCACCGCTGGGCCCCGCGATCACTCCAACGGCACACGATGAAGGAGCCCGGCTTCCACGATCTCGACGAGGCCGAGATGCGAAAACCACCCGCGGGGTACACCGTGAGCAAGTCGCACACCGCGCCGACGCCGCGCAACCTGGAGATTCTCGACGCGCTGGGCCGGCCCTTCGTTGTGCTCCAGCGAGATCCGCGCGATCTCGCGGTCAGTTGGGCGCACTTCGTGGCCGCCCGTCCGGAGAATGCCTTTGCGCAGGACGCCCAAGGCATGAGCATCGAGCAGCGCATCGGGCTCTACATCGACGTGCTCCTCGACCGCATGCTCGATTGGGCGCTGGGGTGGCAGGCTCAGGTCGGCCCACTCGTCGCCCTCACGAGCTACGAGTCACTCAAGTCCCAGCCGCTCGAGGAGATGCGGCGACTCACGGGCCATCTCGGCCTCGCGCTGAGTGAAGAACGCCTGAGGGCGATGATCGACCGCCACACGTTTGCAAAAACCGTCGAACGCGCGGGAGGCGACGCCTTCTTCCGCTCGGGCGAGGCCGGCGGGTGGCAAGCGCACTTCAATCAAGAACTTACGGCCCGATTCGAAGCCGTCTCGTCTGGCAGGCTAGAGAGACTGGGCTATCCCGGCATGCAGTGATCGCGTCGCGCGCCCGGGCGTCTTCGCGAGTTCGCCCAGCAATTCCGATGCGTTGTGCTATGTTGGCGGTTCACCCCCGGAAACGGGGCACCATTTTCATTTTCCTCACAGGGAGAGATCAGATGAAGAGTTCCGTATTGATCGCAGCAATCGCTGCGCTTGCCGGTGCGCAGGCCGCGTCGGCTCAGTTCCTCCTCGTCGCCGAGTCGACGGGCGACCGTGTGCTCCTGCTGAACTCGCAGGACGGCTCGGTGGTGGACGGCAACTTCTTGGACATCGGTGCAGCAGCCGCCTCGGTGAACTACACCGGCGGTATCACCCCCATCGAAGCGATGCAGGTCGGCAGCGAGTTCTGGGTGACGGATCAGGTCGCCGACCGGATCTGGCGATTCGACCTCAACGGTGGCTTCCTCGGCAACTACGGCGTGGATGCCGCCTCCGGTGATGGCCAGCTCAACAACATCCGTGGCTTCGAAGTCGTCGACGGTGTGGCGTACATCGCGCAGGCCAGCGACTCGGACGTGCCCGGCGGCCAGAGCGAAGGCATCATCACGATGGACGTCGCGACGGGCGCCATCACCGGCTCCTTCATCGGCGTCGATGCCGGCGACGCGAGCTACTGGGATGTGAAGAACATCGGCGGCCAGCTCTACGTCACCAACTCGGATACCGGCAACGACGGCATCTACATCTACGACACCGACGGCACCTACAACGGCGCCTTCGTGACTTCGGACGGTGTGACCGGCGTCGATCAGCCGCAGCAGATCAACCTCCGCGCCAACGGCAACCTGATCGTCGGCGGCTTCTCCCAGCCCTCGGGCGTCTACGAGTTCATGAACGACGGCACCGACGTCGGCATCGTTGCGGGCACGGCGAATCTTGGTCCCCGTGCAGCCTTCGAGCTCGGCAACGGCGAGATCCTCTTCTCGCACGGCATCGTCCTGAACCGCACCGGTCCCGATGGTGTGGTCCTCGAGGGCGGCGCGAGCTTCCGGTTCATCAACGCGACGAGCGTCCCCGCCCCCGGCGCTATCGCCGCACTCGGCCTCGCGGGCCTCGCCGGCATGCGTCGACGCCGCGCCTGATCGGACACCCACGATCACTCATCCGACCTGCTCCAGGGCCCCACGCGGGGCCCTTTTTCATGGCCCCGTCGGGAATAACGGGCCACGCCCGCGTGGTAATCTGAACGAGCGATTCGTTTCACGCGCGACCAGTGCCCTCCGCGGGCGATCAGCAACACCGGAGCAACCATGGACACCCTCGACGCCATCTACCAACGCCGCAGCTACAAGCACTTCGACCCCGACCACCAGATGCCCGACGCGGATCTCCGCAAGATCCTCGAGGCCGCCATGCAGGCGCCCACTTCGTTCAACATCCAGCACTGGCGCTTCGTCGTCATCAAAGACCCCGAGCTCCGCCAGCAGGTCCGCGCGATCGGCAACGATCAGGCGCAGTTGACCGACGCGAGCGTGCTCATCCTGATGACCGCGGACGTCGACGCGTGGAAGAAGTCGCCCGAGCGGTACTGGCAGAACGCGCCGCAAGAGGTCAGCGATCTGCTCGTCGGGTGGATGGGCCCCTTCCACGAGGGCCGCGAGCAGCTCCAGCGCGACGAGGCGCAGCGGTCGATCGGCATGGCGATGCAGACGATCATGCTCGCCGCCAAGTCGATGGGCTACGACTCGTGCCCGATGATCGGCTTTGATATCGACAAGCTCGCCGAGATGGTCAAGCTCCCCGCGGACCACTGCATGGGCCCGCTCATCGCCATCGGCAAGAGCACCAAGGACGTCTGGCCCAAGCCCGGGCAGCTCGGCTACGACGAAGTCGTGATCGAGAACGGCTTCTGATGTAGGCTGTGAGCGTGCTCGGGGGAGAACAGGAGCCCCCCCCGTGACCCCGATGCTCGATCTCTGGTTGCCCGTTGTGCTCGGCGCGGTGCTCGTCTTCGCGGCGGGCGCGGTGCTATGGATGTGTATACCCGGCTGGCACAACCCCGACATGAAGGTGCTGCCCGACGAGGCGGCCTTCACCGCCGACCTCAAGAAGCACAGTCTTTCGCCGGGCCGATACATGTGGCCCAACTGCAACACCGGCGCTGAGATGCAGTCCGACGAGTTCAAGGCGCGGTGGGAAAGCGGGCCGTGGGGCGTGCTGTCCGTGCCCGCGGGCAAGCCCAACTTCGCGAAGAACCTGGGCATCACCTTCGCTTTCAACCTCGCGGTCTGCGCCGCGACGGCCTTCCTCGCCTCCAAGACCTTCGGCGCCGGGGCGGCGTACTGGGACGTCTTTGCCTTCACCGGGATCGCGAGCGGCCTCGCGTTTGCAACCATGGGCCTGCCGCACTCGGTCTACAACCTCACGCCCCGCCGGGGCATGATCACCAACCTCGTCGACGGCGTGATTTATGCGCTGCTCGTCGCGGGCACTTTCGCGGGGCTCTGGCCCGAACTCCCGTTGGAGAACGTGCTGATCTCCTAGCTTGTTCTTGAGCTCTCAACGCCACAGCGGCTCTCAGCCGCCCGCAGCCTTCGCCTGGTAGCCCATCTTCTTGAGCTTCTCAACGACCTTGTCGCGGTGATCGCCTTGGATCACAAGCGTCTCGCCGTCGACGCCCCCGCCCGTGCCGAGGCCGGTGCGGAGCTCTTTCAGCAGCGCCTTGAAGTCGGTGGCGACGGGGTCGAGCTCGAAGACGATCGTCGTCCACTTGCCGCGCCGCTTCTCTCTGCGGACGCGGGGCGACTGTTGTTCGGGGCCGCGGACGTCGCCCGAAGCATCGCGCGGGCAGGCGCACTCGTCGAGCGTCTTCTCGCAGCGTGCGCACGTGACGGGGCGTTCGAGAGATGTGCCGTCGAAGAGTCCCATGGCGGTTAGTCCAGCCAGTCTTTGGCTGCGAGTCGCTCGGGGACGTACACCTCGGTCACGTAGCTGATGTCCTTGGTAATGAGCGCCTCGACCTCCATCTTGAAGCCGTTGTTCAGCATCTTCTTGATCTCGAGCTGCCACGGCTTTTTACCCGCGAACCACGGGTAGTCGGCGATCTGCTTCGCGCGTGTGATATCGCGGTCGTTGAGGGCGATCTGCACGTCGTCGGAGAGGTTGTAGCGGTCGTAGTCCATCGCGCGGATGCCGAGGAACTTCGCCTCGGGGATCGCCATGCGCTGGCTCTCGTACGCGAGCGAGATCGAGCCCTGCTTGATGACAGAGTAGATGTAGTGCCCCCACGGGTCGCAGTCGAGGAGGCAGTAGATGGGGAGGCCCAGCTCGTCGTGCAGGCGCTGGAGCATGCGGCGCACGCCGCGGGTCGGCTGGCCCGAGCCCTCGGTGAGGATGCAGTTGTGCTTCTCCCAGAAGCGGTCCT
>CAZNUZ010000059.1:0-12327 GCA_964576725.1 uncultured Phycisphaeraceae bacterium
TCCTCTGTGAGCTCGCAGCGGGTCGCCTGGCCGCCCGCGTCGCAACCGACGTTGGGCTCCGACAGGCAGAAAGCGCTGACCCAATCCTTAGCGAGGTGAGGGAGCCACCACTTCTTCTGATCCTCGTTGCCGAAGAGCATGACGGCCTTGCAGCCGATCGACTGGTGCGCAGAAACAAGCACCGCGGTGCTCCCGCAGTACTCGCCGATCTTCTCGAGCACCTTCACGTACGAGGTGATGCCCAGGCCCAGGCCGCCGTACTCCCGCGGGATCGTCATGCCCATGACGCCCATCTGGAAGAGGCGGTCGATCGCCCAACGGGGGATCTCCTGCTCCTGGTCGATCTGGATCGAGGGGTGCTCGTTGCGCAGGTACTCGTCGAGCTCGGCGATGAGCTGGTCGCAGCGGGCGGTCTCTTCGGCGTCCTGCGTCGGGTACGGGAAGGCCATCTCCTCCCGCAGGTGGCCCCAGAAGAGGTTCTTCACAAAGCCCAGCTCTTCGGGGTCCGGGCCCATGAGCGTCTCGGCCTCGGCCAGCATCTGCTGGTCCTTCTGCGAGATGCCCTTCATGTTCTTGAGGTCGGCCTTCATCTGCGACATGTGTCATTCACCTGGATCGAATCGCGTCGCAGGAACAAAGGGCAGATGCGGAGGCCGGCGACGCTCGGCCCGGGCCCGACTCGCACACAATCGCTACTTCTTCGAGGTCTTCTCGAAGAACGCGGTAATCGCCGCCCGGCCCTCTTCCGAGTTCCGCAGGCGAATAAGTTCTGTTCGCTCGAGCTCCAAAGCGTCGCGCCAGCCCTTCTCAAGGCCGACCTCGACACACGACAGCACCGCCTGAGCAGCCTGCGTCTGCGGGAGTGCGCCCCGGATGGCCTCAAGGCCTTCGTGGGCCGCCTCGATCCGCTTCGAATCCGAGATGCAAAGCGGCTGGACCCGCGCACGCTGCTGGGAGATCGAAGCGACCTCTTTCGCACGCTCGAGGAGCCGTTCGGCGGGCACCAACTCGGAGAGGATCCCTGCTTCGTGGGCCGCCCGGGTCTTGAGTGTCTGGCCCGTCGCGGTCAGGCGGATCGCCTCCGCAGCGTCCATACGGGCGGGGAGCAGGTTCGTCCCCCCCCACCCCGGGCAGATCGAGAGCCCCGCCTCGGGAAGCCCGACCTGATACTCGCGCTCGCCCGGCTCGGCACCGAGCAGAAAATCACAGTGCATCGCCAGCTCAAGCCCGCCGCCCAGGACCGTCGAGTGGATCGCTGCCACCGAAGTCACGGGGTACATCGCGATGCGGTGGAAGACCGAGGCGCCGAACTCGAGGTAGGCCGCTAGGCCCTGATCGTCGAGATCCATGATCTCGGTCAGGTTCGCGCCCGCGACGAATGCTCGTGGGGCAGCCGAGGCGAGGACGAGCCCAGCCAGATCGTCACCGATCTGCGCCTCCATCGCGTCGAGGGTCGCGTCGAGCGAGCGGAGCAGGGCGTAATCGAGCACCACAACGGGTCGGCCCGGCTGGTCGAGGGTGATCGTCACCACGCCCGCGTACGGGCCGTCGCTTTCGATCTCGAAGGGCAATACCGTCGTCTGCACGCTCATGGGCCCATAGTACGCCGGCCGTCAAGACCAGACCGCACCCACATCGAATCAAGGGATGCCCCAAGGGGCGATGGCCTTCGAAGCATCGGGCATGCTTCGCTCTCACAGCACATGCTTCGGCAGGTGTAACGCTTTACCTGGCCGCAACGCACCCTCGCTATCGGACCGCTCGCTCCCGAACACCACCATCGTTCAGCCGTAGAGCTTGCCCAGACGCTCCTGCGCCTCCGGGCCTGCGATCACGTCGGCCGACACGCGGGCCCCCGCGCGGACGGCGGCGTAGGTCTGCTGCTCCTCCAACTCGTTGAGCAGCCCCTTGGTCGCCGCCAGAGCAGCCGGGCCCGCATCGGCGAGCCGGCCGGTCATCTCACTCAGCAGGCCGTCCATCTCCGCGGCGGGAACGCAGTGCGAGACGAGCCCCATCTCGTACGCGCGCTGCCCCGACATCGTCCCGCCTTGGAGCAGGATCCGACGCGCACGCCCCATCCCCACGCCCTGCACCAGCCACGGCGCAACCACCGCGGGGCACACGCCGAGCCCCACCTCAGGGTAGCCCAGCTTGGCGTCGGGGTGCGTCACCGCGAGATCACACACACCAACCAACCCGCACCCGCCGCCGATCGCCGCCTTCCGCACATCCCCCACCACGACCTGCCCCAGCGTGCGCAACGAAATCGACAGCTCAGCGATCCCCGAGAGCAACTCGAACGGGGCGCCGGGCTCCTTGAGCACCGCTTTGAGGTCCATGCCCGCGCAGAAGACCGGGTCGCCGCGGAGGACAAGCACCGAGAGTTCGGGCTGCGCACGCACCTCATCCACACGCGCCTGAAGCGCGGCAATGAGATCGCGCGAGAGCGCATTGCGCTTCTCGGGCCGGTTGAGCGTGAGCGTCGCAACACGGCCATCGATCGTGAGCGGGGCGATATCGGTCATCGGTCTGCGTTCTCCATCTGTGTCATGCGTGGTCCTTCTCCGAGCGCGGCCTCATCGCCGCTGCGAGCATGCTCCGCTGCTCATCATTGCCCACGAGCGCGAGACTCGCCCGCAGAGCCCGTGTGTGCCTGGCTTCCCACTCCTGATCGATCGCGCATAGCCACTGCTTCGTGCGCGCGAGGGCCACGGGCGGGAGTTTCGCGAGCTTGCCGGCCTCGATCTGTGCGCGGGGAACGACGTCCTCGGGCATGTCCACACACAACGCAGAGAGCCCGAGTTCGTGCGCACGCTCGCCCGGAACGATCGCTGGATCGAGTAGCAGCGAGCGTGCAGCCCCGACTCCGACCGCCTCGATGAGAGGCGGTGCGCTCACCGCGGGGCTCACACCGATGCGGACCACCGGGTAGCCGATCTTCGCATCCGAGTGCGTGATCACGAAATCGCACGCCGCCGCGAGTGCGCACGCACCGGCCAGGGCAGCCCCCTGGGCTGCGCACACCGCCGGGCAGCGCGAACCCCGCACCGCAGCGATCAGGGCCCCCAGCTCTTCGAGCAGGCGCCCGAGTTCGCCGGGATCATCCACACACGCAGCGAGGTCGAACCCGCCGGAAAAGACACGACCCTCGCCGCGCAGCAGGATCGCCCGCGCATCGTCCTGCGCCTCACACGCGCGCACCGCGTCCGTCATGGTGCGGATCGCCTCCTTGGTGAGCGCGTTGCGCTTCTCCGGCCGATCGAGAACGATCTGCACGACACCTGGGAGCTGAGGGACTCGTTCGACGCGGATCATGCGACAAGACTACCCCCCGCCCCCCCACGCTGCACACCAGAGAGTGCAACGAGCAATAGCCAAACTCAAGCAGACTGCAAGCTTCTCGAAGCGGGTGTGTCGTGATACGTCCTCTTCACGATCGACCCGGCAAACCAACTCGATTCAACCGGGGTGCGCTCGCAGCACGCGCTCGAGCCCCGCTGCGAGCTCGTGCAGCGCGCCCTTGGGCACTGCGAACGAAAACATTTCGGCGTGACCCGTATCACTCGTGAGTCTCGCCTCGATAGCGCACGCGCTGGCGCCCACCTCGACAACGATCAGGAGGCCGGCGTCGTGCGCATCGAGCCGCGCCACGCCGGCGAGCCCGAGATCATCGAGTGCCTCTCTGAACGCGTTGAAGCGGTGAGGCGGAACATCACCGCTGCACGCCCCGCCCCGCCCATTCCCCTCGCACCGCGCGACTATGTGCAGCACACCCGCGCCCCCGCCGGTGCGACCGAGCACCCACAGGCGCAGCACTACGCTCTCGCCCGTGAGCAGCACATCGGGCTCGCGCAGATCATCAAAGTCGAGCATCATGCCCCGGCGCCGCCTCGGAGACCGGCGGCCATGCGCCCCGCTTCCGCGAGCAGCGTCTCGTCTACGCCCGTTTCGTAGCCCGCCTCGTGCACCGTGCGTACGAGTGTCTCCGTGCTGATATTGCCCGGAGCCCGCTTGCCGGGCGTGGACGCGAAGGGGCACCCGCCGAGGCCGCCGGCGGCGCCGTCGAACGAGCGCACGCCCAGCGCGAGGGCGGTCTTGACACAGTCCGCCGCCCCCCCGTTGGTGTCGTGCAGGTGCAGCGTGGTGGCGGACAGCGCATCGCTCGGGAGCGCAGAGAAGAGGGCCGCGATGTCGTCGGGCCTTGCGACTCCGATCGTGTCGCCGAGGTCGAGTTCGTATTCGCCCTCGCCCCAGCCTCGCTGCAAACCGGAGGCCTGCGCCATCGCCTCCAACCGTGCGCACACATCGGCAACATGGGCGGGGTCGGTCGGCCCGTCGAACGGGCACGCCACGACGCACGAGACGTACAACCGCACCGGCGCGCCGAGCTCCTTCGCCCCCGCGAGCACCGGCGGGAAACGCTCGAGCACTTCCGCGATCGTGCCCCCGGTGTTCGCCTTGCTGAACCCCTCCGTCGCCGATGCGAAGAGCGCGATCTTGAGCGGGAGCCCGCCTTCGATCGCGGCCTGCGCACCCTCGAGCCCACGCGCGTTGGGCACCAGCGCACTAAACGTCGGCAACGATCCCCGGGCCACACGCCCCGCATCACGCGGCAGCTCGCCCGCGACCATGCGCACGCCCTCGACAAACCCGGCGACACCAGCCGACACCTCGGCCGCGTCGGCGAGTTGCGGCACACGCTTCGGGTTCACGAACGACGTCACCTCGACCTCGTCCACGCCCGTCGCGGCCAGCGCCTCGACAAGCGCAATCTTCTCCGCAGCGGACACCGGCGCCTGCTCGTTCTGCAAGCCGTCACGAGGAGCGACGTCGGTAATGCGGACGCGATTCGTTTCCGATGCGCTGGGTGGTGTCATGCCCGTAGTGTACGGAGCGGGCCCAACATGCACCCGTGCTCAGGTCTGCAGCACGCCCGTCTTGAACTCGCTGTGCTGCCAGCCGCGCGTGCTTTCGAGGGCGGCGAGGAGCTCTTTGCGGGTCTCGTGCGGCTGGATGATGCGATCGACCCAGCCACGGGCGGCACCGTGGCGGATGTCCTGCTGTTCGTTGTAGCTCGCGCGGACGGCGGCGAGGATCTCTTCCTGCGTCGCCTTGTCGATCTCTTCGCCCTTGCGCTGGCGGGAACGCTCCTCGATCATCGCGAGCACGCCCGAGGCTTGTGCTGCGCCCATGACGGCGCACTTGCTGCCGGGCCAGGCGAGGGTGAGGTAGGGGTCGAAGGCGCGGCCGCACATCGCGTAGTTCCCCGCGCCGTACGAGTCGCCGAGGATCAGGACGATCTTGGGCACCACGCTGTTGCTCATCGCGTTCACCATCTTGGCGCCCGAGCGGATGATGCCCTGCTGCTCGGAGTCGCGGCCGACCATGAAGCCCGTCGTGTCGTGGATGAAGACGAGGGGGATTTTCCTCTGGTTGCAGTCCATGATGAAGCGGGCCGCTTTGTCCGCCGAATCGTCGTAGATGACGCCCGGCATGTTGACCGAGTGCGAGGGGCCCGTCTTGCCGCCGGGCATGGCCCGCTGGGTGACGGACTTCTGGTTGGCGAGGATGCCGACGCTGTGCCCGCCGATCGAGGAGTACGCGCAGTAGAGCGACTGGCCGTAGTCCGCTTTGTACTCGTCGAGGTCGGCCTCCCCGTTGCCGTTGGCGTCGACGACGGTCGCCAGCACGTCGCGGATGTTGTACTGCGCCCCCGGCTTTGCGGGGTAGAGGTCGTAAACGTCGCTCGCGTCGCGCACGGACGGGGCGTGCTCGTTGTCCGAGTCGATGCGCACGACCGCGTCGTGCTTCTCCATGATCGAGCGTAGGCGCGCGATGCACTTGGGGTCGTCCGGCTCTTTGAAGTCGATGGTGCCCGAGATAGAGGCGTGCATCGCGGCACCGCCGAGCTCTTCGTCGGAGACCTCCTGCCCGATGGCGGCCTTCACCAGCGCCGGCCCCGCGAGGTACAGGCCCGAGCCCTCGGTCATCAGGAGCGTGTCACACAGCACCGGCAGATACCCGCCGCCCGCGACGCAGAAACCCATGATCGCTGCGATCTGCGGTATGCCCTCGGCGCTGATCACCGCGTTGTTGCGGAAGATGCGGCCGAAGTCGTCGGTATCGGGAAAGACGTCCTCCTGGAGCGGCAGGAAGACGCCCGCAGAGTCGACCAGATAGATCAGAGGCAATCGCGCCATCTGCGCGATCGTCTGCGCGCGGATGATCTTCTTGCAGGTCATCGGGAAGAACGCACCGGCCTTCACCGTCGCGTCGTTGGCGATGATCATGCACGGCGCGTTATCGACGAGGCCGACACCCGTCACCACGCCCGCGCCGGGTGCGCCGCCGTGCTCGGCATACATGCCGTGAGCGGCCCACAGCCCGTACTCCTGGAACGACTCGGGATCATCGAGGAGCAGGCCGATGCGCTCGCGTGCGGTAAGCCGGTTCTTTTTGTGCTGGCGCTCGATGGCCTTCGTGCCGCCGCCGAGCTTGATATCGCGCTCGGCGAGTTGGAACTCTTCGTTGATCGCGCGGAGCGCGTTGATGCCTGCGGGCGTCTGCTTCGTCGTCATGGGGGCGGTGCTCCTACCACGGGTGGCCGTCACCGTGGGCGGGGAGTGTACCGCAGCGGGCGACGGGGCTCACCCGCGTGCGTGTGCGACCGATCGTGGTTGCTTCTCGGACCCGCTGGATCGCGTCAGGGCGCACAGGCCCAACACCGGCGCACGTTCACTCGCTGCGGCAGGCCGTACCCGTTTGGACGTGATCCCAACGCTTCTGACCCTTTCACCGCACGAGTCACCGGGCGATCGATGCCTACCGCGACGACCAGCCGCGGCCTTACAACCGAGAGGGACACACACATGCTTGAGTTCATCGCCGCTTCAGCGATCGCTGCGACCGTCGGTTCGTTCACGCCCGGATCGCCCGCGAACGCACCCGCCGCCATCTCGTTCGGAGAGACCAGCAGCGTCTCGGTGCGGTACGTCTCCAAAGACGCTTCGGCGCGCGGGATGCTCTCGTTCCTCGGCGCGGAGCACAGCGGGGTCCTGACCGCGCCCACCGCGCGCACTCCCGCGGACAACATCACGCCGCTCGGCCTCGATCTCTTTACGAATCACAACCCTGCCCGAGGTGTAGACGCACCCGTTGAGCTCGGCACCTTTGCGGGCGGCTCGACGCTGCACTTTGCCTTCTTCATCACGCGCGGCGTGTGGATCATCCCCGACGGGGAGACGTTCCGCACCGACACCGATACCGACCCCGCACACTTCACTGTGATGAGCACGACTTCCACGGATGAGGGCTCAACCATCTACCGGGTCGGCCTCGAAGACATCCGCGATGCCTCCCGATCCGACTGGGACTACAACGACCTCATCTTCGATGTGGCGGTGCAGACAGTGCCAGGGCCCGGCCCCGCGCTCCTCGCGGGACTCGGTGCGGTGTGCGCCGCGACCCGGCGGAGGAAGTGAGGCTGGCTGCGCTGCCCCCGTTTGTTACCCAGCGGGGGTATCGAGCCCGGCCTCTTCGAGCAGCGCGTCGATCTTTTCGGCCTTGTCATTATCCATCGGGTGCAGCGCGTTGTAGCGCACGTTGCCCTCGGGATCGATGATGGCCACGTGTGGGATGCCGCGCACGCCGAAGTCGGCGTTAAAGACGTCCTGCTCGGTGAACACGACGTCCCAGCTCATGGCGTGCTCCTGCATGAACTCGGTCATGAGAGCGAACTCGCGGTCGGGGTCGCCTTGAACGTTGATGGGGCCGCTCTCCTTGGGGTAGTGCGTGCCCTGAAGGCTTGTAACGCCCACGATGACAACGTCGTACCCCTCGTAGCGCTGGCGGAGTTCCTCGATCCTGGGGAAGCTCATGATGCACGGGCCGCACCACGTCGCCCAGAAGTCGAGCACAACGACCTTGCCGCGGTAATCACGCATGCTGGTGACGCTGTCGTTGGAGGACCAGCGGATCGTCATCGGGGGCATGGGCGAACCGATGAGGCCCGCCAGACGGGTTTGGCTCTCGAGCCCGTACAGCGCGGACTCCAGCCGGTCACGCTGAACACCGTCGGCGGCGTCGATCTCTTCGCGAAGGCGCACGGTCGCGCTGAGTGAGACTCGCTTGAGCTCCTCGCCCTCGATGCCCGCGATCTCCAACACCTTGAGCACGCTGCTCACGCGCCCCAATGCGTCGGCGTCGGCCTCTGCGACGTAGGTGTTCGCAAAGCCGAGCAGGCGCTCGGCGTTGGCCGCCATGCCCGCCCGCAGGTTCTCCCAGAAATCCGCCTGCTCAACGAGGTGGTCCGCAAGCGCCGAAGCCGCGGGGAGGTTCACGGTCGAATCGGCCTGCGCGTGGTCGAGATAGACACGCAACGCCCGAGCGATCTGGCGATCACCGCCGTCTTGCGCAGCCCACACATCGACCATCGCTCGCGCATGGATCAGAGCGGCGTGGGCACCCTCAGCGCTCTCCACACGCATGAGCGTGCGGAGGCGGCTGATGTGCTGGCGCTCGCCGGGGATGTACTCAAAGACGCCCGCCTCGGCCAGGCGACCGATCTGGTCAGCCGTCAGCGTGTCAAAGTCGATCCCCGCGATCGCGGCGCGGGCGGCGTGCTGAGACGCCTGGATCGCGTTGAACATGCCGCGCTCGCCCGCCGCATCCATGACTCCTTGGTACTGCGCAATCGCACGATCGACCGGGTCATCCTGCACCCAAGCCAACGCGGGACCGGGCACGCAGACGAGCGACACACCCAGCGCAAGCGCCGACGACACCAACACGAAACGCGCACGCATTACAGCATCCTTCCAATTACGAACGAACCAGACGGCACCCCTTCGCGCCGAATCGCACACCACTGACTGGGCTCAGTGCGAGCTCAGCCGTTCCACTTCTTGAGCTCAGGACCGACGTAGGTCGAGACCGGGCGGATGAGGCGGTTGTTGGCGTGCTGCTCCATGATGTGCGCCGCCCAGCCGGTGATGCGGGCCGCGACGAAGATCGGCGTGTACTGCGGGACGGGGATGCCCATGACGAAGTACGTCATGCCGCAGGGGAAGTCGACGTTGGGCTTAATGTTCTTCTCGCGGTCCATCAGCGCCTGGACCTCTTCACCGAGCTCGAAGAGGCGGATGGCATCAGCGCCCTTCTGCACCGCGACGGCCCGGCCGAGGTTGTGCAGGATCGCGGCGCGGTGGTCGCCGTTCTTGTAGACGCGGTGGCCGAAGCCCATGAGCTTGCGCTTCTCCTCGAAGGCCTTGTGCATCCAGGCCTCGATCTTGGCGGCGTCGTTCTCGGCGCCGATATCCGCGCGGATCTCCTTGAGCATCTCCATCGCGGCCTCGTTCGCACCGCCGTGCAGGGGGCCCTTCAGGGCGGCGATCGCGCCGGTCACAGCACCGTGCATATCGCTGAGCGTGGCGCTGATCACGCGGCTCGTGAACGTGCTCGCGTTGTAATCGTGCTCGGCGTAGAGCGTGAGCGAGACATCGATCACCTTGGCGTACTGCTCGGTCGGGCGCTCGCCGGTGATCATGTAAAGCAGGTTGGCCGCGTGATCGAGCGAGGCGTCGGGCGCGACGAGGTCCTTGCCATCGATCACGTTCTGCATGTGGCCGATCACTGTGGGGATCTGCGCCGTAAGACGCTTGGCCTTGCCCAGGTTCGCCTCGGGGGTGACGGCCTGGCTCTCCGGGTCGAGGTTGCCCAGGATGCTCACCGCGGTGCGGAGAACGTCCATCGGCACCGCGCTGCCCGAGGCAAGGGGCGCCTTCATCGAACGCAGGTACGAAACGACTTCGTCCGGGAGCGCGCGGGCCGCCACGAGCTCAGACTTGAACGACGCGAGTTCCTCCGCCGAGGGCTTGTGCCCGATGAGAAGCAGGAACGCCACTTCCTCGAACGAGGCGTGATCGGCGAGATCGTGGATCTCGTAGCCGCGGTAGATCAGGGCGCCCTGCTCGACCGAGCAGATGGCGGTGTTACCCGCGGAGATGCCCTCGAGGCCGGCGTTCTTTAGGGTGGCGGTCGCGCTCATGGATGTTGGCTTTCGTCTTGTGCGTGTGGTTTTGGGTCGGAATCGGGCAGCCGCGCATGTGGGCCGTGCCGCCGCACTATAGGGACGGCCGCTGCCCCCAGCCGCCCCGAGCACGCCCAGTCTGCCCCCAAGCACACTCACGAGTACATCAAGCCCGATCCGGAGCACCCCCTACCCCCGCCCGCGGGGCTTGAGCAGCGATGCCCGCGGGCAAACATATCCAAACACCCCTCCCAACGGATCGCCCAAGATGACGAACCCGACCACCAACGAGCAGTACATCCCCCCATTCGCCGGGCTCGCGCTGGGCTACATGACCATCATGTACTTCGCGGGCCTCGGGCTCTTCTGGATGATCAAGGGTGCCCCCCCGCTGCTCGGCGCTTGGATCATCTGGCTGCCCCTCTCGATCGCTGGCGGCCTGTGCTACGCGCCGCTCGTCCGCGCTCACGCCCGCAGGCGATCGCAGAACAAACAAGCTGTTGCAAACGCTCCTGCAAACGTCTCGAACACCCAAGCGCCGACCAACCTGCCGGCCGAAGAGCACCAGGCGGCCTGAATTACTCGTCCGACTTGTTCGCCAATTGACTCGCCCGGTGCACTCGCCCAGCCGTGCACGCCCAGCTGATCGTCAGCCTTGCCGCCGGCGTTCGGCCTCAGCGGTAAACCCCGCAGCCAGGATGCCCGTCGGCACACCCACAAGACCGATCCCGAGCAGCGAGATGCCCGCCGCGAGCGCCTTGCCCGCAGCGGTGATCGGGTACACGTCGCCGTAGCCGATCGTCGTCAGCGTGATGATCGCCCACCACAGCGACTCGGGCACCGAACCGAAGTGCTCCGGCTGCGCCTCGCGCTCCACCGCCCACATCAGCGTCGCCGCGACCACCATCAGCACCGAAATAAACCCGATGGCGACCGTCAGATCCTCGCGCTTGTCGCGCAGCACACGCCCCATCATCGACAGCGACTTCGAGTACCGCGCGAGCTTCACCAGGCGCGCCAAGCGCACCAGCACCCAACCGCCGAACTCGAGCCCGAAGATGGGCAGCACCCCCGCGATAATCGCCATCAGGTCGATCAGCATCATGGGCCGCAGCATGAACCGCAGGCGACCCGTGACCGGGTGGCGGTACCCCTCGTGCTGCGTGCACAGTACAACCCGCAGCAGGTACTCGATCACAAAGAGCCCGAGCGTGGTCGCCTCGACCGCGACGATCAGCCCGAACGCCGCCTCACGCACCGACGCCTCGGTTGCCAGCACAAAGTTGACCGTGCTCAGCAGGATGATGCTCACCACGCCGACATCGAACGCCCGGCTCCAGCCTTCAAGCCCGGACCCCTGCGGCGCCTGATCGACGACGAACCACAAACGCTGGCGGAGCGACACGGATCAGCCCTTGCGCGCCGCCGTCGCGTCGGGGAACTTCCAGGGCGTGCCCGGCGTGTACCCCAGATGCTCGTACAACCCCTTGCGATCGAGCATGCTCGGCATCGCCGCCTCCACGTGCCCGTCGCGCTTCAGCGCTTCAAGCAGCCGGCCGACCTCGCCCATCGCGCTCCGAAGCGTGCTCACGGGCCAGATCACCACGTCGTACCCGAGTTCCTCGAACCGGCTCAGCGGGATGATGGGCGTCTTGCCGAACTCGGTCATGTTCGCCAGCAGCAGCGCGCCGGGCTTGTGCGATTTGAGCTCCTGCGCGACCCTGCCGAACTCCTCTTCCGTGCGCAGCCCCTCGGGGAAGATCATGTCCGCGCCCGCGTCGAGGTACGCCTTCGCGCGCTCGATGGCCTGCTCAAGCCCCTCGACGCCCGCAGCGTCCGTCCGCGCGCACACAACGAAGTCGCCGCCGGTTGCATCGTCCGAGGCGGTGCGCGCCCACGCGACCTTCTCCTGGAAGTGGTCGGTAGAGACGAGCGCCTTGCCGTCGAGGTGGCCGCAGCGTTTGGGGAAGACCTGGTCCTCGATGTGGAAGCCGCCCGCGCCGGCCCGCGCGTACTCGTAGACCGTCCGCGCGACCATCTCCGCCTCGCCGAACCCCGTGTCCGCGTCGGCGAGCACCGGCAGACCGCTCGCCCGGCTTACCTGCTCGATCACGTTGCAGAACTCGGGCAGCGACACGAGCCCCACGTCCGGCACGCCAAACGAGGCCGTCACCGCAGCACCCGAGACGTAGCACCCCGGGAACCCCGCCTCCGCGACCATGCGGGCGCAGAGGCCGTTGAAGGCGCCGGGGAGGGCGAGGGTGCGATCGGTCAGGGCGGTGCGCAGGGATGCGGGCATG
>CAZNUZ010000060.1:0-12172 GCA_964576725.1 uncultured Phycisphaeraceae bacterium
GTCATGCGGTAGTTGAAGCCGATCGAGCTGTGCTCGTACTTCGCCGACTCGCCGTGGGAACGCAGCGCCCGGATGCTGTGCAGCACCTCTTCGCTGTTGGTCGTCACCATGCCGCCCTCGCCCGTCGTCATGTTCTTTGTCGGGTAGAACGAGTAGGTGACGGCGTCGCCGAAGTGGCCGATGCCCCGGCCCTTGTACTCCGCCAGGTGGGCCTGCGCCGCGTCGTAGACGACCGAGAGGCCCTTATCGACCGCGAGCTTCTCGACGGCGTCGATGTCGACGGGGTTGCCGTAGAGGTGCGTGGCTGCGATGGCGGTCGTGCGTGAAGTCACCTTCGCACGCGCCTGCTCGACGTCGATGTTGTACGTGTGGGGGTCGGCATCGACCCAGACGATCTTGGCGCCGGCGGCCTCAAGCATCGAAGCCGTCGCGATGTAGGTCCAGGAGGGGCAGAGCACCTCGTCGCCCGGCTTGACGAGCGCGCCGTAGGCGAGCTGCAGGGCGCAGGTGCCGTTGGCACAGGCCGCAGCGTGGGCCGAGCCGGTCACGCCGGCGAAGCGGTCCTCGAAGTCCATGACGTGCTTGCCTTGGGCGAGCATGCCCGACCGCATCACCCCCACAGCCGCCTCGATGTCCGACTCCTCGAGCTTGACCGAGATGAGTTGGATCTTCTCGGAGGCGACGGGCGTGCCGCCGTTCAGGGCGAGCGCACGGGCGGCGGGACGGTCGGTCAGGGTCTGGTGCGACATGGTGTGTGCCTTCCGGTTCTGCGGGCTGCAGAAGGGCTGAGACGGGCAACACCGCCAAACACAGGCGGCGGTCCCAAGGGTCCAAAGGATAGCACGACCGGCCGGAAAATCCCCGAATCTTGTGCGGCCTTGGGCCCGCCCATAATCCACCGCCCCGCAAGGCCTTAGTCGCCCTCGGGCAGGTCCGGGCACGCGATCGAGATCACCCGAGCACGCACCGCGCGGCGCATCGAGGTGTCGATATCGATCAGCACCCCGTCGGCGGCGATGTCGTGCTGAGCCGGCATGAGCTTGCTGGGCTTCTGCTCGATGATCCGCGCAGCCGAGTTCTCGGCGTCGAAGCCGATCACCCCGCGGTGCGCGCCGCACATGCCCAGGTCCGTGATGGCCGCGACATGGCCCTCGAGTATGCGCGCGTCGGAGGTCTGTACGTGGGTGTGCGTGCCGGTGACACCCACCACGGTGCCGGGCCACTTCCAAGTGCAGTGCCACGCGCACGCCGCCTTCTCGCTCGTCGCCTCGGCGTGCATCTCGACGATCACGAGCGCGTCGGCCGCCTCTTCGCGGATCGCGTCGATCGCGGCATCGACCGCAGCAAAGGGCTCGGGGTACTCACGGGGCATGAAGAGCCGGCCGATCACCGACAGCACATAGATCGGTTCGGAAACGTGCGCGATGGCGGGTGTCGTCGGCAGCTTGGTCCAACGCGCGCCCCCCTCGGGGTCTTGGACGTTCACGGGCATCGATACGGGCACCGCGGGGTCACGCAAGGGCGTCACGAGGCGCTCGTCGTCGAACCAGTGATCGCCAAGTGTGACGGCGTCGGCGCCGGCCTCGAGGAGTTCGCTCAGCCCAACCGGGTGGAGCCCCCTGCCGTGGCGCGCGTTCTCGCCGTTGACGACAATCACGTCGACCCCGTGCTCCGCACGCAGCACGGGCACCGCGCAGCGGACGGCGTGCCGGCCCGGTTTACCCACCACGTCACCCAAACACGCTATCCGCACGATGGCCATGGCCGACTGTAGCGCGTGGCTACAGGCGGAAGCTCAGGCTTTGCGGATCAGCGCGTGGAGTTCCGCCTCCTGCGCGACGCCCGCCGACCGCACTTCGTCGAGCCACCGCCGGGCGTCTTGCACGTACCCGGCGGTCGGCTTGAGCTCGGGCAGCCGGCCCGACCAGGCGCGGTTGAAGCGCTCCATCGCCAGTTCGCGCGTGTACTTCGCGGCCATCGAAGCCAGGGCAACGGGGAAATGCTCCGTCTCCGCTTCGGACTGAACGATCACCCGCAGCCGCCTACCCGACCCCTCGAGCTGGTAGACGCTTTTGGCATCGGTCTGCGCGATGGTCTGCACGCGCTCGATGCCCCGGGCGCTCGCCCGGAGCAGATCGGCGTAGGACCGCCGGGCCCCTTGGCGATCGAGCACGAGTCGCGGGACGATCTGCTCCGCGTCGCGCACCGCGTGCGATGCCCAGAGCCGGGCGATGAGCCGGCGCACGGCCTCCCAAGACGCGCCCGCCTTCGAGCCGCGGCGGACGAGGAGCTCGTTGAACGCTCCCGGCTCGGTGCGGATGCACGTCAGATCGAGCACGCGCAGGCCCGCGCGTGTGCAGGCCGAGCCGATGCGCGCACCGAGCAGGCGATGCTCTGCGAGAGTGCCGGAAAGCGGCAGCTGTACATCTCCAAGCACATCGACCGATGCCTCGTGTGGGGCGGCACTGGGCTCGGTTGTCAGCTTGGATTCCGGCATTGGTGCTGTTGGGAGCGGCGTACCGAGGCGAGCGCAGAGCTCTCGGTCCGTCTCTGGAACGGGCTGCTCGGGTCCCCAGAGTGTTCGGGCCATGGCGAAGAGGCCGCGCTCGAGGTGGTGGAGCGGATGCCGCGTTTTGAGTGCGTTGCTGCCCTTGAGCCGCTTTGAGTCGTCGATCGCTACACCGCCCGAGGCACGCGCCTCCTTCGGCGTGCGCACAACATCGGGGGCGAGCATCGCCCAGACATCGGGTGGTGAACCGTCCGCGGGCAGCGGGTGGTTCGCGCGAGGCTCGAGCGCAAGCACACACATCGCGGTGCAGAGCGGTCCCAGCATGGGGCCATAGCCGGCTTCGTCGATGCCCGCGTAGAGGAGCACGGGAGGGCGATTACTCGGCGTACGAACGGTTGCCGCGCGGGAGGACCACGCCGCGATCTTCGGCGGACTCGAGGTTACCTTCGACGTCCGCCGCCGAATCTATGGCCTGGTTCCCGGTGGTTGTCGAGCTCGATGACCCGCCGAAGAGGCCGAGTTGCATCGCCACCACCACGCCCGCCGCCGCCAGGAGCACCACCGCGATGATTACTTTGACCTTGTTGCCGTCCATCTGATGCTCCGTACTGGGATCGCGCTTGTGCGCGGATTACTGCGACTTGAGATCACGTCCGCCGACACCGTCCTCGGTGAGCAGCATGGTAGGGGCAAACGGTCCCTCGACGCGGTCGCCGTAGTCAACGCTGAGCAGGAGCCAGCAGCCCGAACCATCCTCGGGGTCCCAGTGGATGCCGCTCTGGTAGACGTCGGTCGCCCGGCCTGAACCGTCGGCCATGCTGATCGGGGTCGTCACACTCGGCTCGAACCAGAAGAGTCGGTCCTGGTTGTGGAAGGCGTTACGCATGTAGAACATCGCCTTCTGCGAGGGGAAGGAGACGTTGGCCTGCGTGTTCAGCTTTGTGTGCCGGTAGTAGCGGCTCTCGTTCAGGTAGTAATCGAGCTGGTTGAAGGGGGGATCGGCAACGCCCGGCGTGACCGGGGTTGCGAACGATTGCACGCGGTTCTGGAGGATCGCGGTGTGCACGTACCGGAACGAGGTATCGGTCTTGGGGTTGTTCTCGAGATCGTCGATGCCGGGGAAGACGTTCGTCCAGTCGCCCGCCTCCTCGCGGAGTTCGTCGCGGATGATGTCGCGGCCGCGTTTGCCCGCGATATCAGAGGCCGAGTAGAAGCTGTCGGAGAGGAGCTGCATGCCCTGGCCTTCGCCCATGAACTCACCGAGCACCAGCCAGTAGCCGTCGTACATCGAGAGGCGACCGAAGTTACCACCGCCTTCGCCCTCGCCGAAGGAGAGGCCGAGGCCGGCATCGAACGCGCCGAAAACCGTGCGCGGGAACGTGAAGCCCGCGGAGGGGAAATCGCGATCGCTGAAGCGGAACGCGATGCGGCCGACCCGGCCATACTGATTCTGCACCTGGCCCGATTGGAGGCGCGGGACGCGCGGCGGCGCGGGGAGTTCGTCGGCGTTCGACGATCCGTAGCTCGCCAGCCCGATGCCGTGGTCACGCATGTGCTGGACATCGATGCTGATCCGCGCCTGACGACGCACGGAGCTCACCGCGGGGAGCAGGATGCTGATGAGCAGCGCGATAATGCTGACAACGACCAGCAGTTCGATGAGCGTGAATCCGAGCCGACGACGCGAGGTGTTGATCATCAATAGTGTCCGAGGCCAAAGTCCGCCATAGGCCCACCACCACGCGTACGCACGCGAGGATCGGGCCCGGCTGCCCGCCGATAAAGGCGGGACCAATCTCCGGTTGAAGCGCTCGTACACATCACTCGATCGATGTGAAGCCAACGCGACATCCACGGGGAGACAGAGCTCCCATGCAGTGAATTTAACAGAGCAGGGCTGGTGTGAGAAGCCGTTTCTGCGTCCGGATTTGCACTTACTGGACGCTGGCAGGCTCAACGGCGTCGGGGTCACGCAGGTTAATGGTCTCGCCCGCCGAGTTGGTGCCCGTGGGCGATTCGGCCGGGGCGGCACCGGGTTGCGAGCCGCCCGAGCCCCCGCCGAAGAGGCCGAGTTGCATAGCCACGATGACACCCGCGATCGCGAGGAGGACGACGGCGATGATGACCTTGACCTTGTTATCCATGGCTGCGTGCACCCTTCCAGGTGGTTAATGAGGCGGCTTGCCCCGGTTCGGAATGAAAAACTTCCCGCCACCCGAGTGGGCGACGGGAAGGCATGTTATAGGCACAGACGCCCAGAGGGGTCTATGCAGTCGTTCTGAGCGGGATCAGTTGGACTTGAGGTCGCGGCCGGCGAGACCACCGAAGGTCACGTGCATGTGGCCGTCGTAGTTGATGCCGGTGTTGGCACCCTCGGTCACGCGGATCCAGTAGTAGGCGCCGGAGCGCTCGTTGTGGTCCCAGTGGAGGCCGTCGATGTAGGCGTCCACGACCCGGCCGGAGCCATCGGCCATCGAGACGGGCGTCGCAGCGCCGGGCTCGGCCCAGAGCTGGAGCTCGGGGTTGTGGAAGGGCGTGAACATGAAGAAGAGGGCCTTCTGCGAGGGGAAGGAGACGACCGACTGGGGGTTCCGGCGAGCGTAGCGGTAGAAGGTGTTCTCGCTCAGCATGTTGAGCTGGGCGGGCTGCACGCCTGCGACGGGCTGCTGGAAGCTGCCCTTGCGGGTGAGGTACACCTGCGTGTCGATGAAGGCTGCGGGGACGTAGCGGAACGAGCCGCCGCGGAGCGCGGTGTCGTTGCTGCCGGCAAGGGCGCCGGAGGGGCTCTCGACGTCGAGGCGGCCGGGCTCGGCCTGAAGCTCGCGGATCTCGTTGCGATCGCGCTTACCACGCGTGTCGGAGGACGAGTAGATCAGGTCGCTCATGAGCTGGGTGCCTTCGCCCTCGCCCATGTACTGACCCATCACGATCCAGTAGCTGTCCCACATGGACATCTGGGCGAAGGTCAGGTCGCGGTCTTCACTGTTGGTGCCGGTGTCGCCGGCGGTGCGCATCGCAGGGATGGGCGTAGCGAACTCCCAGCCGTTGACGGGGAAGCCCTGGTCGGCGAGGCGGAAGGCGAGACGACCGGCGCGGCCGTAGGGGCTGACCGCAGCGTTGGTGCGCGGTGCATCGGGCACGTTGGGCAGGGTGTCCTGCTCGGAGCTGGCGTAGATCGCCGTGGCGTTGCCGTGATCCTTCATCGACTGGGAATCGATGCTGATACGGGCCTGGCGGCGTACGGAACCGACGGCCGGGAGCAGGATGCTGATGAGCAGGGCGATGATGCTCACCACCACCAAGAGCTCGATCAGCGTAAAGCCGCGGCGCTTCTGAATCTGGGACATGGGAACTCCTAATGACGCTGTGCCGACCCCGAATGCTCCGGTACGAAGCGGGCCGACAATGATGAAAAATGCCCGGACAATCCGGGAATGACACTCACGCGAGCGGGAACCCACGCAGGCCGATGAATCAGTCTATCGCGAGCGGGACAAAAGAAAAACCCGCACAGGCGACTGATTTCGGGGAGTTCCCACAGTCGCACGCACGGGCAAGCAGATTTCAGAATGCGGCCGAGAGGGATCGAACCTCCACGGGATTTTACTCCCACTAGGACCTGAACCTAGCGCGTCTGCCAATTCCGCCACGGCCGCGGCGATGGGGCGAAGGATAGCGCCAAGAAGCACGCGGACCACCCCAGAGGGGCCCGAGAAGTCAATGGAGGGCCGGGTCCGGGCGCAGGAACCGCTCGTCGGCGATGCGACGCGGAGCGGTTCGATATCGCCACGGATTCCAGCGACCATCACTATCCCATACGCACGCATACGAGATCGGGTCCCCCGATCCTCACCGAATGCGTGCTTGGTCCCCTATCCACGCCCCAGGGCGCGTGTGAACCGATCGCCTGCACCCATCGCCAGAACGATCAGCCCACCATCTCAGGGGGGGCTCCTCGCGGGAGCCGAGCCCAGCTATCGCCTCAACCTGCTGCCCCAATAGCTCGCAGGTGCTGCGCCCTGTTCGAGCCCGGGACCTGAAGGCCTCAGCCTGCTGAGGGGGCCTCGAGTTCGTCCGCGTTCTCTTGCGCGGGGGCGGCGTCGGGCTGAACGACCCCGCGGGCGACGAGCACCTCGTGGTAGATCTCATCGAAGAGATCGGGGTTGTCGGCAAGGAAGACCTTGACGTTCTCGCGGCCTTGGCCGAGTCGGACATCGCCGTAGCTGAACCACGAGCCCGCTTTGTCAACGACCTTGTCTTCGACGGCGAGATCGAGGAGATCGCCGGTGCGCGAGATGCCCTCGGCGAACATGATCTCGAACTCCGCGTCGCGGAAGGGTGGGGCGAGCTTGTTCTTCACGATGCGGGCGCGGACGCGGTTGCCGATGTTCGTGTCGCCGTCCTTGATGCCGCTGATGCGGCGGACATCGATGCGGATGGAGGAGTAGAACTTGAGTGCGCGGCCGCCGGTCGTCGTCTCGGGCGAGCCGAACATCACGCCGATCTTCTCGCGGATCTGGTTGATAAAGACGACGGTGCAGTTGGTTTTCGCGATCGCACCGGTGAGCTTGCGGAGCGCCTGGCTCATCAGTCGCGCGTGCAGGCCCACGAAGCTGTCGCCCATTTCGCCTTCGATCTCCGCTCGCGGGACGAGTGCTGCGACGGAGTCGATCACGATGACGTTGACGGCGTTTGATCGCACGAGGAGCTCGCAGATCTCGAGCGCCTGCTCGCCGTAGTCCGGCTGGGAGACGAGCAGTTCGTCGACGTTTACCCCGAGCTTGCGTGCCCATGTCGGGTCGAGGGCGTGCTCGGCATCGATGAAGGCGGCGACGCCACCGCCCTTCTGGCACTGGGCGACGATGCTGAGGGCGAGGGTGGTTTTGCCGGATGACTCAGGGCCGAAGACCTCGATGACACGCCCGACGGGGATGCCGCGGCCGCCGAGAGCGAGATCGACCGAGAGTGCGCCGGTCGAGATGGCGGGGATGCGGGCCATCATGTCGTCGTCGAGACGCATGATGGAGCCCTTGCCGAAGCTCTTTTCGATCTGCGCGACGGCGCGCTTCAGATCTTCGGAGCCCGACTTGCCTTCGACCTGGCTCTTGGCCCCTGATTTGGCGGTGCCGTTGGTTTTGCCCTTCATGGATGCTGCCTTCTTGGACGGTGCGGGTGGTGCGGCTGTCACCATAGCGGATCGCTCCTTGATCGCGTGCGTGTTCGGTGAAGATCAGGGTACACAGCGATTCATCGGGCCGCAAGATGTTTGGGGTTTATTTTTCGTTTTCCGTTTGGGTTGCCTGAATCGGGCCGAGATGCGTCTTCACCGCCTCCAAGAAGCGGCTCGACCGCTCCTCGTAGTTGGCGAACTGGTCCCACGAAGCGCAGCCGGGCGAGAGCAGCAAGATATCACCGGCCTGCATTCGGCTCGTAGCGTGCTCGACCGCGGATTCCACCGTCCCCGACTCTGCCGCCCTCCCCCCCGCTGACCGCACGCCCCGGGCGATCGTGGGCCCGGTCGCACCCACGCACAGCACCGTCGCATCCTCAGCACCGACGGCGGCGTGTGCGATCGGGCTCAGATCCACGCCCTTGTCTGCTCCGCCCGCGATCAGCCACACCCGCGCCCCCGTGAAGGCGCCCAGCGCGAGCACCGTCCCCTCGGGGGTGGTGCACTTGGAATCGTCGACGATGCGCACCCCACGCGCGTATCCGACCGTGCACAGCCTGCTCGGCAGACCCGCGCACGCGCGAATCGCGCCGGTGATCTCGTCGTCTGCCCGCGGTTCGCCCAGCACATCGAGCGCCCACCGTGAAGCGGCGTAGGCAAGGGCTGCGTTGCTCGCGTTGTGGGCACCGGGGAGCCGCATGCCCGTTTGGAACGCTTCTGTGTCCGCGCTGCCGACGGTGCGCACCTCGGTTTCGTGCAGCGACCACGCCTCGATCGGCCCGGGGTGACACACAAGACGCGGGCCGACGATGCTCGCTTTGCTCAAGCGGTAATGGTCGAAATCGCCGTGCCAGTCGATGTGATTGGGCACGAGATTGGTCACGACCGCGAGTTCGGGCTTCCACGCCGGCTCTTGTGCAAGCCAGTGCAGCTGAGCGCTCGAGAGTTCAAGCACGACCACATCGCCCGGCCGCACGCGCGCCTCGGGATCGAGCAGCGACGCGCCGATGTTGCCCGCGGTGCGCACGCGCTCGCCCAGGGCTGCGCGCAGCCCGTCGCTGAGCATCATCGTGGTGGTGCTTTTGCCCGCGGTGCCGGTAACGCCCACCGTGCGCACGCCCGCGGGCAGCGACTCGATCCCGAGGCGGATCTCGGTCGTGAGCGGAACACCCGCTTTGCGGGCCGCTGTTAGCAGCGGGTTCGCCCAGGGCCTCGGCACAGCCGGGTTGACAACAACAAGGTCCGCGTCTGTGAAGTCGGGTTCGCGGTGCCCCCCCAGTGCTAAACGCAGCTCGCCCTTAGACTCGGATGCACGAAGTCGATCGAGCGTTTGGCGCAGGGGCTCTTGAGTCTGTGTGTCTGTGAGCGTGACGCAGTGGCCGCGCTCGAGGAGCCATCGGGTGACGGCCTCGCCCCCGCCGAACCGGCCCAGGCCCATCACGGTCACGCGTCGTGACGGGCCCTCGTGCAGATCTTGATACCTGAGCGTCGCGTCCATCGTCGGTCCCACGCTACCGTGCGGGCTGGAGGTGTGCGCGGTGCGAGTCGTGATCCAACGGGTGTTGAGCGGGCGTGTCGAAGTCGCGGGCGAAGCGGTCGGCTCGGTGGGGAGGGGCCTGGTGCTCTTTGTGGGCCTCGAGAAGGGCGACACCGACAGAGAGCTCGCGTGGATGGCGAAGAAGATCGCAGGCCTGCGTGTGTTCGAGGACGCCCAAGAGAAGATGAACCTCGCGCTGGGTGATATCGCGGGCGCGGGCGTGCTCGCTGTCCCGAACTTCACCGTCGCGGGATCGTGCGCGAAGGGGCGGAGGCCCTCGTTCGACGGCGCGATGCCCCCCGATGCGGCGCGCACCGCGTTCGACCGGTTCGTGGAACTGCTGCGCGGGGAGGGCCCGACCGTGGAGACGGGCCTCTTCGGGGCGGATATGCGGGTGCACGTCGAGAACGACGGACCGATCACGCTCGTCGTGGGATCGCCTGACGCGAGCGCGTAGTCCGTATAGTGCGGGCATGCGTGCGCGCCAGCGCTTGTGTGCTGGGCGAACAGGACCCGAGATCCATCGAGAGGGGTACGCCGTGGCCCGCGCCTTTGAGGAGAGCATCCATACCGACCTGGCGGACCGCCTGACGTACACGGGCTACCTGGATCTGCCCAAGATCCTCAGCGCCCAGCACCCCCTTTCGTCGCCCGCGCACCACGACGAGATGCTCTTCATCATCCAGCATCAGACCTCGGAGCTGTGGATGAAGCTCGTTGTCCACGAGCTGCGGGCGGCGATGGAGTTCGTGCGCTCCGGCCAGCTCGCGCCGAGCTTCAAAATCCTTGCGCGGGTGAAGCACATCCAGGCCCAGCTCTACAGCCAGTGGGCCGTCCTCGCCACGCTCACGCCCACGGAGTACATGCAGTTCCGCTCGGCGCTGGGTCGGGCCAGCGGCTTCCAGTCGCACCAGTACCGCGAGATCGAGTTCCTGCTCGGCAATAAGGACGCCAGCAGCCTGCGCGTCTTCGAGCACGACAAGGCCATCACCGAGCGCCTCACCAACACGCTCCACGCCCCCTCTTTGTACGACGAGTTCCTGATCCACCTCGCCCGCGTTGGGCACGCGGTCCCCGAGGCGTGCACGAAGCGCGACTGGTCCACGCCCTACGAGTCGAACGCGGGGCTGATCCCGGTCTTTAAGGCTGTCTACGAGCGCCCCGGCGAGCACTGGGAGGCGTACGAGATGTGCGAGAAGCTCGTCGACATCGAAGAGTCGTTCGCGCTGTGGCGCTTCAGGCACCTCAAGACCGTTGAACGCATCATCGGCTTCAAGCGCGGCACCGGCGGGTCGTCGGGCGTGCGTTTCCTCCGCGCCGCCATCGACACACGCCTCTTCCCCGAGCTGTGGGACGTCCGCACCGAACTCGACGAAGTCCCCGCATCGCCCACCGCACCGGAGCAGGCATGACCACCACCACATCAAAGTCGGCTGCGCAGACGAACCCGGGCCCTCTCGACGCACAGAACCTGGGGGGCTTCCCGATCGCACCGGCCATCGCAGGGGCTGTGCGCGCGATGGGTAACGGGCCCATCACCGAAGCGGGCGCGCAGGAACACCTCGCGCCCCTCTTCTCGCGCGTGCTCGAACGCGAGCGGCTTTACTTTGCGAACCACTCGCTCGGCCGGCCGCTCGATCAGACGGGCGAAGACGTCCGCGAGGCCATGGACCTGTGGTACACCGATATGGACGCGGCCTGGCCCGCGTGGCTGCTCGAGATCGAGCGTTTCCGCGCGGGCATCGCGCACCTCATCGGCGCGCCCCGGCCCGACTGCGTGGTGCCCAAGACCGCCGCTGGGCAAGGCCTGCGGGCGGTGCTCAACGCGGCACGCTCGCCCCGGCCCAACATCGTGGCGACCCGCGGCGAGTTCGACTCCGTCGACGTCGTCCTCAAGACCTACCACCACGCCGACCGCGCGCGCATCGCGTGGGTCGAGCCCGACGGCGATGGCCTCTTCCACGCAGACGACATCATCCGCAAGATCTCCTACGCGACGGACATCGTGGTGGTGAGCCAGGTCTATTTCATGACGGGCCAGCTGCTGGGCGATCTCGAGCGCATCATCGATGCGGCGCACGGTGCGCACGCGCGGGTCGTCGTGGATACCTACCACTCCGCGGGCGTGCTCCCGGTAGACATGGCGGCGCTCGGCGCCGACTTCGCCATCGGGGGGAGCTACAAGTACACCCGCGGCGGCGCGGGTGCGTGCTGGCTCATGATCCACCCGCGCCACCTCGACGGGCCGCGCCCCGCGCGCACGCTCGACACCGGCTGGTTCGCCAAAAAGGACACCTTCGGCTACCACCGCGACGATCCGCCCGTGATGGCCGACGGCGGCGACGCGTGGCTCGAATCCACGCCGCCCTTCCTGACGGCGTACCAGGCGCGCGCGGGCCTCGCGTTCACGCTCGCGCTGGGGCTTGAGCGCCAGCGCGTCTGGAACCTCGAGCAGCAGGAGTACCTCGCGGGCCGGCTGCGCGAGGCGGGGGTGCCGGTGATCGCTCGTGCTGCGCGCGGCGCCTTCTTGCTCATTCCCTCAGACAATGCGCCGGGCCTGTGCTCGAAGCTCGCATCGGAGTCCCAGCTCGACGCCGACGCGCGCGGCGGGCACGTGCGCCTCTGCCCCGACGTCCTGACCACGCGGGCCGAGATGGACGAGGCCGCCCAGCGGATCGCCCGCGCGATGGCCTGACGCGACACCCTCCACGCCGGCTGCGTGACTTCTGCGGTGCGCGTGCTGCATCGGCCGAAGATGGCAGCGTGCGCTCACTCCCGGAGGACCCGACAATGCAGCCCCGCGCGACCCGCCGTCGTTCGTTCCACGCCCCGATCTGCTCGGCGGCGTTTGTTTGCGTGCGCTTCACCGCCGCTGCGCAAGCCTCGCCGATCATCACCACTGAGTACGGCATCGAGTTCGCCACGATCGGCGACCCGGGCAACATCCCCTACGCCG
>CAZNUZ010000061.1:0-12045 GCA_964576725.1 uncultured Phycisphaeraceae bacterium
ACAAGGTCGCCGTCACCATCACGCACGGCGGCTACGTCAAGCGCGTGCCCCTCGATACCTACCGCGAGCAGGCCCGGGGCGGCCGCGGCATCAAGGGCGGCGAGGCGAAGGAAGACGACTTCATCGAGCAGGTCTTCGTGGCATCGACCCACGACGACCTGCTCGTCTTCACCGACACGGGCCGCGTCTTCAAGATGCGCGTCTTCGAGATCCCCGAGCTCAGCCGCACGAGCCGCGGCCGGTCGGTCGTCAACCTCATCGACCTGAAGCCGGGCGAGCAGGCGGTGCGGTTCATGCCCATCGCCGATTTCGAGCGCGGCGAGCACTTCCTCGTCTTTGCGACGGCGCAGGGCCGCGTGAAACGCTCGAGCCTCAAGCTCTACCAGAACGTAAACCGCTCGGGCCTGATCGCCGTCGATCTGCGCGACGGCGACCGCCTCATCGGTGTGCAGTGGACGACGGGCAGCGACCACCTGCTGCTGGGCACTTCTACGGGCATGGCGATCCGCTTCGAGGAGTCGGACGCGCGCGCGATGGGCCGCAGCGCCTCGGGCGTGAAGGGCATCGATCTCGGCGCGGGCGACGAGGTCGTGGGCCTCATCAAGATCCCCGTCCCCGAGGGCGAGGCGATCAGCGCCGAGAACCACGCCGACATCGAGCTGCTGAGCGTCACCGAGAACGGTTACGGCAAGCGCACGCACCTGCTCGAGTACCTCGTCGCCTCGGATCAGGGCGACGGCACCTACAGCTACCGGGCCCAGGGCCGGGGCGGCAAGGGCCGGAACGACATCAAGACCGGCGCCCGCAACGGCCGGGTCGTTGCGATCCGCGCGGTGCGCGCTGCCGACGGTGTCGTGTTCGTCACGCAGGGCGGCCTGCTCGTGCGGACCGCGGTCGATCAGATCCGCTCCACAGGCCGGGGCACGATGGGCGTCCGCGTCGTCAACCTCAAGTCGGGCGACCGCCTGATCGCAGCGGCCGTCACCCCCGCCGACGAGGAGCCCGCCGAGGGCGAGTCCGCCGGCGAGTGAGGCGATCCACGGTGCTCGCGCCTTCACGAGCCACAACGCGCACGATTGGGCACCAACACCGGGGCGATTGCTGGTAGTCTCTCCCGGTCCTCGACCGAACGAAGCGGAGCAACGCCCATGGCCATCGACTGGTCCCCCGAGATCGTCATCTGTGATCTGGCCGACGAGCCCGAACTCTCCGAAGAGCTCGGCGATCTCACGTCGCGCCTCCAGCAGCATCCCAGCGGCCAGGCGGTGCCCAACGTGGTGCTCAACCTCAGCGCGATCGGGTACCTCAACTCCTCGAACCTCGCCCAGCTGCTCCGGCTGCGCAAGATCCTGGTCGAATCGGGCGGGCGGCTGAAACTGGCCGCGGTCGCCGATTCGGTCTGGTCGATCATGCTGCTGACGGGCCTCGACAAGGTGTTCCAGTTCGCGCCCGACAAGGCGACGGCCATCGCCTCGCTCCAGTTGGAGCAGGGCTGATCAGGGTTGCGTTTGGGTCCGCTGCGTGTCTGGGCCCAAGCGCTTGAAGCCGGGGTAGTGCTCGGGTACCGTGCAAGAGCCGATCTGCGGGAACCAATCGCAGCTCCCAGCGTCGGATTGTGAGGCCGTCTCGCTCAGAGACGGCGGTTTGTTTGGCCCCGATCGGCCTTGCGGGTGGAACCATCTATCCGCATTCGCCGCAATAACACAGTGCCCTTGTGCGTTTACGACGCTTTAGGGCACACATCCGCCGCAACGACGACGATTCGCCGGCCCCGAGCGACCCCGGCACGGAGATCAAGATGACGAAGAACGCTTTCGCCACCCGCACCCTCTTTGCCGCCGCTGCGGCAGCCACCGTCGGCGTATCCGGCTCGCTGGCCGCCCCTCCCGACTTTGCCGACTACTTCAACGACGGCTTCATCGCCCAGCAGTCGTGGGTCGAGACCGACGCGATGGGGATGCTCTCCCAGCGCCCTGTCTGGTCGCCCTTCCTCGGCGCGGACACCGCGTCGAACGCGACGGCGATCACCATCCTTGAGGACAGCCGCCGGGGCCGCCTGAGCTTCGACTCGCCGGTGAACTCCGGAACATCCTCGTGGGTGGGTTACTTCGCAGCGGGCTGGAACTTCGACCCCGCGGAGCTCGGCAACGACATGATGCCGCCCGACCCCACCAGCTCGACGCGCGTTTCGTCTACCAACGACATGGCCATGGGCATCATCCGCGATGACGACCTCGAGATCGAAGACCGCCCCGCGAGCTTCAGCTTCAACATCGAAGCGCGGTTCTCCGACCGTCGCCCCCCCGCGACCAACGGGCCCGGGTTCCGCAACGGCCTCTTCATCGTCCTCACCTCTCGCAACCCCATGACCGGCCAGCCCAACTCCCTGGGTTTCGATGATCCGACCGACACCAACTTCCTCGGCGGCACCACCAACGGCATGGAGATCTTCATCGAGAACGACGGTACCCCGGGCCTCAACATCGGCTTCCGCGGGCCCGACGGCGAAGGCGAGCAGTCCATGCGCCTCCCGCGCGGCGAGAAGTTCGACGGCCGTATCTCCGTCACCTACACCAACGACAACAACCCCAGCGCGCCCCTGAACTCGGCACGCGTCGTCTTCACCACCGACGACGGCCCCATCTTCCAAGGCACCCTCACCGACGTCTTCGACGGTGCGGGCAACATCATGGAAGACGACATGGCCGAGACGATCACCTACAGCATGATCCCCCAGCAGATGCTCGCCATCGGCGCCGTATCCGTCCGTGCCAACGAGCGCATGGTCGCCCGACAGACCTACTTCGATAACTTCATCCTCGATCGCGCCACCATCCTCCGCGACGGCAACCCCATGCCCACCCCCGTCAACGGCGACCTCGACGGCAACGGTGTCGTGAACGGTGTCGACATGGCTGTGGCCCTCGACGGCGTGATCCCCGTCGGTGACGATGTAATCGCGACCATCCTCCAGCAGGCCGGCGGGCCCAACCCGCAGTCCTTCCTCAAGGACCGCCAGTACTACCGCGCCGTCGGACGCTGGTACCGCGACAACGTGCTCAACACCTTCTCAGGCCGACGCAGCCAGAAGGAGAAGCGCGCCGATCGTCGCGTTCTCCGTGGGCTGCGTGACACGTTCTGATCGAACGCCTCAGCCCCATCTGAGATCCAACCAAGCATCTACGACAAGCGGACGCCCCTCGGGCGTCCGCTTGTCATTCACTCATCAACAGACACGAACAGGTACGTGCCCAGATCAACAACGCAGCAGGGCGCGGGGGCTGAGTGGGCGCGTGCGGCGGCGTTCAGGCCGTCGCCGGAGCGGGCTTGGGCGCCTTGTAGAAGGGCAGCGGCACGATCTGCGCCGCGAGGGGCTCGGGCTTCGAGCAGTCGATCCCCACCGCGAGGCCCTCCGTCGCGTGCTCGGCGGCGACGTAGGCCATGGCGATCGGCACCCCGAGAGTCGGGCTGACGCACGCGCTCGTCACCCGGCCGATCGGCGAACCGTCTGCGCCGAGCACCGGCATGCCGGCCCGGGCGGTGCGCTTGCCCTCGAGTCGAAGCCCGATGAGCTTCTCCGCGGGGCCGCCGGCGTCGGCGGTGCGCTGGAGTGCTTCGCTGCCGATGAAGGGGCCGCACCGCTCCTCGCTCGCCTTCTCGAGGTTGATGGCGAAGCCCAGGCCCGTCGAGAGGGCGTTGGTCTCTTCGGTGAGCTCGTTGCCGTAGAGCGGCATGCCCGCTTCGAGTCGCAGGGTGTCCCGGCAACCGAGGCCCGCGGGCTTCACGAGCGCGTCCGCGCCGTCGGCTGCGCCCTTCATGAGCAGCTTCATCGCCATCCCGACGACGCCCGCGGGCAGGATCACCTCGACGCCGTTCTCGCCCGTGTACCCCGTCCGGCTCACGAGCAGCTTCAGGATCATGTAGTTCTTCTGCACGAAGCGGTACCGCTTGAGCGACGGGATCTCCTTCGAGAAGTTCGAGATCACGTCCATGACCTTCGGCCCCTGGATCGCGACCATCGCCGTCTTCTCGGTGCGGTCGTCGATGGTGCAGACATAGTCGCCCGCAGCCCGCACCTCTTCGAAGTGGGCCATCAGCTTGGTGCGGTTCGAGGCGTTGACGACGAGGAGGAACTCGTCCTCGTCGATGCGGTACACGAGCACGTCGTCCTTGATGCCGCCCTGCTCGTTGCAGACGAGCGCGTAACGGCACTGGCCGGGCCCGTCGCCGAGTGGGTCCATGTCCGAGACGCGCCGCGTGACGAGGCGTTCAACGAGCCGCCGGGCGTGGCGCCCTTTGAAGTAGACGCGGCCCATGTGCGAAACGTCGAAGAACCCGCCGGACTTGCGCACCTGGTGGTGCTCGTCGTGCACGCCCCCGCCCCCGCCGATGGAGTCTTTCCAGGCGTACATGATGGGCATCTCCCACCCCGCGAAGTCGACCATCTTGGCGCCTTCGTCTTGGTGGTAGGAATGGAGGGGCGTGCGCAGCATGGCGGCTCCTTACTCGTCGTCGGTCTTTGGTACTCGCGTGTGCGCGCATCCGTCGCGCTGCGCCAGTGTACGCCCATCCCGGGCGGGCATCAGCGTGTGAAGCCGGGCCAGGGGGCGTTGTCGATCAGCCGGGTCGTCCCGACGCGGGCCGCGACAAGCACCCGGGCGGCCTCGCCCTCCACGGGGGCGCGCTCCAGGCCCCGCGCCTCGCGCACCGCGAAGTACTCCGGCGTGATGCCCGCCCCTTGCAGCACCGCGAGGCCCGCAGCCTCTGCCTCGCCGGGCGAGCCGCTTCTGCCAGCGGCCTCCATCGCGGCGCTGATGGCGGCGGCCTGGCTCCGTGCTGCGGGATCGAGGTGGACGTTCCGGCTCGACATCGCCAGCCCGTCGGCTTCACGGGCGGTCGGCGCACCCTCGATCCTGACGGGCAGGCCCAGCTCCTCGCACATCGCCGAGACCGCTCGGAGCTGCTGCCAGTCCTTCTCGCCGAAGATCCCGATGCGCGCGTCCGTCAGCTCGAACAGCCGCTTGCACACCTGGCACACCCCCTCGAAGTGCCCGGGGCGGTAGCGGTCTTCGAGCCCGGGTTCGGTCGTCACGCGGGGCAGCGGGGGGACAACAACCGAGCCGTCGGGCGGGTACACCACCTCGCGGGGCGGCGCGAAGACGATGTCGGCCCCGCCGGCCTCAGCGCGTGCTGCGTCGGCCTCGAGCGTGCGGGGGTAACGCTCGAAGTCGTGCGACTCATCGAACTGTGTGGGATTGACAAAGACCGTTACGACGACGGGCAGGCCAAGCTCGTCGCCGCGTGTGCGTGCGAGGGCGATGAGCGTCTCGTGACCGCCGTGGAGTGCGCCCATCGTGGGCACCACGACACAGCCTGTGTCGGTGGCGAGGCCTTGGGTTTCGTGGACGATGCGCACCGGGCGAGGATACCACTCGTCGGCGGGCGGGTGTGCTACGCCGCGGGCTTCGGCAGGTCGCCCTCACCAAGGAGGCGGAAGCGCTTGCGGGTGAGGATCTGGCCGGCGAGCGTGATGTCATCGACCGCGACGGCGATCGTCGGTGTGCCGTTGGGGCGGATCATCAGGGCGTACGCGAAGCGGATGAAGAGCTCGGCCCCGAGAAGGCTCACGCACATGCTGCTGATGGTGTGCCCGTTGGTGAGCTCGACGACCATCACCTGCGTCTCGGAGAAGGCGAGGTTGTGCTGGCGGAGGATCACCCGGGCCCGGTGCGCGTGATTCGTGATGATGCGCACCACCGCGTGGTCGGAGGCCTCGTGCACAGAGATCGCGCAGATGTGACAGATCGGGTCCTCGTCGAACTGCGAGACGAGGTCGAGCATCTTGCCCACGCGGTTATCGAGGAAGACGCTGAACTGGGTGACGCAGGGGGCGGCGTGGCCACCACATTCGACTGAAGATCCGTGCTCCATCAGCAGTGCAATCCTTGCGAGGCGACAGGGCGGGCCGAACAGAACCTTGGGTCGCGGCCTGGGCGACGCCGAAAGCGGGGCATCACCCGAAATATCCAACCCCTAGTATCGCAAAGCCGAGGGGGATCCCCAAGAAAAATCCGGGCAATATCCGCCCTCAGGCGTCTCAGAGGGCGGTGGGTGGTTCAGGCCCCCTCGGGCCGGACCACGCGCACGGGCGAAGCGGCCGGGAGCAGCCCGGACTCCTGCCCCGCAGCGGTCAGACGGGTGAGGGCCTCGGCCCCGCGCGGGCCCATGTCCACGGTCAGATCGTTGACGTACATCCCGATGAAGGTGTCGGCCTGCTCTCTGCTCGTCCCGGGCTGGGCGAAGCCCATGGCGTACTCCACGCCCTTGTCGCGCTGCTCGAGGGCGTGGGCGATCGAGCGCGCGAGTACGGTCGTGACGGCCTCGAGCGTCCCGGGCCCGTGGCGCTCGTCGAGGTCGAGGCGGAGGGCGTTGGCGCCCAGCGGGGTGGGGAGGCCCGTCTCCTGGTGCCACCAGCCGCCCAGGTCGGCCACAAGGGCGAGGCCCTGGTCCGCGTAGGTGAGCTGGGCCTCGTGGATGACCACGCCCGCGTCGACCCGGCCCTCGAGAACGGCCTCCGCGATGGTTTCGAAGGGCATAAAGACGGGCTCGAACCCGCCGGGGATCATGAGGCTCGTCAGGAGGAAGGCGGTGGTGCGCTCGCCGGGCAGAGCGATCCGGGTGGTGGGGCCGATGCGCAGGCCCGCGTCCTTCGCGACGAGCTTGGGCCCGTAGCCATCGCCGATGGAGGCGCCGCAGGACGTCACCCCGTACCGATCCGAGGCGTGCACAGCCGCGTGAAAGCTGATGGCGGTGATGTCGAGATCGCCCTGGTCGAGGGCACGCTGGTTCAGCGCCTCGATGTCCGCTGCGACCGGCCGAAATCGGAACCGGCCGGTGTCGATCGTCGGCTTCGAGGGGTGGTCGGGGTCGGTGGAGCCGAGCGGCCACCACATGAACGCGTCGTCGGGGTCGGGTGAGTGGCCGATGGTGAGCTCGATCTGGTCCATGGTGCATAGTAGGACCGAATCCCCGGCCTACCTCGCGTGCGAGCCTTGCGCGGGGAGTGTGCGTAGGCTTGGCGTTCATGGCTAGGGGTAAGAAATCCAAGCACGGGCCCGAGAACGAGCCCGAGATCCACAACCGTCGGGCCCGCCACGACTACACGATCCTCGATTCGCTCGAGTGCGGGGTCGTGCTCTCGGGCTCGGAGGTGAAGTCGGTGCGCGCAGGCCGGGTGTCTCTGGGCGAGGGCTACGTCCGCGCTACGGAAGAGCCCCTCGCACTCGACCTCTACTCGGTGCACATCGACGAGTACCCCAACGCCGGCTCGATCCAGCATCGGCCCGTCTCCATACGCCGGCTGCTCGCCCACAAGCGTGAGATCCGCAAGCTCGCCCGGGCGAGCCAGGAGAAGGGCGTCACCATCGTCCCGCTCAAGGTCTACTTCAAAGAGGGCCGCATCAAGGTGCTCATCGGCCTCGGCAAGGGCAAGCGGACCTACGACAAGCGCCAGGACATCAAGAAACGCGACGCCGACCGCGATATCCAGCGGGCGATGTCACGCCGGGCGTGAACGCCGCAGCATCGAGCGCCGTCTAGGGCTCGTAACCGCGGCCCGCTCAGACGCCAAAGCGGCGCGGGATCGGAACATAGGCGTAGCGCCTGCACGCCCGGTGCACCCGGCGCAGGCCATACATCCGGGCGCTGAACCGGGCTCTCCGCACTACACCGCTTGGATGGCCGGCAAACGAATCGGAGCCTTCTCGCATCGCCGTCGTTGTTCGGCGGACTCCCCTGTACGCACGCGAGATCCGATCCATGAACCGTTCCCTGATCGTCGTTGCCGTCGCCGCCGCTGCGGGCTCTGCCCACGCTTCGACCCTGCCCCTCAACTTCACGAGCGCCCCCACGATCGAGAGCACACCGGGCTCGACGCTTGTGCCGCATGGGAGCAACCCGAACTTCGTCATCGGCTCGGGCATCGACGGCATGGACGTCGTGCGGTACGCGGGCGTCGCGCAAGACGGGCTCGGGAACGGCATCGATGCGCTCGTCACCATCGTCGACGCCCAGAACCGCAACCGCGTGATCTTCGGCTCGGCCAGGAACACCTGGGACGGCAGCCAGATGGTGCCCAACGGGCTCTTCTTCGATCTCTCGAATTCCGTCGGCCGCGGCAGCTCCGCGGGGCTTGCGCCGGATCCGGAGACGGGGCTCGCGCCGGTGCAGGGCGTGACATCGGCGCGCCTGCGCATCGAGTTCGTAACCTCGGGCACATCCGACCTCATCGCTCCGACCAACATCGGGCTGACGGTCTACGACATCGACGGTGTCAGCGAAGGCCGGGCGTCGCGCTTCCGGACCGACGGGGTGACGCTGCGCGACGTAGATAGCTGGGCCGTCGACGTATCGAACGTGCTCGACGTCACGCAATCGGGTGGCAACGTCACGGCGCGGCCGGTTGACGGGCTGAGGTCCGTCGGTGATGAAGGGCTTATCACCAACTCGATCCAGGGCTCGTGGAACAGCGTGAACACGGTCGAGCTCGACTGGTTCTTCGACTGGACTCGTCCGGGCACCCGCGGGCTGACCCTCGGCGGGCAGGTCGAACTCTTCACCGACCCCGTTCCTGCCCCCGGCGCTACTGCGCTCGCGGCAGCGGGGCTCGCCATCGGTGCTCGTCGGCGTCGTCGCGCTTGAACACACCGCCCCGGCCGCACGCCCACACTCCATGAACCATGACCGCCCGGCCCCTAAGCCGGGCGGCTTTTTTCATGCGCCGATGGCACGAACAACCTGCTCGGCATCAAGGCCCCAGCGCGTTCGGGCGCCAGAGGCGGCTACGCGGGGACCGAGCCGCCCGCCGCCTCACGCACCATGATCGTCGACTTACCCGCGGCCTTGGCGGCGTACAACGCGGTATCCGCGTGCTCGATCAGATCGTCGGCGCTCTGGGGGCCGCTGTGGTGCACCGTTGCGATACCAATAGACATCGTGCAGCGAGCAAAGCACGCCTGCTGGCCCGCGAGATCGGCGATGCACGCCTGGGCGGCCTCTTTGAACGCCAGCGCGAGGCGCTTGGCAACGACCTGCGCTGTGCCGGCGTCCGTCTCGGGCATCAACGCAATGAACTCGTCGCCCCCGTAGCGGGCCGCGATGTCCGAAGCCCGCAGGTTCTCGATGATCACCCGAGCCGCGGTGCGCAGTAGATCGTCGCCCGCAGCGTGGCCCAACTCGTCGTTGACGTCTTTGAACCCGTCGAGGTCGATCATCAGGCACGTCAGATCGCGCCGGTACCGGACCGACTCGGCAAAGAGGCGGGGCAGGCGGCGCTCGATCTGCCTGCGGTTGGCGAGGCCGGTGAGCGAGTCGGTCCACGCCATGACCTCGAGGCGTGCGAGCTCGTGCGTGAGGTTCTCCACGCGATCGGCGAGCCCTTCGACCGCGACGTTGAGCTCGCGAACCGCACGCCGCTGGGTATCGATGTCTCGCGCGAGGATGATCGCCTGATGCAGCGCCGTGCGCACACCCGCGAGGGGGATCACACCCTCGGGGCAGGGCAGGCAGCACGTGGCGCCCGCGCCCATAGCGCGGGCGACCCAGTCACCGCTGGCATCGGTACCCACCGCCACAATGCCGGCGCCGCGCGCCCGTTTGGCGAGGGTCTGCAGCGCCTGCGGGCCGGTATCCGCACCCAACAGCACAAAGACCGCGTCGGGCACGTTGCCCGGAGCAAGATCGCCCACGCTCCCGAGGTGCTCGCTCCCTGCGCCGCAGGCCCCGAGCTCGTCGGCGAGTGCGGCGCACAAGGGCCCCTGCTGGCCGATGAGCACAACACGCGGCTGAACCGGGATGTCACTCGGTCGAACGTTCACGGGCGGTCCGGATAGAAGGGTGCGTCAGACGTGTCAGCATCGCATACATCGGCGGGCCGGGGCCCTGAGTTGGGACGAATGCGCGGGGTGCGGGGTTCGATTCTCCGCCCAGGCCACTTGTTCCGGTGGGCTTGTCTGGGCAGTTTTCCCACATAAAGCATGAGGCTCAGGGGCGTGGTGCGAGCTCGTACGCACGGCGGAGCGCGGGCTGCATCGGGTTGATATCCGCCGAAGCGAGCAGGTCTCGCGCCAGGCGGGCCATCAGCAGGCGCTCGGCTTCGAGGCGGGCGTCGCGCTCGGCCGTCGCCCGGGCCGACTCGAAAGTGGGGGCGCCAACCGGTTCGTTGACACGCTCGAGGCGGACTACGGCGTACCCGTTCTCGACCGGGAGGATCGCCGAGAGTTGTCCGGGGCTGAGCCCGCGCACACCGTCGCGGATCGCAGCGGGCCACGAGAGGTCCGCGGGGTTGATCGGCGGCACGCGCCCGCCGGAGGCCGCCGAGGCGTCGGTCGATTCCTGTGCTGCGACGTCCGCGAAGGCCTCGCCCCCCCGCAGCCGATCCAGCACACGCGCAGCCGCACGCGGCGAACCGGCGACGATGATGCGGCAGTCGTACGTCGTCCCGTGACGAAGCTCGTACGCCCGGCGCAGCGCGGCCTCGGAGAGCACCACTTCGCTGCGCACAAGGGCCCGGCTCATCGCGGTTCGACGGAGGAGCGCCTCGAACCCCGCGGTCCCGAGCCGCCGCTCGCGGAGCAGTTGGCCCAGGAGTTCGTCCCGGCTCGCGTCGTCCCGGGCGATCCCGTCGTCGGCGAGTGTCGCGATCAAGAGCTGTCGCTCGCGCGTGAGGTCGTCGTCGGTGATCGAGATGCCTCGGCGGGCGCACGCCTCGGTGAGCAGCATCTCGAGGGCGGTCTCTTGCAGCGCCGCTGCGCCCGCGAGTTCGGTCATCCTCGGCAACAGGTCGCTCCACGCCACGCCCACCCCGTTCACAAGTGCAGCGGTCCGCGTGAGCGTCTCGTCGCGCGGGTCGTCCACGCGGACGGCCACCGTGCGGTCGGGAGAAGAGAGCCCGCGCGTGGCGTACTCGGCTTCGCTCTGGTTGCTCGAGGCGCAGCCCGCCAGAGCAGCGAGCAAGACGGTGGCAGCAAGCGAGCGGGCGGGTGCCCACAGCGAGTTTCGGTGGAAGGTCATAGCCCAGTCTAGAACCCGGGCGGGCTCGGAGGCCGATACCATCGGGTGTGCTCGTTCTCGGCATCGATCCCGGTCTCCGTCTGACAGGTTTCGCCTGTATCCGGTTCGCGAGCGCCCACCCGGGCGCGGAGCTCGCGGTCCTCGACGCCGGCGTGATCCGACTCAAAGAGTCTCAGAGCGTCTCGGCGAGGCTCGTGGTGCTCGCGCGCGAGCTACGCGAGATCATCGCGAGCAACGCGCCCGACCTGGCGAGCGTCGAGTCGCTCTTCTCGCACTACCAGAACCCGCGCACCGCGATCACCATGGCCCACGCCCGCGGCGTGATCCTCTGCGAGATCGAGCGGGCCGCGCTCCCGCTCTGCGAACTCCCGCCCGCCGAGGTCAAGAAGTCGATCGCCGGCAACGGCCGGGCGAGTAAAGAAGCCGTCCAGCGTTCGGTGGCGGCCCACCTCGGGCTCTCCTCGCCCCCCTCGCCCGCCGACATCGCCGACGCCATGGCCATCGCGATGGTGGGGGGCCGGCGGCACCTCGCCGACACGGCGCTCCGGGCCGCGATCGCGCCGGGCGATGCCAAAGCCTGAGCGATCGGGCGCGTACACTTCACTTCCCATGCCGACCGACGACACCACTCCACGCGCGCAGGTCCTCATCGTCGAGGACGAGATCGATCACGCCGACGTCATGGCCGATGCCCTCCGCAGGCCGGGCCACGTCTGCACCATCGTCCACGGCGTCGAGGAGGCGCTCGAGGAACTCCGAGGCGGTGCGTTCGATGTCGTCATCACCGACCTCCGCATGCCCGAGTCCGCGGGCGCTGTGGGCGTCGGTGGCGAGGCGGTCGCGGGGGACGGCGGTGACGCCGGCATGCGCGTGCTCGAGGCGGTCCGGTCGCTCCAGCCCGCCGCCGAGACGCTCATGGTCACGGCCCACGGCGATGTGCCGACGGCGCGCGAGGCCTTCAAGCACGGCGCCTTC
>CAZNUZ010000062.1:0-11135 GCA_964576725.1 uncultured Phycisphaeraceae bacterium
CATCGATCGCGTCGCGCGTGGTGCCGGCGATCTCCGAGACGATCACGCGGTCCTCACCCGCGAGCGCGTTGACGAAGGTGCTCTTGCCCGCGTTCCGCCGGCCGAGCAGCGCGATGCGCATCTCGGGCTGGAACTCTTCCTTGTCATCTGCGGCCGTCTCGGGCAGCGCCTCGAAGAGCCGCTCGGTGAACTCGCGCCGGCGGTAGCCCTGCTTCGCGCCGACCGCCCAAGGCTCGCCGAACCCGAGCGCCGAGGCTTCGAAGGCGAGTGACTCCAGGCCGTAGTTGTCGATCTTGTTGGCAACGATCTGCACGGGCACGCTCGTGCCCCGGCCTTCGCCCGTCGCGCTGGGACGCATCGCGCGTTCGCGGAGGAGCTTGGCGACCGTCTCATCGAGGGCCGTGATCCCGTCCTGCGCGTCCACCACGAAGAGGATGAGATCGGAGCGCTCGACGGCAGCGGCGATCTGACGCTCGATGTCGCCCGTGAGTCTGTTGAGGTCCTGCCCCGCGTCGTCGTACCGGCCGTCCGGAGTGGTGTAGACGCCGAAGCCCCCCGTGTCCGTGATCTCGACGAGCCGGGGTTCCTCGGTGAGCAGCGGGCCCTTGAGCTCCACGACCGTCGTCACGCGATCACGCGTGACGCCCGGCGTCGGATCAACGATCGACACCTTCTCACGCGCGAGCATGTTCAGGATCGACGACTTGCCGACGTTGGGTCGGCCCACGATGGAGACGCGAAAGAGTGCCATAGGACGGAGATGCTAGGCCACTCGCCCGACCGACCCCGCATCGGCGCAGGATTCGGCATCGAGTGCCCGCTCGCCCCTCCTGGGCGGCCCTCAGGCCCGCTCGTCCGCCAGCTCGATCATCCGATCGATCACCGGCGGGTAGTTCACCTCGCGGCGGAGGTGCTTCTCGGCGTGCTCCGCTGCCGCTTGACCGAAGCGGTCGGTGAGGTCACGGTCGGCCATCATCCGCTCGACGGCGGCGATGTACCCCGCGTCGTCGTTGTCGTCGATGATCAGCCCCGACTGCTCGTGGAGGACGGCCTCGGGGATCCCCGCCATCCGCGGGCCCACGCCCGCGACCCCTGCGCTCGCCGCTTCGCACAGCGCCCAGGTGATCATGTCCCACTGCGTCGGGAGCACGAGCACGTCGAGCGAGGGGTAGAACTCGTTGATCAGCTTGTCACGCTCGATCCACGGGTGCCAGTGGATGTTCTTCGCGTCCGAAGGGAATTCGGCGTCCTTCGAAACCAGGTGCAGCTCTGCTTTGTCCTGCCAGCGTTCGACGAACCACTTGGTCAGCCGGTCGCCGCCCTTACGCTGGAAGGTATTGCCCACGAAGCCGATGCGGAAGGGCCGCTCGGTGTCGCCCGCGAAGGGCGTGCGCAGGCGGTCGGGCTTCGAGGGAGACGGGTACACGATGCGCGTCCGCGAACGGTCGATCCCGTAGTCGTTCACCACCGAGTCCGCGCACCAATTGCTCCGGCACAGCGTCAGGTCCGAGCGATCGAACACCACCTGGTCCGTTGCGACCTCCATCTTGCCCGAGATGTTCCACCCGAGGGGCGTCGAGAACTCGCGCAGCGTTGCGGCGCTCGTGGTGTCGATGGCCAGCGCCAGAACCTTCTTGTGATCCGGGTCCACCCGGGCGAGGTGCTTGGCGACGGGGAGGCACTCGGAGCGGGTGATCACGTGGATCGCATCGAAGTGATCCAGGCTCAGCGGGCCCTTGAGCCACGAGCCAATAATCCGCGACCACAGTGCCCGGCGACGCACGATGGGCAGCGTCAGCCCGCCCCAATCGCGAAACGGGCCCGGGATGTTCGCCGAGGCGTAGCGGAGCCACGTCGGGTCGCGCAGCGTCACGTGGACGGCGTCGACGTCCGAGCGGTCCTCCGTCGCGCGGATCATCTCGAGGGAATTACTCCGCAGCCCCAGCTTCATCACGGAGATGAAGAGCATCCGGACCGGGCCCTCGCGTCGCCGAGGAGGCATCACATCCGGAGAGATGCCATCAAGATTCTCGGAGACAACCCGATTCATGAGCGAGAACGATACCCGGGGCGCAAGACCCGTCAAGGAGACCCAAAGGGGGCGGAAAACAGGCCTGAGTTTACTCGGCCTCCGGCGGTGGCGCGGGGGCGCCGGCGGCGGCGAGCTGGTGCTGGGCGAGGTCCTGATAAAGGGAGTTCGAGGTGAGAAGTGCGTCGTGGGTGCCTACATCGACGATGCGACCCTCTTCCATGAGGACGATCCGAGAGGCGTGCGCCACCGTGCTCAGGCGGTGCGCGACGATGAGGCACGTCCGGCCCTGCGCGAGTCTGCGGACCGCTTGGGTAATGCGGGCCTCCGACTCCCCGTCGATCATGCTCGTCGCCTCGTCCATAATCAGGATCGCGGGGTTCCGCGCAAAGGCACGCGCGAGCGCGATACGCTGACGCTGGCCCCCCGAAAGCGTCATCCCACCATCCCCTAACTGGGTGTCGTACCCCTCGGGGAGCTTTTCGATGAACTCGTGGGCCGCTGCCTCTTTGGCGGCCTCCACGATCCGATCCCGGTCCGGAGAGGCGAGCCCGTACCCGATGTTGTCCGCCACCGAGCCGCGGAAGAGGACCGTCTCCTGGGTCACGACGGCCAGCTGCTCGCGGAGGGAGGCGAGCTGGGTGGTCCGCAGGTCGATGCCGTCGATCTCAACAGCCCCTGATGTGGGGTCGTACAGGCGCGGGACAAGGCTGAGCAGCGAGGTTTTGCCCGAGCCGTTGGGCCCGACGAAGGCCACGGTCTCTCCGAAGGGGATCTCGAGGGTGACGCCCGCGAGCGCGTCGTGCTCGGCGCCCGCGTACCGCAGGCTTGCCCGCTCGAACCGTATGGATTCGGTGTGCCTGGGGAGGGGGGCGCCCGCGTCGGTCTGCTCGGCGGGGCGGTCGAGGAGCTCGCGTATGCGGGCGGCTGCCGCTTCGGCGATGGTCAGGTCTTGCACGACCGTGTTCAGCGGTTTGAGGCTCTGCCCCGAGACGGCGAGTGCGCCGAGGGTCGCGATGAATATGGTGACATCGAGCTCGCCCGTGAGGATCTGCCGGATCGCGACGAGCGCGAGCGCACCGAGGAAGAAGAAGACGATCACCTCGGTAAGCGGGCTGGCGAGCGCCCGGGCGGTGCGGGCCCGCATCTGTTGGCGGTAGACCTCTTCGTTGCGCGTGCGGAAGCGCGCGGACTCGGTCGCCTCGGTGTGGTGCACCTTGACCACGCGCAGGCCGCCCAGCGACTCGGTCGCGACGCCCAGCAGCTTGCCCTGCCCCTTCATCGCCGCCTTCGAGGCCCGGCGGATGCGCTTCGAGAGCTTGCGGATCACGAACGTCAGCACCGGCACCACCGCGAGGGTGATCGCTGCCAGCTTCCAATTCAGCGCGAACGCGACCACGAGCATCGCGGCGCCCTTGGTGATCTGCGCGACCGCCTTGTTCGTGAGCGCCTGAAAGCCCCGGCCCAGCGCGTTCGCGTCGTTGATAACCCTGCTCAGCCAGTCGGCACCGCTCCCTTCCAGCGACACGCCCATCGGCACGCGCAGCAGGCGGTCGAAGGCGGCGGCTCGGATGTCCGCGACCGCGCGCAGGGAAACGGTCATCGAGATGGCGGCGTGCAAAAAGTTCGCCGTCGCGCCCACGAGCGTCAAAAGGCCCAGCACGACGATCACAAGCACGATCGAGTGGAAGACGTCGGTCGGGATCTGCGCGATCCACGCGTCGGGGACGACCCCGCCCAGGCGCTCGTCGAGCTGCTGGGCGCGGACCACGATGGGCGAGACACCGCCCTCCATCCCTTGCGAGAGCAGCGATTCCAGCACCGGCACGAGGCCCACCACGCCAAGGCCAAGCCCCGCAGCGCTCACGAAGGCCATGCACAGCGCAAAGGCGAGGCGCAGCCTCTGGCGGAGCAGGTACGGGAGCAGGGTACGGAAGGCGGGGAGCATGCGTCGGGATTCTCGGCGCTGGCGTGGTCTGCGTCCAATCGACGAACGCTAACGGCCCAGCAGGGCGGCGAGGTCGGCCCAGTACCGGGCGTAGGTCTTGCGGACACAGCCGGGGTCATGGATGCCCACGCCCGCCCTGCGGAGGGCGAGGAGAGCCGGCGCCATCGCCATGCGGTGATCGTCGTACGTATCGAAGCAGACGGGCTCGGGGGTGGGGGGCACGGGGTTGATCGTGAGCCCCTCGTCGGGTTCGCCCTGGCTGCCCTCGTGGACGAAGACCTCGCAGAGGCACCCGATCCGCGCGAGCTCGGTCTTGGTCGCTGCGATGCGGTCGGTCTCTTTCACGCGCAGCGTGCGCAGCCCACGGACTTTACTTGGCCCGTCGGCGCAGGCGGCGACGACCGCGAGTGTCATCGCCGCGTCTGGCATGTCGGAGAGGTCCGCATCTATGCCGGTGATCGTGTCGGTGCCGGTGACTGCGGTGCCGGTCTTATCGCGGCTGAGCACGGCCCCCATGCGCTCGAGGAGCTCGGGGAACCGCGCATCACCCTGCAGCGAGTCGCTGCCCAACGCTGGGACACGGGCGGTCAGGCCCGGGACCATCGCGCCGGCGGCCCAGAGGTAGGTGGCGCCCGACGCATCGGGCTCCACGTCGTACCGGAAGGCCTTGGGCGGCTTGGGTGCGACGCGCACAGACCGCAGGAGGCCGGCCTCTTCGTCGAGCTCGGCCTGCCCACCCAAGCGATCGAGCAGCCCCGCGGTCATGCGCACGTAGGAGGGCGATGTCGGCGCGTCGGTGTACCGGATCTCTATCCCCCCGGGCAGCCACGGCGCGATCAATAGGAGCGCGCTCACGTACTGGCTGCTCAGCGTCGTTGCGACCTCCAGCACCTCGGGGCAGGCGCGCGTGTCGAGTGGTGCGACGCGCAGCGGCACGAAGCCAGGCTCGCCCAGCTCGGTGACTTCGGCGCCAAGCTCGCGCAGGAGCGCAACGAGCTCCCCGATTGGGCGCTCGCGCATGCGCGCGTTGCCGTCGATCACCACCGGCCCGTCCGCGAGGACGGCGGCGGCGGTGAGAAACCGCGTGGCGGTACCGGCGTTGTTCAGGAAGAGCGTGGGTTCGGTGTCGCCTGCGCGGAGCGTGCCGCCGACGCCCGTGATCGTGAGGGTGTCGCCCGAGGCTGTGATCTCAGCGCCGAGCGTGCGCAGCGCTTCGATCATGCGCTGGGCGTCGTCGGCGTCGGTCAGCGCGCCGGTCAGGGTCGACTCGCCCTCGGCGAGTGCTGCCAGGAGGAGCGCCCGGTTGGTGAGGCTCTTGGAACCGGGCGGGCGCAGCTCGACCGTGCGCTCGCCCGCTTCCGCGGGCCCGGGGAGCCACAGCGGGTCGGGGAGCTCGTCGATGGGGGCCCGGAGGTGATCGGGGTCGGTGAGGGTCACGCGCCGGCCCCGGGGTCCTTCCGGAAGATCGCAACGACATCCTCCACCGGGATCACGAAGAGGCGGTTGTCGCCCTCGAGATCAACGGGGATCGCCCGCTTCGGGTTGAAGAGGACGCGGTCGTAGCGCTCGATGGGGTAGTCCTCATCGTTGAGAACCTGCTGGGCGACGGTCATCACCCGGCCGGTGATGGTCGGGATCTCGACCTTGTCGGGGAGGTGGATGCCGGACTTGGTCTGCTTCTTGTCCTCGTCCTTGCGGATGAGCACGCGGAGGCCAAGAGGTTCGACGGTCTCGAGATCGGGGAGTGCTTCCTTGCGGGCCATAGCCGAGTGTAGGCCCCGCAACGGGGCGGCTGGAGCAAGCGCCTAGCCGAACGGGCGGACGAGCACCACCAGGTCGTACAGCACGTGGACCGCGACGGCGATGCCCAGCCCGCGGGCGATGTACGCGAGGGCGAAGTACCCGCCCGCTAGCGTGTAAAACGCGGCGAGCGCCCAGTCCGTCCCGCCGCCCTCGGCTGCAGCGAGGTCGTGGTACCAGGCGAAGGCGATCGAGGTGATGACCACCCCCGCGACGACCGCCCGCTTCTTGGAGACGCGGAAGAGGTCTTCCAGTACGAGGAGCACCGCCGCCATCCCCACCATGCGGAAGAGCAGTTCCTCGTACATGCCCGCGCCGAGGGCGATGGTGATGCGCCGGCCCAGGTCGGCGTCGATCGGCGGTACCGGCGCCGCCAGCGGGCGCACCTGCACGCCCAGGAGTTCCGCCACGATCACGCCCAGCACGAGCAGGGGCACCGTCCACACCGCGGCCTCTGCCCACATGAGCCCGAGCACCGACGGGCGCACCCGCCACTTATCACGCGAGAGAACATGCCAGACCAGGAGCACCACGACCGTCAGGATCGCCGGCAGGTGGAGGCCCGTAACGCCCAGCGAAGAAAAGAGCGTCTCGAGCATGCGGTGGGCGAGGATGGCGTCGCGCTCGCCTGTGTCGTTGGTGAGGTAGGCGATCGCGCCGTACTCGTAGAGCGCGATGATGGGCAGCAGGAAGCAGAGGGTGTGCAGCGGCCGGGCCGCGAGGCGGAAATAGCCGCGGCGCTTGCCCGCGAAGTCCGGGGCGGACGGCGCTCCTCTGGATGAACCTGCGGTGCTGGTAGCCACGCGATTAGCCTATCGGCTCGCGGGCGATGCGTGTGCGGGGTTACAGGCCGTAGGCGTTCCGCAGCACGCGCCAGGCGGCCCGCCGGTCCTTGCGCTTGAGGTCGCTCAGCAGGGGCTCGACCTGATTGCGGAACAGGTCACGGACGGCCCTGCGCCACTGGCGCTTCTTGGGGAAGCTCGCCGTCGAGACGCCCAGCGCTTCGAGCATACGGGCGGCGTCGCGCGAGTCGAACTGCCCGTCGGCGTTGACGTCGCTCGCGGGGACGCCCCCGCGCAGGCCGCGGAGCATCTCGGCGAGGTCGCGCGGGGTGATGGTGTTGTCGGCGTCGACGTCGGGGCTGCCGCCCATGGGTGAGGCGGGCGGGAAGGGCGCGGGAGTCCCGTCGGGGCCCATCGGCAGATCTTCCTCGGTGAGCTGGGGGGGCACGACGACCGCGAAGGGGTTCTGGATGACCTCCACGCCCATGAGCTCGAGCCAGGTCGTGACGGTGAGCGAACCGATGGCCTGGTACCCCGAGACATCGCCGTAGGCAGAGGGGGCGGGCCGGCCCTGCCCGGTGATATAGGAGGCAACGCCCACGACGAAGTCTTGCGTGCCGAAGCGCGCGAGCGCGGGGCCGCCCGAGTCCCCGAAGGAGGCGCCGCCCTCCAGGCTCAGAGCCTGACCGCTGCCGGTGCGGTTTCGTTTCGAGCGGTCCGGGTCGTCGAAGTCGAGTCGAATAACGACGTTGCCCGCGTTACAGCACTCGTTGCGCACGACGTCGAGGGTGTTGTGGGCCGCGAGCCGGCGCGACGCGCCGGGCATCCGCTGGAGGTTCTGCGCGCTCTGGCCCGTGCCCTGCGCGCCGAAGCCGACGATCGTCCCGAGGCGTTCGAGCGGGTCGGCCGAGGTCACGGGCAGGGGGGTGATGCCCTCGATGGGGCGTTCGAGCTCGAGCAGGGCGATGTCGGTGTGCTTGTTCCGCGATTCGTCCCAGTCCGGGTGCACGTCCGCGCGCGTCACGCGCACCGGCGCTTGCAGCACCCCGTTGACGTAGAAACGGACGTACATCTCGTTCGGGTCGATCGTCGCGCCGTCGGGTGTCACCAGGCAGTGCGCAGCGGTCAGGATTTGCGTCGGCGAGACAAGCGTGCCCGTGCACGCCATATTGCCCGCGACGACGTAGCACACCGCGTTCATGTGGGCCTGGTTGCCCAGCGCGTTGTACGAGTCGATAGGGACATCGTGCCGCACCTTGATGGCGTGCGCTTCGGGGGCGGCGAGGGCGAAGCCGGCAACGCATACAGCGGCGGCGGAACGGGTGAATCGACGAGCAAAGCGGTGTGGCACAGGCTGCACTCCCTGGAGAATGGGCGTGCAGGTTTCGTCGGCGGAACACCGGGGCGGTTGAAGCGCGAATCACAGGTCGGGCGAGAAACCGCCTCAGCCGTAGTACCGGGCGCGGGGTACCCGGATGTGGCGGTTGGGTTATCGGGGGTGAGAGCGCGGTGCTGCCATGGTGCTGACCGGAGGATGCCCGGGGTCTGCCGCGAGTGGAGTCGACTGGGTGTGGTCAGCGGCGGGTCATGACGCGGACGTTCTCACGCCCGCCGTTCGATCCCGGCCTCTTCGCGCCGGCGAGCAGGCTCCGCCACGCCGACCGCAGGCCGAGAAAGACCAGCACCCCCGCTGCGAGGAGGAGGAACAGGACCAGGCCCACCGCACCGAGTACCAGCAGCAGGATGAGCAGGAGCCCCTTGAGGAGCGTGTCACCGAACCGCTGGAGCGGGTTCATGCGCTCCCGCCGGGTGCGGAATCGGCTCCACACCTGCTGCGAGGCCCCGAAGGGGTTGGGCCCGCCCGTGCCGCCCATCCCGCCGGGGAAGCCGCCTGGAAAACCCTGCGCGAAGAAGACGCGTGGCCCGCCGCGGGGGGGCTGCTGGGAACCCGTGTTGTGCTCGTTCGAGGCGTGCATCGCTGTAGATTGATGGTAGGAGCCCGCTTGGGATTTCTCGTCCGGGCTCGGCGAAGGGGGATGCCCAGCGTGGGCGGGTCGTGGATGACCTGTCGGCAGGGTTCCCTTCTGCTCGCGGGGCGGTAGGATCAGACCGGTCGGCGTGTTTTGCGTTGCTGGCCACAATATGTGGTGCCCGTCTGAAGAAAGACCCCTCTCTATCGATGTCTGACACCCCTGAGACGACCAAACAGACCTCCCTGCTCGATGAGTTGGGCACGGGCTTTGCGCACCTGCACCTGCACTCGGAGTACTCACTGCTCGACGGCGGCAACCGGGTCGACAAGCTGGTGAGCCGGGTGAAAGAGCTGGGCATGGGCGCGGTGGCCGTCACGGATCACGGCAACATGTTCGGCGCGATGAGCTTCTACAACACCGCCCGCAGGGCGGGCGTGAAGCCGATCCTGGGGACCGAGGCCTACGTCGCTGCCGGCGACCGGCGCGACCGCACGTACACGGGCGTGCAGGACGGCGGCTACCACCTCGTGCTCCTCGCGGAGAACCTCGAGGGGTGGCAGAACCTCATGGAGCTGGCGTCCGAGGCCTATTTGACGGGGTTCTACTTCAAGCCCCGCATCGACCGCGAGCTGATCGAGCGCCTCAACGGCGGCCTGATCGCGATCAACGGTCACCTCGGCTCGGAGATCGCGACCCACTTGGTCGAGTTCGAGAAGTCAGGCGCGCAGGAGCACTGGGAACGCGCGCTTGAAGTCTGCGACTGGTACGGCAGGGTCTTCAAGGACGAGGGGACCGGGCCGCGGTTCTACGTCGAGCTCCAGCACCACGTGCCGGAACAGAACGCGATCAACAAGCACCTGATCAAGCTCGCCGAAGAGACGGGCCTGCCGCTCGTCTGCGACAACGACGCGCACTTTCTGAGGGCCGAAGACCACGACGCGCACGACTCTCTGATCTGCATCTCGACGGGCAAGTTCAAGGCCGACCCCGGGCGCATGCGGTACACGTCCGAGCTGTACGTGAAGAGCCCGCAGCAGATGCGCGACCTCTTCCACAACACCTACGGGGATGTGGGGCGCGAGGCGTGCGACAACACCCTGCGTATCGCCGAGCGGTGCAACGTCGAGATCCCCATCGGCAACCACGCGCCGGTGGTCTACATCAACCGCCCCGACGAGGAGCTGGCCTACAAGGGCGAGGCGGACCGGACGACGTGGTTCAAGAAATTCTGCGCCCGATACGACCTCGAGCCCGTGACCGAGCTCGCGGGCATGACCGACGAGGCCGAGCGCGAGAAGCGCACGCGCGAGCTCGAGGCCGACTGCGATAAAGCGCTGCGCGAGCTGTGCGAGGCGGGGCTCGTCTGGCGGTACGGCGGGGCGATCGCGGACAAGTCCGACGATTCCCAGTACTGCGCCGACATCCACGAGCGCCTCGAGCGCGAGCTCAAGATCCTCGCCGACAAGCATATCTCGGCGTACTTTGTAATGGTGTGGGACTTCGTGAACTGGGCCCGCCAGCGCGGGATCCCCGCCAATGCACGCGGCTCGGGCGTCGGCACCATGGTCGGGTACCTGCTCGGCCTGTCGAACGCCTGCCCCGTCGAGTACGGCCTGCTCTTCGAACGCTTCACCGACCCCGACCGCACCGAGTACCCCGATATCGATATCGACCTCTGCCAGGACGGTCGCGCCGAGGTCATCGACTACGTCCGCAAGAAGTACGGGCACGTCGCGCAGATCATCACCTTCGGGACGCTCAAGGCCAAGGCCGCGATCCGCGATATCGGCCGCGTCTACGAGTACCCGCTCAAGGACACCGACGAGCTCGCCAAGCTGGTGCCCGACGAGCTCAAGATGACGCTCGACAAGGCCCTCGAGCAGTCGCCCGAGTTCCGCGAGAAGTACGACGGCGACCCGACCGTGAAGCGCATCGTCGACACGGGGCGGGTCATCGAGGGGCAGGCCCGGCACAGCTCGGTGCACGCAGCGGGCGTGATCGTGGCGACGCGCCCGCTCTACGAGGTCGTGCCGTTGTACAAGCCGGCGGGCGCCGCCGACGACGAGATCGTGACCCAGTGGGACGGCCCGACGTGCGAGGACGTGGGACTCCTGAAGATGGATTTCCTCGGGCTGCGCACGCTCTCGGTCATCGAGCGCGCGAAGGACCTTATCCGCGAGACGCTCGACACCAAGGAGATCTGGAAGGCGATCTACACCGGGCGCGACCTGCCCGACGCCGAGACGATGGCCGAGGTCGACCCGCTCGACCTCGACAACCTGACGTACGACGACGACCGCGTGTACGAGATGTTCCGCAGGGCCGACACGACGGGCGTGTTCCAGTTCGAATCGGGCGGGATGCGGCGGCTGCTCGCGGAGATGCGCCCCGACCGCCTCGAGGATCTCATCGCTGCCAACGCGCTCTTCCGCCCCGGGCCGATGGACCTGATCCCCTCGTACAACGCCCGCAAGCACGGCGAAGAAGAGGTCCCGCCTGTGCACGAGATCGTCGACGGGTACACCGCCGACACCTACGGGATCATGATCTACCAAGAGCAGGTCATGCAGATCGTGCACGCGCTGGGCGGCATCCCGCTGCGG
>CAZNUZ010000063.1:0-10513 GCA_964576725.1 uncultured Phycisphaeraceae bacterium
AGCACGGTCGCGAGGCGGCCGGTGTCGTGGTTATCAAGGATGAGCCAGCTCTTGAGCAGGTGCTCGTAGTCGCAGTCGGCGCACAAACGCTCGAGCGCACGGGCCATAACCCGCCCGCCGGCGCCGGACTCGGGCATCTCGTCGCGCAGGAAGTGAAGCATCAGTTCCCGCAGGTGGAAGTTCATCACGCCATCGACGGAGGGGAACCACTCCTCGGGGTAGTTCCAGATCTCGCCGACAACGAGCGCGTCGGCCTTCTCGTCGTGGGCCGCGGAGGTGAGCGCGTCGAGCACCGCGGGCCCGAAGTCGTAGGCCACGTCGAGCCGCCACCCGTGCACGCCGTCGCGCAGGTAGGAGCGCACCACCGAGTCGCGCGACGCCCAGACGTGCTGGCGCAGTTCCTCGTTCTCGAAGCGCACCTCGGGGAGGTTGGCGCTGTTGAACCAGGCGCGGTAGCCCGAAGGGTGGCCCGGGTTGAAATCGAACCACTTGCGCTCGGGGCAGTGCTCGTCGTGCAGCGCTCTTTGGAAGCGCGGGGAGCGGCGGCCCATGTGGTTGAAGACGCCGTCGAGCACGAGGCGCTTGCCGCGCGACTCGAGGTCCTTGGCGAGGGCGATGACCTCTTCGCGTGTGCCGAACTCGGGCGAGACCTGCGCCCAATCGTCCGCGTCGTACTTGTGGTTGCTGAAGGCCGCGTGGATGGGGTTGAGGTAGACGCAGTCGACGTGGAAGGTGTCGAAGTAGTCGAGCTTCGCGTTGAGCGATGCGAGATCGCCGCCCCAGAACTCGACCTCGTGGCTCCAGATGTGGTGGTCTTTGAGGTAGCTCCCGCGCGACGGCTGGTCGTCCCAGGACATAAGGCGCTTGGGCTCGGGGTACAGATGGCGCTTGGCGTCGAGATCGAGGGCGGGCGCGAAGCGATCGACCATAACGTGATAGACGATCGCACCGTTGCGCCAGTCCGCCCTGCGTGCGTCGAAGACGGGGCCACGGCGGAGGTCGTGGGGACCGGCGAGGTGGTCGTACTCCGCGGGAACGCGGGGCGGGCCGGGGGGAACGGGTGTGTGGGTCTTGGAGGAAGCCATAGCCCGAAGGCTACTCCCCGAACCCCGCGAAGTCGCTAAGAACGCAGCGTGAGATACCCCACAACCGCCCAGAGCACGACATGGGCGGCAGCCGTCAGCCAGAAGACGAGCATGAACGAGCCCTTCTGGCGTTTGTGCTTGAACGCACGCTGGGCCAGCAGGCCGCCTGGCCAGCCTCCCAGGAGGCCGAGGGTGTGCAGTCGCTTCTCCGGCACGCGGCTCTCGCCCTTCTTGGCGGCGCGCTTGTCGATGCCGTAGGTGACGAACGTCATCAGGCTGAGGGCGACGTACCACCCCACGATGAGTCCGATTGTGATCGATGCCTGTGTGCTCATGGCAGCACTCTAGGGCCGGCCCAGCCCCTACAACCCGCACAGACCCAACCAACCGGCGCACTCAAACCGATCTCGCTTCAGCGGCACCCTGCGATGCCCGATGTCGAAATCGTGAACGTGAACCAAGCCATCGCAGCCACAACCGCGTTCGGCGGGATCGGGTACACCGCTGCCCTCATGGGCGTCGGCCGGTCCAACGAGCTCGCGCAGCAGCAGGGGCGGCAGGTCGTCGACCTCATCCGCTCGGCCAACGCTCCCGAGCAGGTCGCCCAGCGCCAGGCAGCCAACACAGGCCCCGTCGGCAAGAAGCTCGACCTCTACGGCTGACTCGGGTGATCAGCGTGGTATGAGAAGCGCACTCCGCGTGCGCAATACCAGGCCGCGCTTGACACACCGCCCCCTCACACACGAGCCTCAGCAAGATGCTCCCGCCGAAGGTCCTTCTTGTGCGACCCGCGTGCTTCTCCTCGAACGCCGAGGCGATGCGCACCAATTCGTACATGCGCCCCGCTTCGGGCCCGCCCGTCGAGCTCGCGCAGGCGGCGATCGAGGAGTTCGATGCCTTCGCGGAGGCGTTGTGCGCAGCGGGGATCGAGCCGATCGTCTTCCAGGACACACCCGATCCGCCCAAGCCCGACGCCGTCTTTCCCAACAACTGGTTCAGTACGCACACCGATGCGCACGGCCGGGGCATCGTCGTCTTTTACCCCATGGCAACGCCCGCGCGTCGGCCCGAACGCCGCGTCGAGATACTCGGCCTTTTGCGTGACGAGGGGCGGCGCGTGGATGAGACGATCGACCTCTCGCCCAACGAAACCCAAGGCCGGTACCTCGAGGGCACAGGCGCGCTGGTCCTGTGCCGAGAAACGAAGACGGCCTTCCTCGCGCGCTCCCCGCGCGGGCACGAGTGCGTGGCGCAGGAGTGGGCCGACCGCATGGGGTATTCACTCGTCTCGTTCGACGCCAGCGATGCGACGGGCGGGGCGGTCTATCACGCCAACGTGCTCATGACACTCGCGCCCGAACTGGCGGCATGCTGTCTGGCCCGCATCGCCGAGGCGGACCGTGCGCGCGTCGCACAGGCGATCGGTGAGACGGGCAGGCAACTCCTCGAACTCACCCCCGAGCAGATGGACCACTTCTGCGGCAACGCTCTGGCCGTCGCAGCACCCGGCGGGCCCGCGTGGGCCTGCTCCGAGCAGGCGTGGTCGGCCTACAGCCCCCAGCAGCGGGCAACGATCGAGCGCCGCTTCCGCCCGATCACGGCACCGATCCCCCTGATCGAGCGGGTCGGGGGCGGCTCCGTGCGCTGCATGCTCGCAGAGATCGATCTCCCCGCGCGCTGAGAGCGGATGATTCAGCAACCTAGTGCCCACCAACTTCGCTACACTCTTCAGAGCGAGAGCGGGCCTGTGCGTGTGCCGAAGGCCCGGAGAGCGACCCCACACACGCGCCGAGGCGCGAGGAGCGGATGACACATGAACGAACAGCGAATCTGGCGATGGGGCCTTCTTGGTGTCGCGGCGTTGGCCGTCGCGGGTCTCTGGCAGGTCTCGTCCGCCCCCGCGAACGCCCGCGCCTACGCGCAGTCGGCGTCCGCCAGCAGCGTCGCGGTCATCGATGTCGCGGTCGTCCTCGAGCAGCTCAACGAGCGCTCCGACCGCGAGAACGAGCTCAAGGCCGCCATCGAGGAGCGCCAGAACCGGGTCAACGCGCTCAAGGACGAACTCGACCTCATCACCGCGCAGCTCGAGGACCTCGAGCGCGGCACCGACCGCTACGACGACATGATCGAGCAGGCCGTCCGCAAGAACATGGAGCTCGAATTCGAAGGTAACTTCGCGGAGCGCGTGCTCATCGAGCAGCGCAAGGAGCTCCAGATCGCGCTCTTCAACAAGATCGCCGACGCCACCCGCCGTTACGCCGACCGCGAGGGGTGGGACATCGTCCTCTCCAGCGACCTGAACGACGAGGTGCCCACGCGTCTCGGCCCCGGCGAGACCCAGGCGGTCCTCCTCGGCCGGCGCACTTTCGCGGTCTCCTCGGGTGCCGACATCACCAACGAGGTCGCGCAAATGATGAACAACGAGTACAAGCGCTGATGCAAGGCGTCCCCTCGTTCGCGGCGACGGCGGGGGAACTCGTCGCGCTGCTCACCGCGGGCGGCATGCCCGCGAAGCTCTACGGCCCCGACGACGTCCGCGTGACCGGTGTCGCTCCGCTCGATGACGCGGGCCCGCAGCACCTGGCGTTCGTGCGCTCCGAGAACTTCTTGCGCAAGTGGTCCGAGGGCCGGTCGGGCATCACCCTCGTCTCTGCTTCGCTTGTCGAGGGCGAATCGGGTGCGCCGTTGCGCGAGCCGGGCGCGCGCGCCGTTGTGGCGGTCCCCGACGCGGACCTCGCGCTCGTCGCGCTCCTGCGCTACGCCGAGGGAATGCTCCCCGACGGGCACCCGGCGGTCGGCGTGCACCCGCAGGCCTGCGTGGATCCATCGGCCAAGCTGGGCGAGCGGGTGCGCATCGGGCCCTTCGTGCAGGTCGGCGCGGGGGCGGAGATCGGCGACGATACGGTGCTACGCGCGGGAGCTGTGGTGGGGGAGCGGTCACGCGTCGGGCGGTCAACGGTGCTCTACGAGCACGTGGTGGTCGGCGAGCGGTGCGCGATCGGCAGCGAGACGCGCATACACGCCCAGACCTCCATCGGGGCCGACGGCTTCGGATACCGCCCGCCCGTTCCTGGCGGTGCGCTCGGGCCCTTCCCCATCAAGATCCCGCACATCGGCACCGTGGTCATCGGCGATCACGTCGAGATCGGCGCGAACTCCAACGTCGATCGCAGCACCTTCAACGCGACCGTCGTGGGCGACGGGACAAAGATCGACAACCTCGTGCAGATCGGGCACAACTGCGTCATCGGAGCGGGGTGCATCATCTGTGGGTGCTGCGGCCTCGCCGGCTCGGTCACACTCGGTAACGGCGTGACACTCGGGGGCCGGGTCGCCATCGCCGACGGCCGGACCATCGGCGATGGTGCGACGATCGGCGCCGGCTCGGGCGTCGCCCACGACGTGCCCGCGGGCGAGACCTGGCTCGGCGCACCCGCGCGGCCCGGCAAGCACTTCCTCCGCACCGTCTCGACCATCGATCAACTCGTCGAACTGCTCGGCCCCATCAAGGGGCTCTTGCGAAAGGAAGGCCGCGTGTGAGCGCTCGCCAGCGGACACTCAGCGGGGCGATCGAGATCGAGGGCGTGGGCCTCTTCACCGCGGCCCCGGCGCGCGTTCGTCTCCTGCCAGCAGAGGCCGACTCCGGGATCGTCTTTGTTCGCGCGGATCTCGCGGACCCGGTGCGCATCCCCGCTTCGATCGATCTCCTCGCGCCTGCTGAGCACCGCACCGCGCTGACCGCGGGCGGAGCGCGGGTCGAGACCGTCGAGCACGTGCTCGCCGCCTGCATGGGCATGGGCATCGATAACGCCGTCGTCGAGGTCTTCGGGCCCGAACTCCCGATCGGCGATGGCTCGGCGCGCTTTTTTACCCAGCGCATCGAAGCGGTCGGGGTGGTCGAACTCGCCGCCGCCCGGCGCGTTTTGCGGGTCGAGTCGGCGGTCACGGTCGTGTGCGATCGCACCAAAGCGCGCATCGAAGCGTTCCCGCCCGCTCCCGATCAGCCGCCCGGTATGCGAGCGACCTACGCGCTGGACTACGGCGCGGGGGCGCCCATCGAGCCGCACGAGGCTGCCTTCGACACCGCGTCGTCGGATTTCGCTCAGGCGATCGCCCCCGCGCGGACGTTCTCCACCCTCGCCGAGGCCGAGCAGGCCCGCAAGATGGGCCTCTTCCTGCACCTCTCGCCCAAAGAGATGCTCGTCATCGGGCCCGATGGCCCCATCGAGAACGAGCTGCGCTTCGACGACGAGCCCGCGCGGCACAAACTGCTCGACCTCGTGGGTGATCTCGCCCTCGCGGGCAGGCCGATCCACGGCCGAGTCCGCGCCACGCACTCCGGTCACGCGCTGAATCACGAACTCGCGCGCACGCTGCTGCGCACCGAGGCCGAGGCTGGCGCAGGCCGCTAACGGACAAAGACGAACGCTTGGAGTGATCGCCCGGCGGTACTTGATTGGTGGTGCTTGACCTGGTGGAGCTTGCCCTGGGGGGCTTACCCGCGACGGCTCGAGGCCGAGCGGTGGCGCTCGAGTTGCCGGCCGTGCACGCCCGTGTCCGTGCGCTCCACGAAGTCGCACAGCCGCATCACCGCTTCGTGGCGCGGCGTGCGCTCGCGCAGCTCTGAGATCGTTTCGCTCACGGGCGTCTCCGGCGTGCGGAAGAGCAGGCGGAACGCCTCGCGTAGCGCGTCGACCTCCGACTGCGGACGCTTCCGGCGGAGCAGCGCGGTCGTATTAATCTTCTTGGGCTCAGCGGGGCACCCCTCGACGACGCAGTACGGGGGCACGTCGCGCGAGATGCGGCTCATCCCACCGATAAACGCCTGCGTCCCGACGCTTGTGAAGTGGTGCAGGCCGACACCCCCGCCGATCCCGACACCCGTCTCGATCAGGCAGTGCCCGCCCAGCATGGTGCCGTTGGCGATCACGACCTCGTCCTCGATGGTGCAGTCGTGGGCGACGTGGACACCGATCATGAGCATGCAGTCCGAGCCGATTCGCGTGCACGACCCGCCGAGCTCTGTCCCGCGGTGGATGGTCGCGTGCTCGCGGATCTTGTTGCGGTCGCCGATCTCGAGACGCGTCGTCCCCCCGGCGTACTTCAGATCCTGCGGCTCGGCGCCGAGGACCGCGAAGGGGAAGACGATGTTGTCTTTGCCGAGTGACGTCCACTCCTGCACCGTCACGTGGTTCTGGAGAACGGTCCCCGCGCCGATACGCACGTGCGGGCCGACGACGCAGTAGGGGCCGACTTCGACACCCTCGGCGAGTACGGCTGTGTGGTCGATGACGGCGGTCGGGTGGACGCGTGCGGACAAGGCGCGGGCTCCATCAGCGGCGTCGCGTGCTCGGCGTCGAGCGCGGTCCGTGCTGCTCGGATGCGGAAAGGCTACCCGGCTGTCGACCGAAATACCAACCCCGGAACCCTGCTGCGAGCGAACTAGGCAGGCAGGGGGCCCGAAAAAGGGGGGATAGTAGGGAAAGCCACCTGCCCAGACCTGCGCCGGGGAGTCGCCTGGTGATGGGATTCGGCGTGCGTGATGGAATCCCCTCCAGATGGGGTCGATAGGAGATCCGTCAGAATCGTCCATCGACCCTGCCTCGGCATCTGGAGCGGCATCGTGCGACTACAACTCACGCTCAGGACCCAGATGCTGCTGGCCTTTGGTGGCCTTGTTGCCCTCTTTGTTGTGGTGGCATTCTTCGGGATACTCGAAGGCCGCCGAGTGGCGGGGGAGTATCAGCAGCAGACCCGGGCGATCAGCCAGACCAAAGCCGCCATCGTTGAGATGCGGCGCTACGAGCGCGAGTTCCTGACCTACGACGTTCGCGGCATGGGCAACCCGGAGTTCTTCGAAGACAACGACTCCCACGCGCTGCGCGGCTGGCAGAATGAGCTCGCCAACCTCCGAGCCGCTTGGGGATCTCTCGATACCGGGCGCGATCCCGAACAGGATCAGATCGCGATCGAGTTCAACGAGGCGCTCGAGTCGTACGAGGAGCTCTTCCTCACCATCAAGGCCCGCCACCGTGAACTCGGCGCGGGCGACTTCGGTGCTGTGGGCAGGCTTCGCGCTTCGAGCAGGGCGCTCGAGACCTTCGTCGAGGGTGATGACCACAAGCAGGCGCTGCTCTTTGCCAGCAACGTCCACGAGAAAGACTTCCTGCTCACCTACGACCTCCGGTACGTCGAGCTGTTCAACGAACGCATCCGTGCGCTCCGATCCGAGCTCTCGCCGATGCGCCGCTCTTCCCTCGCGGTCTACCGCAGCGGTTTTCATAAAGCAGTCGAGCAGCTCGTCGAGATCGGGCTGACCGAACACTCGGGCCTCCGGCACGAACTCCACGCGGCGATCGACGCCGCCGGCCCGCTGATCGACGAGCACATCGCTGCGACGGAGAGCAGGCTCGTCGCGGCGATCGAGCGGTCGGTCGCGGCCGTGCTGGGGACGCTCTTTGTCTGCGCGTTGGTGGCGGTTTGCCTCGCGGTCTGCTTCGCACGCTTCGTCGGCAGGCCTGTGCATCGGCTGACCGAGCAGATGGAGAGCCTCGATTCCGGCGGCCGCCTGGAGGGGGCGCTCCGCCGTGGCCCGCGCGAGATCGTGGCGATGAGCGCCTGCTTCGTGCGCATGGCCGAGCGTCGTCAGGCGATGGAAGACGAGATCCGCCAGAAGAACATCACGCTCCAGGCTTCGCTGGTCGAGCAGGGGCGGAGCGTGACCGAGCTCGAGGCGATGACCGAGGAGGCCAACGCCGCCAACCGGGCGAAGAGCGACTTCATCGCCAACATGAGCCACGAGATCCGCACGCCTATGTCGGCCATCCTCGGGTACACCGAGATGCTCGAGCGATCCGAAGCGGGCGAGGAGATCGATCAGAGCTCGGGCGAGTTGGTCCTCTCGATCCGGAGGAACGCCGACCACCTTCTGGAGATCATCAACGACATCCTCGACACCTCGAAGATCGAAGCGGGGCGCATGACCGTCGAGCGCATCCCGACCGATGTTGGCGAGACGGTCGAGTACGTGGACAGCCTCCTGCGCGCACGCTGCGAGGAGAAGGGCGTGTCCCTGCGCGTGGAGCGGGGCGACGCTGTGCCCGACCACATACTCTCCGACCCGACCCGCTTGCGGCAGATCCTTGTCAACATCATCGGCAACGCCATCAAGTTCACCAACGAGGGCGAGATCGCGCTCTCCGTCGGCTACGAGTCGGGCACGCACCAGATCGTCTTTGAGATCGCGGACACGGGCATCGGTATGTCGCCCGAGGCGTTGGAGCGGGTGCGGCAGTTCGACGCGTTCCAACAAGCCGACACCACGATGAGCAGGCGGTTCGGGGGCACGGGCCTTGGCCTGCGCATCTCGAACTCGCTCGCGACGATGATGGGTGGAAGCCTGACGGTGGACTCGCACGAGGGCGTGGGCACCACGTTTGTAGTGACCATCGACGCGGGCACTCCCGAAGAGCTCGAACAGCACCAGCTCGATCAATCGGACTCCGGCAAGGAGGCGGCCAACGCGAGCATCGAGGGGCTGCGCGTGTTGGTCGCTGAGGACGGGGCCGACAACCAGCGGATCATCCGTTTCCACCTCGAGAAGAGCGGCGCACGAGTCACCATCGTGGAGAACGGGCGGCTCGCGGTCGAGGCCATCGACAGGGAGCCCGACGGCTACGACCTCATCTTGATGGACATGCAGATGCCCGAGATGGACGGTTATACCGCGACGGGCATGCTCCGCGGGTGGGGCTGCCAATTGCCCATCCTCGCGCTGACCGCTCATTCGACGATCAGCGACCGTCATCTCTGCCTCGACGCGGGCTGCGACGACCACATCACCAAGCCGATCAAGCGCGAGGTCCTCGTCGAGCGGTGCGCTCATTGGCACCGGGCCAAGCAGGTGCCGCGGGCGGCGTGATCGTCTGGGCGGTGCGCGCCCGGGGGGCGATGCTGCGGTCTACACTCCTCGCCCCATGCCCCTCGTCGCCGCCACCAACCTGCGCCACGCCTTCGGAGACCGCATCGTGCTCGACGGCTGCACGTTCGCCGTCGAAGCGGGCGACCGCGTGGGGATCGTCGGCCGCAACGGCGCGGGCAAGTCCACGCTCATCAAGTCGATCTGCGGGACGATCACGCCCGATTCGGGCACGATCGACCTCCAGCGGGGCGCTCGCATCGGCTACCTGCACCAGGACCACGACCTCGATCCCGAAGACACCCTCCGCGAGGCGGCGGCCCGGGCCTTCGAGCGCCTGAACGCGCTGCAGGCCAAGCTCGAGGGCATCTTCGACCAGATGGCCGATGCCGACGGCGACGAGCTCGAACGCCTGATGAAAGAGCAGGTGCGCATCGAGACGGACATCGAGGCCGCCGGCGGCTTCACCGTCGACCACACGATCGACGCGGTTCTTCACGGCCTGGGCTTCACCGACGCGCAGTTCGGCGTGAAGACCAAGGACCTCTCGGGCGGGCAGAAGGCGCGCCTCGCCCTCGGCAAGCTGCTCCTCGAGAACCCCGAACTGCTCCTCCTCGACGAGCCCACGAACCACCTCGACATCGACGGCCGGCTCTGGCTCGAGGACTTCTTGAAGAACGAGTTCACGGGCGCCGTCGTGATGATCTCCCACGACCGGTACCTGCTCGACAACGTGGTGACGCGGATCGTCGAGATCGAGGCGGGGCGGGCGATCGACTACCCGGGGAACTACCGGGCATTCCGCAAGATCCGCGCCGACCGAAGGCTCACCCAGCTGCGTGCGTACGAGAAGCAGCAGACCAAGTGGAAGAGCGAAGAGGCCTTTATCCGCAAGTACAAAGCGGGCCAGCGTGCGAAGCAGGCCAAAGGCCGCGAGAGCCGCCTGGAGCGCGAGAAGCAGGCGGTCGCCATCGAGAAGCCGCTCGAGCTCGCGAGCCTCGCACTCGACATCCCCAAGGCGCCGCGCTCGGGCGATATCGTTGCGAAGGCTCGCGGCCTCTCCAAACGTTACGACGAGAAGAGGCTCTTCGAGAACGTCGATGTCACCGTGGGCCGGGGCGAGCGGTGGGGCATCATCGGGCCCAACGGCGCCGGCAAGTCGACGTTCGTGCGCTGCCTGCTGGGCGAGCAGGAGGCGAGCGGGGGTGAGGTGCGCCTCGGCGCGAACCTGCTGCTCGGCTACTTCAAGCAGGGCCGCGAGGATCTAGATCCCGAGATGATCGTCTACCGCTACCTGCAGAAGGTCATCCAGGACGAACAGCCCGGCGTGCAGTTCTCCGAACAGCAGGCGCGCAACCTCGCGGGCGCCTTCCTCTTCTCGGGCGATGAGCAGGAGAAAGAGCTCGGCATGCTCTCGGGCGGCGAGCGTGCGCGGGTCGTCTTCGCGGGGCTCCTCGCCTCGGGCAAGAACCTGCTCGTCCTCGACGAGCCGACGAACCACCTCGACATC
>CAZNUZ010000064.1:0-10459 GCA_964576725.1 uncultured Phycisphaeraceae bacterium
ACGGGTCAGGACGATGCGATCGCGGCCGATGATGAACTCGTCGCCCGCGTCGTTGGTCTCGAGGCGGAAGAGCACCTTGCGGCCCTGGTCGTCCTTGCGGACCGAGGCGCCGGCGTTCTCGATGGAAACACGCTCACGCTCGCCGGTGAGCACGTTGAAGTACTCGACCGAGCTGGCCATCTTGGTGCCGCCGCTGTTGAGGGCGTAGACGATGCCGATGATGAGAACGATCGGAGCGAGGCCGAGAACGGCGTACTTCAGAGCTGATTTCATAGTGCGTTGATCTCAAATGGTTTGGGTGCGCACACACCCGCCAAGCGCGGGGCCCCGAGTATAGACCCCCCTACGGAAGCACCCAAGATATGGCCTCGTTTGATCGAGAGACTTGAGAAAAAGTCCGCCGATGGGCGGACCTTTTTGCGCGAGCTTCATATTTGCGAACGGGTTCCGTTCGGGGCGTACCAGGGCGAGCCTCAGTTGGGGTCGCACTCCGCAGCGGTGTTGCCGAACTGAGCGATGAAGATAGAGAAGTCGTCGAGGTCGACGCCGTTCACACCGTCAAGGTCAGCCGTGCAGCCCATCGCGCAGTCGCCGGCGGTGTTGCCGAACTGGGCGATGAAGATGCTGAAGTCGTCGAGGTCAACCATGAAGTTGCCATCGAGGTCGGCGGTGCAGAGCGAGGGGGCGGGGCCGTCGTCGTCCTTGGGCAGCATGCCGAGGACGGTCTGGTACCGCTCGGGGGTGCCGCTGCGGTCGTACTCGATCTCGGCGGCGAGCAGCACGACGCCGGTCTGCGACTGGACCGAGCCCGCGTTGAAGCCGGCGGAGGCGATCGAGTCGGCGTCGGCGAGGGCGAGCTTGCTGATGGTGAACGGCGTGGCGCTGTTGGCACCGGTGAAGGCGTCACCCTGCTTCACAACGAGCTCGCGCTCCCAGTCGCCCGAAGCCTCGGTGGCGCGGATCAACGCGGGGACAGCAGGGTTGATGCCGTCATCGAAGAGGGCCACGAAGTAGACCTTGCCCTCGGCGTCGATGGCGGGGGCGGAGATGCTCGCGGGCGCGCCCGCGACGAGCGTACCGATGGCGGTGCCGCCGGGGCCATCGAGGACCGCGTCGCCGATCTTGGCCGCGACGCTCCACGAAGCGGAGCCGCCGTAGGTCGTAACAGCGACGAACGCGCCCAGCGCAGGATCGGTGCCGGTGGCGGCAGCGATGCCCGAGCCGACCGCGACGTGGCCCGAGGGCCCGCGGTAGTTGGTCTGGTTGAGGTACTGGTCGAAGTGCGCATCGCCGGAGGCGTTGATGGACGTGCCGGGGAGCGGCGAGGGGAGCGCGGACGACGCTGTGCTGACGACATTGCCCAGCGCATCGACCGAGAAGAGGTTGATCGCGTTGGCCTTCGGAGCACCGCTCGTCACCGCGAGCGAACCGACGGTGCCAACGCCGCCGAGAGTTGTAGCCTTTGAGAAGCTGGGGTTGCCGCGATGGGCCTCCACGCCCGCGTCGAGGTGCGCCATGGTCGAGGCGCCGGAACCGACCGCGTAGCCGCCAGCGAAGTCGAAGATGATCGCCTCGCCCGAGTCGCTCAGGGCGGCGGGCGTGTTCAGCGTGACGGACTCGTTATCGACGGCGTACGTGCTCGCGCCCGTGTCGAACGAGGTGTTGTTACCGCCCGACTTCGTGAGACCGTTGTTGCCCGAGGAGCGAGCGAAGAGATCGACCGTGACGATGTTCTCGCCGTCGATCGTGTTCGACTGCGCGGAGTTGAAGTCATCGGCGCGGAAGTGCACCCGGCCCGAGGCGTCGATCCCGCCGACCGCGAGGGTGGCGTTGTCATCGACGAACGAGAAGGGACGGCTCTGGGCGGCGAGCGTCCGGCGGACGTAGAAGCGATCGGGCTCGGCGGCGGAAAGACCGACCATCGCGCCGATGATGTTCGAGGAGGTCGTGTTGAAGTCGGTGAACGCGACACCGAAGCGTGTATCGAACATCGAGAGGCTCACGCTGCCCGGCGCACCGTTGGCGGCGCCCACGCCGGCGCCCGCGGAGGTCCAGACCGAGAAGCTCTGCTCGCCGCCGGCAAGGCCCACGCCCGACATCGCGTCGGGGCTCGAAGTCACCGCGCCGAGGGCGAGGGTGTTGAAGGAACCACCAGTATCGAGCGACGCCTTCACAAGCGGAGCGATGCCGAAAGTCGCGCCCCAGGAGGTCGTGAAGTCAACGGTGTCGACGGCGTAACGCACCGTCTGACGGGTGGTGTCGTACGCACCGATCGCGTCGCCGCCCGAAACGGGGGTGGACGAAACGCTGTCCTGCGCAAACGCGGAGCCCGTAGCAAGGGCAAGACCTGCGACGGCAAGAAGGACACGGTGGGTGACAGGGCCCTGAAGCATGAACAACTCCGCTCTCAATTCCGGGTATGAAACGTCTCGACAAGGGGACGTGAACCGTTTTACCTACGGATCAGTCTACACCCGGTTCGCAGGAATCCACCCGGTATTTGCAACAACCCTACCGTCCGATAAACGCATATATCATCTGTAGCGATGTTCCGGCGAGCGCAGCACGCTCCTCGGCACCGCAGAGACGGGTTTAGGGGACCTGATCCACATCGATGCCCTCGTCCTCGAGCATCGCGCGGAGTCGAATTCGTTGGGCTTGGAAGTAAAACGCCCACTCCTCATCGTCTTCGACGAGCACCGCGCGGTTGAGCTTCTCGAGGGTTTCGGTGTCGTAGATCCGCTCACGCATGCGGGTGCGGATCGAGCCGCGGAGGGCCCGGATGTAGTACTCGTCGCGGGCCAGGGCCAGGTCGAAGTTCTCGATGGCCTGCTTGGACCACCCCTGGTTCAGGTAGAGCAGCCCGAGGTTGTAGTAGGGCCGGGGGTCGGTGAGGTCGCGGTTGGCGCCCTCGAGGAAGGCCTCCATGGCGGCCAGACGATCCGTTGCGATACCCGTGCGGACGAGGGCGGTGCCGAGGTTGGTCCAGTAGGCGCTCGTGTCGGGGAAGATAAGCACAGCCTGTCGCAGCAACTCGGCGGCCTGCGCGGGGTCACTCTCCGATTCGGCCCGGATGGCCAGCGCGTGCGCACGCTTGAGGCGCTCCACGCGGTCGCGCGCGTAGGCGTCGGCCTCGGCGGACGGGGCTCCGTCGGAGCTGCCCGGCTGTTGCCCGTTCGGGGACGACGCGCACCCGCCCGCGGGCAGGGCCACGAGGCAGGCGACGATCGCCGGAGCCACCAGGAAGCGCAGGGGTGTGCGTGGGCGGGTCATCCGGAGTTCTCCCTGTAGACGTACATGCGGAAAGTGATGGTACCCCTCCACTCGCCCGGGCCGCTGGGCCCGATGTCGAACTGCGAGATGAAGACGCCTGCGAGGCTCGGGTCGTTGAGCACGCGCTCGACCCATTCGAGGATCTGCTCGGTGCGGAGCATCCCGAAGGTGCAGCGCACGTCGGCGCGCTTGAGTTTGGTGTCGCCCTGGAAGACCGCGTTGCCGTAGTTAATCACACCGATCGAGATGAGCGAGCCCACCTCGTCGCCCCAGACTTCGCCCGCGATGGCCTCGATGCGGTCGGCCATGGACGGGTTGTCGGGGAAGATCGCCGAGAGGTCGGTCGTGTTCGAGCGCAGCTCCGCGGAGGCCTCGATGTTCTTCTGAACAGACGCCGCCTCAGTCAGGCGCTGCTCAAGGAGCGACCGGGCCTGCACGAACCCGAAGAAGCGCACCGTGATCAGCAGCACCGCTGCGAGCGCGATCAGCCCGCCCACGACCACCAGCACGCGCGGCCTGTTGGCGCGATCGGCGGTGTTCGCCATGGCTGCGAGCTGCGCTTCGGTCTGTGCGGTGCGTGCGGTGCTCATCGGATCCACTGCCCGCTGAATCGCGGCGTGCCGGCGCCGCTGGGGCCGCCCGTCACGAGCCGCCAGTTCACAAAGCGCCCATCGGCGCTGAGCCGTTGAGAGATATCCGTGCCGACCTCGCGCGTGGGAACAACGAGGGAGAGCGAGGTGCCGCTCTCGGTGAATTGCAGGCCGGTGAGGCGGACGATCCAGGGATCCTGCCCGCCCTCGGGCACTTCGAGGTCTTCGGGTCGCGTCTCGATGCGCGAGGCGTTGACGAGCATCAGCACGCGCTCGATCTCTTCGAAGATGGGCAGCGGCCTCGCGGGGAGCGCCGGGCCGTCCTGCTCGCGTTCCTCGTCGAGGAGTTGGCGGACCTCACGCGCGAGCCCTTCGCCGCGAGCGCTGAGCCTCCCGGGCCAGTGCGCTTCGGCGCTGGCCCGCACTTCCGTGCGCTGTTGGGCGGCCTCGGTGCGCCAGCTCTCCGAGGTCGAGATCATCCGGAACGCGGCGCTGCCCACCGCGAGCCCGAAGAGGAGCGCCGAACCCGCAGCGAGTTGGTACCGCTTGCGCACGCGGCGGGTGGGCCTCGTCGAAACTCGTGCAAGAACCGCCGAAGGGTTGCGTGCCCAGCCCGCTTCGGCGGAGGCGCTCGCACGCTGGGCGGCATCGAGCAGCGCCGCCTCGAGCGCGTCGCCACTCGTCTCGATGACTGATGCCGGCAAGTCGGCACCGCGCCGGCCCCAGGCATCGACCAACGCGCCTGCGCCGGGCCCCGCGGCGGACATGCGCTCGGGCGACGTGCCGAGCTGCGCCGCCCACGTCACCCAATCGAGCGAGAGCCGCTGCATCGCTGCGTCGGCGCGCTCGGGCGCGCGTTCGCCTTCGAGCGATCCGCAGGCTGCGGTGCCCGCTGCGAGCGTCCGCCCGCCCTCGTGCCACGACCAGATCAGCCGGCCGCCGGCCGATGATTCCTCGTGCAATATCGTGCAGCAGACGCCCGGGCGCGCTGCGTCGAGGGCCGGGAGCACGTGCCAGGCCGACAGAACCGCCTCGGGCACGATCCCGCGCTTATCGAGCGCATCAAGAAAGATGCGCACCAGCGCGTCGTGGTGACAGATGGCGGGGAAGGCAAAGGGCCCCGTCTCGGCGGCAGGCCGTACGAGGGGCTCGACCGAGAGCGAAGCGGCGCTGTCGCCCCAGTCGGCGGTGAGTTCGCGCACCGCTGCTGCCACCACCGGGGAGGCCATGCTCGACGACCGCACCCACAGGCAGACCGACTCCATCGGATCGATAACGACGGCACCGAGCGATCGGCGCACCCCGCGCTGTTGGCCCAGCCAGTCGGCTGCGGCCCGGGCGCGATCGGCCCACTGCGCCGCGGTCGGCGCCGACTCCGGGTTCGTGGTGAGCGGCGGGGCCTGCCACTCCGCGTCGCCGTTCGGGCCCGCCAGGTGCAGCCGCTGGAGATCAGGGGTGATGTACAAAGCCGAGTGCGTGCTCACCGCGACTCTCCCCCCCGCTGCCGCGGCGTTCCGGGATCGGGCAGCACGCTGGGCGAGCGCCCCGGATCGGGGATCGCGGTGGGCGTGATCTGCATGATCGGGTAGGTGAATCGCGTCTCGCCGTAGCTGATCACGAGTTCGTCGGGCGCGATGCGCTCGATGAGGAACCCCTCTTCGGGGCTGCGCGGCCTGACGTCCTGCACGCGCTCGCCCTCATAGACGAACCGCTGTGCCGCACCCACACGCACCAGCGCGACACGGCGCGAAGGCTCTTCGATGAAGCCCTCGTAGCGCCAGTCCGGCTGATCCACACGCGGGACCACGGGCTGGGGCGTCTCGCTTTGCTGCTCGGTGGTCGGTTCGGGGTCGCGGTTTCGCGGAGGTGGGTCCGGCTGACGAATAGGGTCGATGTGCGCGAGCAGGCTCATCCAGTCACCGGGCTCGGGTGCATCCCACGAGACCGTCTCGGTCTGCGGCGATTGGCGCGGGGTGCGCGGGCTCGCCGCCCGAGGTTCGAGCAGCCCGATAGGGATCAGCCACGCGCCCACGCCAACGGCGATCGCAAGCACAACACCCAGGAGCGGCAGCGACCGGAGGAGGCTCGAACCCTCCTGGGGCGCAGCCTCTAGGCTTGTCGGGTTGGGTGCGGGCGTCCGTGCGGGCATGGTTCCAGACCTATCGACCACTCGCCTCATGCGAGCGGAGAATGCGCAAGGGTACAAGGCCAAGACGCGCACCGCACCCCGGGGACGGGCGGGCAGGCGGCGGCACTGCCGGTTCAGGCCGAGCGGCCGGGCAGCGCCTCTTCACGCACCTCTTCGTCCGAGGCGCGGATCAGACGCGCCTCGAGGATGCGCCATCTGCTGGCGGGCCCGCTCGCGTCTCGATTGATATACAGGTGGTAGCGCTGGCGGATGCCGCGGTGCTCCGCTTCGACTTCGAGCCGCCAGAGCGTCGTCGTCGGGGTAAAGACATGGTTGCCCATCAGGTTCACGGTCTCTTGCGCGAAACCGGCGCTTGCGAGCGTGCGGACGATCTCGCCGTTGCCCTCCATGCCGTTGTCGCGCATGAAGATGAGCGATGCGAGGAGGGCGCCGTCGCCCTCGGCGATGACCTCCAGCACGCGGTCCGGCGCCGCCCGCAGGCGCACGAGGGGCGGCCCCACGAGGCGGGTCACACGCCCCACTTCCTCGGCCGGGATGATCTCGAGATACCGCGCCATCGCACGCTTTTGCACCGGGTTCGTCGCGCTCTCGGTGTGGCGGAGCAGGGTGCCCTGCCCGTCGGCGATGCGGAAGGCGAGCGCGGTCCCGTCGGGCAGCTCCGCCTCGTAGATGAGCGGCATCGGGTCGCCCGGGCGCACGTCGGTCATGATTTGCTCGAGCCGCCGCGAGTTCGTGGGACGCTCGAACCAACGCTGCGCTATGTCGCGGATGCTGCGGAGTTGGTGGTGATCCTTGTACGCGTCGATCTGCTGCTGAACGATCGCCGACCGGGTCGCAGCACGGTTGAGCATGAACGTCGTCATGGTCACGGTAATGACCAGCAGCACGAGCACCGTGAGCGCGAGAAACCCCCTCCGGTCACGAACGTTGCGGATCGCGGGCGGCGTCGGCATCAGTACGTCCTCGTGATCACTTCGGTCTCGAAGAGCCAGTCCACGCTCCGCCCCGAAGCGTCCTCTGCTTGCAGGCGCACCGCGAAGGGGAAGTCCTCCGCGAGGAACGCGGCCGCCACGTCCGTCCACTCCGACTGCGAGCGCGAGTCGCGGTGCGCGAGGTCGGTCTGCTCGAGTACGGACCACTCCCCGTAGGTCACGTTCTGCAGGAGCACGAAAGGGCGCCCGGGGGGGTCGACGGGGCGCCAAACAAGGTTCCAATCGCCCGTGATCGTCTGATCGAACTCGATCGCCCCGCGCACGCGCTCGGGCTTCGACCAACGGTCGCGCTGGCGGTCGGAGATGGGCCGCCCGTACTCCTCTTCGGTGAGCAGTTTCAGGGGGAAGGGCGACTCGATGGTGACGAGCTCGAGCCGCTGCACCACGATCCCGTCGCCGATGTCGACCCACGCGAGATCGAACATGACGGGCTGGTTGTCCGCGACGCGAGCGCCGATGCGCTGGTCAGCCCCCTCGCTCTGCGCGACATCGTCCGGGTCCACGGGCAAGGGCGTTGCTGCCACGAGCGTCTGCATCGTCCGCAGCAGCACCTGGTACGTGAGGGCGCTGTCGAGCGTCTCCTCGAAGCGCTCGTCCCCCCGCTCGCTCGCCTGCGCGAGGAAGAAGTACATCCCGATCACGCCCGACGAGACCAGTGCGGCGAGCGAGAGCGCGAGCAGGAGCTCGATCACGGTCAGGCCCCGGCGGCGTCGGCGCGCGCTCACTCGGCACCGCCCTGCTCGGTCAGCGTGCGCATGAGCTGCTCCATCAAGGCCGACATCGTCCGCTCGTCGCGGCCCAGCCAATACGTCCGCGAGAGGACCGCAAGCGGTTCGGGCTCCACAACGCCGCCCTCGCCCTCGAGCCAGACCGTCACCGTCACCACACGCATCGCCGAAGCGACGATGTCATCGAAGTCCTCGGTCGTCTCCGCGCTGGCGGCCACGCCCTCTTCGCCGTCGAGCAGGTACTGCTCCTCGTACTTAAAGACGTACGGACGCTCGTTGTAGATGTAACGCTTCGGCTGGTTCTTGAGCCACGAGGGGTCATCGATGTACTGGATCACGACCCGGTGCGCCACCTCGGTCGCGTCGAGCCGCATGCGGTCGCGGACCGCGGCGTTCTCGATAAAACCAACCGCCCCGAGGATGACCGAGGTCACGCCCGCGAGCATGGCGAGCGAAATCACGACCTCGAGGAAGGTCAGGCCGGCATGTGCCCGACCGCGCCTCATTCGTGATCAGGACCGATCTCGATATCGTCGTCCGTCTCCGCGACGCCGTCGGCGCCGTCGGAGTAGAGGACGAAGCCCGCGCCGTTGTCCATCTGCTGGTAGACGAGCGGGTTGCCCCAGGCGTCTTCGGCGGGCGCGTTGAGCGAATTCTGTATGTCCGTGAGCCAGCTCGAGGACTCGGGGTACTTCCCGTTCTGCGTGAAATACAGTTTGAGCGCCGAACGCACCGTCCCCATGGACTGCTTCGTTGCGTCGACGCGCGCCTCTTGCGAAGCGCCGATGAGGTTGAGCCCGACGATGCCGCCGATGACACCGATGATCACGAGAACGATCATCACTTCGATGATGGTGAAGCCCCGGCGAGCGCTGCGTGTAGTCGTTGTGCGGTTCATAGCTGGTCTCTCTGGCGTGCCGCCGGTACAGATTCGGCGATCGGTGGTTCTCGGACGGGAGCGTGCCGCGACAGTGTAGGAGCGGAATCACGCACTTCGACCGGTGACATCGGCCCCCGTGGCCGGCGTCTCCTCTTGGTCTACCGGGACTACTGGCTTCCGGTGCGGGCGGTGAACATCGGGATGGCGACCGCGATAATGAGGGGGGCGATAAACATAAAGACGCCCACGATCATCGCCGGCTCGAGGACCGCCGTCAGCACGCCGGTGCGCTTATCGACCTCCTCGCTCGTCGCCTCGGCGAGGGAATCGAAGGCGGTGTCCATGTCGCCCGCGCGGTCGGCGGCCACGAGCAGACGGCGCGTTGCGATGGGAAGGGCGTCGACGTCCTCCACCAGGTTGCTCAGCACCCCGCCCTCGACCAGCTTCGTCTGCATCGACTCGAGCTGGGTGCGCAGCTTCGGGTTGGTAATCACCGCCGACGAGGTGCGCAGCGCTTCGGCGAGCGGCACGCCCGACTTGGTCATCGCCGCCATCACCGAGAAGAATCGCGCCATCTCGATGCGCAGCACGAGGTCCTTCACCAGTGGGGCGCTGCGCGTGAGCAGCCCGAGGCCCGCAGCGATCGGCTTGCGCGCGAGGAGCGCCGCCGCCCCGAGCACGCCGACCCCCACCGCGACCGCCGCGACGTTCCCGCGCAGGAACTCTCCGAACCAGAAGACCGCCTCCGAGTACCAGGGGATGTCGGGATTGAGCTGGCGGATCTGGTCGGCCATCGTAGGGACCAGAAAGATAAGCAGGACGCCCATGAGCAGTGTCGCGACGATCAGCACGATCGCGGGGTAGATCATGACCGTGACGATCTTGCCCGCGAGGGCCATCCGACGGACTGCGGCCGTCTCGAGACGCTCCGCTGCGCCCGCGAGATCGCCCGAACGCTCCGCCGACCTGTAGACGGCGACCGCGACCTCGTCGAAGCCCCCGGCCTCTTCGCAGGCCTGGGCGAACGAAGCGCCCGCCGCCACCCGCTCGCGCAGCGCCTCGATCCGCGGCCCGCTCTTCGATGACACCACCGAAGACGCAACCTCCAACGCCTCCACCAAGGGGACACCACGCGAGAGGAGCACGCGGATCTGCTCGTTCAGGGCCGCCTCGTCTTTGAGCGGGAGAGATGCGGGCGGGGCCGACCCGAGGGGCAGCTTCGTCGCTTTGAGTAGGAGCAGGTTCTCTTTCTGCAGGCGGGCGGTGAGGTCCGCTTCGTCCACCGCGGTGCGCACGCCCATGCGCTTCTGACCGGCGTTGGTCATCGCGCTGTAGAAGTAACTCGACTCGGGAAGGGCGGTGGGCACAGCGATCAACCTTCGGCCAGAACGCGGCGGAGCTCCGCCTCGGTCGTCAGACCCGCAGCGACTTTATCGAGCCCGTCTTGCATCATCGAGCGCATGCCGAGTTGCTCGGCCTGCTTGCGGATGGCCCGAGAATCGGCCGTGGTCATCGTGAGCCTGCGCACCTCGTCGGACATCTGCATGATCTCGTAGATCGCCACGCGCCCGGAATACCCCGTGCCGTTGCACTTCTCGCAGGGGGTCCCGTCGGCCTTGATGCCCGTGCCGCCGCACTCGGGGCAGGTCCGCCGGAGCAGGCGCTGGGCCACGACCGCGAGCACCGACGAACTGATGAGATAGGGCTCAACGCCGATGTCCTGCAGGCGGCTCACGGCGCTCGGGGCGTCGTTGGTGTGCAGCGTGGCGAGGACAAGGTGGCCGGTGAGCGAGGCCTGGACCGCGAGCTGGGCCGTCTCTTCGTCGCGGATCTCGCCGACGAGGATG
>CAZNUZ010000065.1:0-10012 GCA_964576725.1 uncultured Phycisphaeraceae bacterium
CATGGTGTGGCGCGAGGAAGAGATCCTCGCCACCGAGATGCTCGCCAACGCGCTGCACAAGCCCTTCTACATCCTGAGCAAGGGGCGCCACGAGCCGACCGTGCAGACCGGCTTCCGCCTGCTCTGCCGCCCCGACATGCGCAAGGTCTACCCCAGCTTCCCCATGAGCCACGTCGTGGACATGCCCGACATCCTCGCCGAGATCGACACCTTCCGCGCCGCCCTCGCGGAGGACTTCATCACCTTCGATCCCGGCGACGTGGACGAAAAGCTGCTGCTCGACCGAGCCGTTGACGCCGCCAAGCAGGGCAACGTCGACCAGTTCCTCGATGTCACCCCCCACACCTTCGGCGGCTCGAAGGCCGACGGCGACAACATCCGCGTCTCCGTGCGCCAGGTCCTCGACATCGCGGGCGACGTCGACGGGCAGATCTACATGCGCGACTTCAAGCTCATCGATCAGTCCGACATGATCGTGAGCCTCGTCCCCGAACTCCCCGGCAAAGACGGGAAAGACATCCCGGGCCTCTCCTCGGGCGTCGAACGCGAACTCCAGCACGCCTTCGAGCACACCAAAGATGTCTACGTCGTCTGGAAGCCCAAAAAGGCGCCCTCGCCCTTCATCACCGAGACGGCGACGAAGATCTTCACCTCGACCGCCGAGGCCCTCGAGCACTTCGAGGAGCAGGGCTTCATGCCCGAGAAGAACCTCTTCGGGCAGTAAACACGCCTGCGCCTGTTTGATGTAGCCCAGACCCAGCCCCGGCCCAAGCCCCGGTCCCAGTCCCGGTCCCGAGAGACATGGCCGGGTCTGAAAGCTGTCTCTCCGGGTTGGCTGTGTCCCCAAAAACAAACCCACCCGCGCTGCTCTCGCAACGCGGGCGGGCTCTCTCACCCCAGCGGGCCGACACGCTGCCAGAGGAGCAGTCCGGCGAGCGCATCGCTCTGTTCCGCCGCCATCCCTGCGCAGGGCGCGTGACGGAACAAAGGGCCTTGCGGGCCATGCACCAAACGGGCCGTCGTGAGCAGTGCTCTCACCGACGAGAGCCCGAGGGGTCCTTCCGCCGAGCGAAGGGGAAACTCGGCGGTCCAGCCGCGTTCCTCCGTGCGGCTGGCGGGGACCTCGTCGGGCTGTCGTACCGGCTCGGATGGTCTGCCCCCCTAAAGAGCGAGGAGGGCACCGGCCGGGCGTGAGGAGAGAGGCGTTTGCCTCCGTAAGCCCTGTGCACCACACCATCCGCGGTGCGCACCGCTTCGGTTCCCGTGTTTCGTTCGAAACCCATGTAATATCAATGCTTTACAGACCCGGCCCAAGAGAGCCGCCAAGAGGGGACCTGCCCCGCCGACCGAACCACTGCCCGATCCGCTGCCCGAACCGCTGCCCGCAACTCCCCAGACCACAGCCTTGCCCCGATACCGACTCACCATCGCCTACGACGGCACCGATTACCACGGGTGGCAACGCCAGCCGATGGACCGCGCCCACGCCGGCGCGCGCGGCCTCGCGTACGACGAGGCCAACCCGCCCCAGCTCCCCACCGTGCAGGGCCTCGTCGAGGACGCCGTCCGCGACGTGCTGCGCGAACCCACACTCCACCTGCTCGGCGCAAGCCGGACCGACGCGGGCGTGCACGCCAACGGGCAGGTCGCTGCCTTTACCAGCCTGCCCGACGAGGCTGTGGGCGTGGGCTGGCCCGCAGAGCGCGGCACCGAGACGCTCGCCAAAGCCATCAACGCGCGCCTCCCGCGCGACATCCTCATCCGTGAGGCTGCGCTGGTGCACGATGACTTCGACCCCATCTCCGACGCCGTCAACAAGGAGTACACCTACACCATCGCCTTCGGCCCCGAGCGCCCGCTTTGGCAGCGCCGCTTCGCGTTCCACACGTGGTACGCGCTCGACGCGGCGCGCATGGACGAGGCCGCCCGCCACCTCGAGGGTGAGCACGACTTTGTGAGCTTTGCGCAGATCAATCACGGGCGGGCGACGACGGTGCGCACGATCCACAGCTGCCGGGTCGAGTCGTGCGCCCCCGACGCGGGCGATGACGCTGTGCTCTTCACCGACCCGGCGCCGATGGTGCGCGTGCGCGTCTCGGGGAGCGGCTTTCTGTACAACATGGTGCGGATCATCGCGGGGACGCTGATGGAAGTGGGCCGCGGCAAGGTCGAGCCGGGCGCCCTGCCCGGGATGATCGAGGCCCGGGACCGCAAGGCCGCGGGCCCGACCCTGCCGCCCACGGGCCTGCGCTTAGAGTGGATCGAGCATGCCACCCCCGCGCCGGGGTCGCGGTAGATCTACCGAGGGCTGTGGCATCGTTCAGAAGGAGCCGGCGCTGTGCGCAGACTTGTACCGACCCGATCCGCCCTCACCGCTGCCCTCTCCCTCGCCTTGCTCGCGCCTGAATCGCCGGCGCAGATCCTCGATCTCGGCAGCATGGGCGGCCCCGAGCTGGGCGGCTCGTCGTACTTCGAAGCGCGCGCGCAGGAACTCGAGAGCGTTTGGTCGCCGCCCGTCGCCAGCGCACCGCCCGGCACGCTCGAGGCCGACCGCGCACTCGCCGAGCGCTTCCTGGCGCACGCGCGATGGCTCGCAATCCGGCACCTGCGATCGGGCGATCTCGACGGCGCGATCGGGGATTACATGCCCGTCGTCGGCGAAGCGCTCGCACGCGCGCTGCCGCAGCTCCGCACCGAGGCCGACGCCTTCGTGGACAATGCGCGGGCCATCCGCTCGGGCGGATCGGCCGAGGCGTGGGCCGACTACGAGCGCCGGCGCAACGCGCTCGCGGGCTTTGTGCGCAGCACCGAGCGCGCGTTCGGAACACCCGATGAACCCAAGCCGCTCGGCGCGACACTCCGGGCGGCGCGCGCGCAGCTGCGCTCGGTCGTGATGCACCTCGGGCCGTTGATGACAAGCGATCAAGCGCAGTTCGTTGGCCTCGTGTGGGAGCCTGCTACGCCGCTGCCGACCGTAACGAAGACGACAGAGAGCCTGAGCCTCTCTCCGAGCGCCGCCAACGATGCCGCTGCGTTGGAGTCCCTCGCTGCGCTGGCGGCCGCGGAGCGCTCCGAGGCGCACCGCGCCGAGGCGCAGCGGCTCGCGAGCCTCATCGCCCGGGCGGTGCGGGGTGCGCGGCTCGTGCGCACGCTGGGCGACGAAGAGTGGACCGCGAGCGTGCAGGGCGCGCTGGAGCGGGCGTGCGCGGGCCTCGATGCGCCGGACGAGCGCCGGCGAGCGGCGCACACGCTCGAACGACTCGCGTCGCTCGGGAGTATCGCCGAGGGCGTAGCGCTGCTGCGCACAGGGCGCACGCCCCGCGATACGGAGACGCTGAGCGGGATCATGGAGGACTTCACGCGCGCCGTCACCGCGCCGGGCGGGCCCGCGGTGGTCACGCGCGATGAGTTGCTCGATGCGATGCAACTTGTCGAACGCAGTTTCGTGATCGCCAGCAGGCGACGAGCGCTCACCGAGCCGCAGCGCATGACCGGAGCGATGCGGCGGGCCTGGGGCCTGATCCAGACCGAGCAGGCCGAGCGCGAAGAGCTGATGTTCACCGAGGTGCGCCGTCTTGCCTTCTCGCCCCAGCGGATCACCTCGCCCGGCGTGATCTCCTCCGTCGCACAAGCTCGCGCCGGGCTCGCACTCCTGGAAGGCCTGCGCTCGGCCGACGACTGGCTCGACGAGCTGCGCGATCGCGGACGCCTCGCGGTTGCCCTCGGCCCGCGCGTGTCTCAGCGGCAGCGCGACCTCCTCGTGCAACGCCTGCGCGCGAGCATCCGCGATGCAGCGGACCGCGACGAACGAGAGAAGGCGCTCGAGCTGATCGCCGACCTGCGCGAGCGCAGCAGGCGGCTGGGCAAGGACGGGTACGAGGGCACCTTTGCCGAACTCGGCGAGCAGGAGGGCGCGCTCGTCGAACGCATGGACGCGGCGCGAGCGGCATGGGTCGAGGCGCTGATCGATGAAGACGACACCGCCCGCGATCGCGCGCTCGAGCACCTCGCGATACTCGTCCGTGCGCGCGACCTGCGCACCAAGGCCTTATTCGCAAGGAAACTCAACGAGGAGAACCCGCGCGCCTTCAGCAGGGAACTCTGGTCCACCCCGGCCCCGTTCTGGTCGGAGGCGGGTGTGGAGGCGATCGCGGACCGTGCGCACGCCCACGCGCAGGCAGCGCTGCGTGCTGCACTGACCGACGACCCGAACGACGAGGAGGACGACGCCGTTGTGCGCGCACGCCTTAAGAGCCTCGAAGACGAGGCAGCACCCGCGGAGGCGCTTGTCCGGCTCACGGAGCGTGACATCGTCCGCGCCCCAACGCCGGCCGACCCGCTGCGCGAGCTCGTGCAAACCCTCGGGTTCGTCCCGCCCGCGGACCATCCCCTCGAGCGCGTGCGGCACGACCTCGCGTCTATGCAGCGATGGGTGTACGAACTCGGCCACGCCGAGGCCCTGCGCAGCTCGGGCCTGAGCGCCGATATCCTGACGCACCTCAGCGCCGTCTCGGCCGACCTCGTGGGTCGCCTCGAAGACTGATCGCGCGTGAAGGAGGGGCGATGGCACGCGTTCTTGTAGTGGGGCCGCACCCGGACGACCAGGAGGCGGGCATGGGCGCGACGATCGCCAAGCTCGCGGATCAGGGCCACGAGGTGCTGCTCCTGGACCTGACCAACGGCGAACCCACGCCGCTCGGCGACCCCGAGACGCGCGCTGCCGAGTCCAAGCGAGCCGCGGAGATCCTGGGCGTCAACCGCCTCACGCTCGACATGCCCAACCGGTGGGTGGAGCACACGATCGAGGCCCGCCGCGCCGTGGCCGGGGTGATCCGCGAGCACCAGTCGGAGATCGTCTTCACGCCCTTCTTCGAGGACGCGCACCCGGACCACCGCGCGGGGACGCGCATCGTCGAGGACGCGCGGTTCGACGCCAAGCTCACCAAAGCGGGCCTGCCCGGGGATCGCTGCTACCCCAAGTGGCTCTTCTACTACTACGCCACGCACCTGCGCTGGGTCGCCAACCCGAGCTTCTGCGTCGATGTCACGGGCTACGAATCGAAGAAGATCGACGCGGTCGAGGCGTACCACACGCAGTTCGTCGCGCCCGTCGAGCAGGCACAAGAGAACGAGCGCGGCATCCCCTCGGCCGGCGGACCCGTGCGCCGCCCCGCGCGCGAGTGGATCAGCGCGGGCCTCACCTACTTCGGCAGCCGCATCGGCACGACGAGCGCCGAGCCCTTCTTCACGAAGGAACCCGTGGGCATGGGGTCGCTCGATGGGCTTGTGCTCTAGCGCTCGAATTCAGGCCGGGCTCAGCCTTCGCCCAGGCCCTGCTCATCGCGTAGCTCGGTCCATGTGTCTCGGTACCGGCGCCACATGTCGTCGATCGCGCACGGGATCACGCGCACCTGGCCGACGGCGGTGATGAAATTCGTGTCGCCGTGCCAGCGGGGGACAACGTGCACGTGCAGGTGCTCGGGCACGCCCGCGCCCGCAGCATCGCCCTGATTCACGCCCACGTTCACGCCCTGGGGCATGAGCGTCCGCTCGCAGAGCTCGACCGCGAGATCCACCAGCGACCACAGCTCCGAACGCTCCTCGGGGGTGTACTCCATCAGGCGCATGCGGCCGGTGCCCAGGACGACCAGCAGGTGCCCGTTGCTGTAGGGGTAGGCGTTGAGGAGGATCATCCCGCCGCGGCCCGTCTCTGCGTTGCCCGTGCGGACGATGACGCGGTTGGCCTCGTCGGCCTCGGGCGAGAGCCAGTACCCGCGGAGGAAACAGGTCTCCTTCTTCGCGGCCTGTTTCTGCACGCCCGGGGCCTCACTCGTGCCCGCCGAGTCGCCCGCGCGGGCGAGAAGCTCCATGTAGCTGGTGCGCCAAGGCGCGTGCAGTGCGGGGGGGCCGGTCATCTCGCTCATGCGGCGAGTGTACGCTGGGCGTGTGAAACAGGTCCGCCGGTACAACTCGCCCGTGATGGCCGAGCACGCAGTGATGCGTCTGCTCGATGTCGGGATCGTTGCGCGGGTGGTGGGGCACCACGCCTCGGAGTTCTCGCTGACGCTCCAGCCGGCGCTGGATGTGATGATCCTGAACAAGGAAGACACCCAGGCCGCCGAAGCGGTGCTCGATGTCTTCGACGCCGAAGCCGCCGCCGGCATGCTCATGGACGACCCCGAGGGCGCCGAGTTCGAGCTGCCCGACCTCTCGCGTCTCGACCCCGAGCTCTACGCCGCCCAATGCCCCGCCTGCGATAACACGCTGCCGATGGACGCCTCCCTCGAGCACTGCCCCTACTGCGGCCAGCAGGTCGACGTCGCGGCGCTCATCACCCAGGCGCACGGGCCCGAGGCGCTCATGCAAGCCTACGACAACGACGACGACGACCCCACCCCCGACTCCGACCCAGAACCAGACCAAGCCCCAGACCCTGATCCGGACGAAACCGACTCATGAACACCGACCCCACGCCCGTCCACGATCCCGGCGAGGACGAAGCCGTTGCACTGGCCACGGTGGTGCGCACCCTGCGCACGCATCGCGTCGGCACGCTGCACTTCGACGATCACTTCATCCCCACCCCCTTCATTACCGACCCGGGATCGGGCCGGCTTATTCTGGCGGTGCCCGAGGCGTGCTTCTTTGCGCACGAGCACATCTTCTTTATCCCCGAAGAGGCGGAGGACGCGCTGCAGCTGCTGCTCTCGCCCGAACGCGCCGAAGAGTCCGCGCTGACCGACCGCTGGATGGCGTACCACGGGGAGCCGGAGCACGTCCGCTGGGCCGAGTGCTACATAGACGCCGCCAAGCGCACGCCCTGGGTCTTCGACGGCGACGCGATGATGCTCCCCAACGCGATCGCGGGCGACGAGTCACGGCTTGTTCGGATCATGAACGCGGATAAGTCAGCGCTCGCGCGTGTGGCGTCCGACGCTGTTAGCAAAGACGTCCCGGACCCGGTGGGCGTGGGCGTGGACGAGGACGGCGCGTACGTCCGCGCACGCTTCGGCGTGGTGCGTCTGCACTTCCGCGAGCGCGCAGCCGACGCTGGCGAGGCCGAGTCGCTGCTCCGTGAGCTGCTCGCGGGCGGCGCGTCGTGAGACCGCCCCTGCGCGATGCGCACCTGCACCTCGCGGAGTACGGCGCAAGCCTTAATGTGCTCGATCTCTCCGGGTGCTCGTCACTCGCGGAGTGTCTCGAGCGGATGCGCGAGGAGTGCCAGCGCACGCGCGACCCCGCGTGGGTCATCGGGATGGCGGCCCGACCCTCTGCGTGGCCCGAGGGACGCTTCCCCTACGCGAGCGAGCTCGATGAGGCCTGCGAAGCTCGGCCGGCGGTTGTCCGCTGTTTCGATCACCACTCCGGCGCGGGCAGCACGGCGGCACTCGTCGCAGCGGGCCTGACCGACGGCGCGCGGTCGCCCACCGCCGAGCCCGGTGTGGTCGCGGACATGGACGTGCGCGATGCGCGGGCGACGGGCGCGGTGCGCGAGTCGGCGTACGCGATGCTCCTCGCTGCCGCCCCCCAGCGGAGCGACGAAGAGACCGAGCGGCACATCCTGCGCGCGCAAGCCGCCCTCGCGGGGTACGGGATCGTCGAGGCGCACGAGATGTGGGCCGTCCCGCAGGTGGTGCGCGCGCTGCGAGCGCTCGAGGATCGCGGGGAGCTCGCGCTGCGTGTCGTGCTGCACGCCGTGCCGGATCACTTCGCGGAGGTGCGCCGGCTCGCGCACGAGAGAGCGAGTGAGCACATCGAGTTCGGCGGCCTCAAGCTCTTCATTGACGGCACACTCAGCGGCCGGACCGCGCACATGCTCGACCCCTTCCGCGAGGGCCTGCCCGAAGCGCCCTGCGGCACGCCGCTCGTGCCCGAGGTCGAGCTGCGCCGCCATCTCGCCCAAGCCGGCGCCGAGGGGCACGACGTCGCGGTGCACGCCATCGGTGACGGGGCCGTGCGCAGGCTCCTGAACGCGGAGGAGGCGACCGATCGCGCCACGGGCACGCTGCGCATCGAGCACGCGCAGTTCGTGCACCCGGACGACGTCGCGCGCTTGCCGAGACTCGCGGGCGATCGGGCGCGGGTGATCGTGAGTCCTCAGCCGATGCACCTGCTCGTGGACATCGAGGCGATCGAGCGTTTCGTGCCTCATGCTGCCGATCGCGCGTTCCCGATGGCCTCGCTCGTGCGCACGTACACCGATGCGGGCCTCGACCCGAGCGCCCACGTGTGTCTCGGGAGCGATGCCCCGGTCGTGCGGCCTGACCCGGCGGACAACGTGCGGGCGGCGGTGCACCGTTCCCGACTCAGCGAGCCCGACCGGGTGATCGCTGCCCACGAAGCGATCGACGAGGCGACCGCCCTCTCCCTGTGCGCCGCACGCTGAGCGATTCGGACTATCGGACCTTCTCGCCCGCACAAACCCACCTCGGGGGCGATTCCTCCCGCTTCCGGGTGGCGCGGGAGCCGGCGCTGCCGATACGACCTCTATGACGAGTGCATCACGACGCTCAACTTTCAGCCGGCCCGCGATCGCGCTGTTCTGCGCTTCGGCGCTCCTCCTTGCGGGGTGCGGCGAGCGCACGGTGCGCATCGCGCCCAGCGCGACGGTGCGCATCACCGATGTCCGCGACGGCATCGGTGACAAAGCCGAGGACGGCAAGCTCGTCATGGTGCACTACACCGCCCAGCTCGAGGATGGGACCGTCATCATGAACACCTACGAGCGCGGGCGGCCGCACCGCTTCGTGATGGGCGACGGCTCGGTGATCCCCGGGATGGTCGAGGGCATCCGCGGGATGCGCTCGGGCGGGAAACGCATCCTGAAGATGCCCCCTGATGCGCACTACGGGAGGCGGGGCTTCGGGAATGTGATCCCGAGCAACGCCACGCTGCGCTTCGAGGTCGAGCTCATCCGGGTGCGCGACGCCGACGGCTCGCGCGCCGGACGCCTGCACCCCAACGACCCGCGGCGCACGCTCTTCGGCCAGCAGAGCCGATAACCGCTGATATCCGTCTATGTGGTCGGACCGAGTGCGATTGTGCGCCGATTTATCGGGTGCGCTTCATCCGGTGGTCTGCCCGGCCGATGCCGGGAGCGATGTCCGAGAATTTCCAGCTCGTATTCGCTCGTGCGAAGGCCCAGACGACGCAGTACCTCTTCGATGTGATCGATGAGTCGCTGAAGAAGTCTGCTGAGGAGCGTGAGCGTCGGGCCGAGCGCAGGCGTGAGGAGGCGGAGCGCGCCGAGGCCCGCAAGCGCGAGATGGAGAGCCGCCTGACGGCCATCGAGTCGCAGGAGTCACGGGCCGCCCAGCGTACGGTGGCGAACATCGCGGGCGAGGCCGACGAGGCCGCCCGCGACGTGACCGAGGCCCAGTGGCGCAAGAGGCAGCTCCTGGGTGAGATCCGCCGGCTCGACGCCCGGGCCTGACCCGGGCCCCTGCTGGGAATACACCGGGGTCCATACCGGGGGTCCACGCCGGGGGTCCACACGCACGCCAAGACCAACTGCGCCGCACCGCGATCGGCCCCGAGCGGTAGGATCACCGCACACCCCCACTCGATTGGAGCCCCGCGTGACCGACCCGCTCGACAGCCCGAAGCCATCCATCGCCAGCGAGGACCCCGCAGCCGCCGTCGCGGAGGTGCGGGAGGCGCACCGGAAGATGCGGGAAGAGATCGCCAAGGTCGTGGTGGGGCAGGACGAGGTCGTGGACGAGCTGCTCATGGCGATGTTCTGCCGGGGGCACGCGCTGGTGGTGGGCGTCCCGGGTCTCGCCAAGACGCTGCTGATCTCGACGATCGCCAAGGCGGTCTCGCTGAGCTTCAGCCGCATCCAGTTCACGCCCGACCTGATGCCCGCCGACATCACGGGCACGGAGGTCATCGAGGAGGACCGCACGACGGGCTCGCGCGAGCTCCGCTTCGTGAAGGGGCCCATCTTCGCCAACGTCATCCTCGCCGACGAGATCAACCGCACGCCGCCCAAGACGCAGGCGGCGCTCCTCGA
>CAZNUZ010000066.1:0-9603 GCA_964576725.1 uncultured Phycisphaeraceae bacterium
CGCCTCGGGCAAGAACCTGCTCGTCCTCGACGAGCCGACGAACCACCTCGACATCTCATCCGCCGAGCGCCTGGAGAGCACGCTCGCCCTCGAGCAGCCGGCTACGAGCGAGTCGCCCGGCCGCGCGGGCGGTGTGTACGACGGGACGCTCATTGTTATCTCCCACGACCGTGCGCTAATTGACGCGTGCTGTGATCGCTTGATCGTCCTCGACGGCAAGGGCGGCTGCGAGCTTTTCGAGGGGAACTACACGCAGTGGGCCAGCGCCAAGGCCGAGCGCGAGGCCGAGGCGGCGCGCGTCGAACAGCAGAAGCAGAAGGCGCTCGAGCAGGAGGCCAAGCGCGAGCGTCAGCGCGCGCACAAAGAGCGCGAAGCCGAGCGCAAGAAGAAGGGCCCGTCGGCCAACGCGCTCTCGCGCCTCACGCCGGAACAGCTTGAGCAGAAGATCGAGGACTGCGAGGAGCGCATCAAGGAGCTGGATCGCCAGCTCTCCGACCCGGACGTGTGGTCGAACCCCGAGAAGTCTCAGCGACTGGGGGAGGAGCGGGCCCGCGTCGTTGCGGAGCTCGAGCCGCTCGAGTTCGAGTGGATGAGCCGCGAGAGCTGAGCCCGTGGAGCTGCGTCCGACGCGCTCACGCGATCTTGGCGGTGAGCCACTTCTGCAACCCCCCGCGTGCGCGTTTCGATGTGCCCGGCGTGATGTGCTCCGCGTGCGGATCCGGATTCAGCGTGAGCGTTTCGCCGTCACTCGGGATCAGTGTCTTCGGGCCCTGCCCCGCTTCATCGACGAGCGTGCGCAGGCCGGTGCGCGTCGTCGGGCAGTGGTCGAGTGCTTCGAGGTGATTCAGGATGACTTTGCCCGGGGCGATGCGCACGAGCTCTGCGATCTCCTCCTCGGGGAAGAGGATGTCTCGCCCCTTCCCGAAGTTGGCGCACCCCGCGGGCGCGACGATCACCTGCGGCTTCAGGCGTTCGATCGCCGACCGCACTCCTTTGGTAAGCACGGTATCGCCCGTGATGTAGAGGCTGGGCTCGTCGGGCGGGGCGATGTAGAAGCCGGTCACGGGGCCCATAAGCCAGCCGACGGGCCCGAAGCCGTGGACACCGGGCACGAGTTCGATGGGCTCTCCCAGGCCCCCGTCCTCGAGTGCGTGGGTCTGCAGGCCCTTGCGCTTCAGGTGGGCTGCGTCCATCGCCCGGCAATACGCGGGGCTGCCCTGCTCGTTGAGCCACGCGATCGCGACCGGGTCGATGTGGTCGGCGTGCACGTGGGTGATGATCGCAGCGGTGATCCCGGTCAGCGCACCCCCGCAGCCGCTGGGCGGCGGCACGAGCGGGTTCGGCCTGCGGTTGTCGCCCTGCATCTGGAACCCGGGGAGTGAGCCCGGGTCGCAGAGCATCGGATCGATGAGCCACTTGTGCGCGGCGAAGCGCACGACGATCGTCGCGTTACGGAGCTGTGTGATCTGCATAACGCCTCAGGGTAAAGCAACCAGCGGCGGCGAAACGGCGGTTGCGTGGCGGGTCGTCCGGGCCAGCATCCAGGCCTGCGTGCAGCGGTCAGCCCTGGTCGGCGAGGATCTTGGCGACCTTCTTCGCGTGGTCGGGCACGCGGACCTTGTCCATGCGTTCGATGACCTTGCCGGTGGGCCCGATGATGTAAGTGGTGCGGACAACACCCATGTAGGTGTTGCCGTACATCGACTTTTCTTGCCACACGCCGTAGTTGTCGCAGATCTTGGCGTCGTTGTCGGCGAGCACGGGAAAGTTCAGCTCGTGCTTGTCGGCGAACTTGGCCTTGCTCTTCTCGTCTTGCGGGGAGACGCCAAGGACCTGCGCATCGAGCCCTTCGAACTCGGGCAGCGCGTCGCGGAACTGGCAGGCCTGCTTGGTGCAGCCCGAGGTGTCGTCCTTCGGATAGAAGTACAGGACCACGTACTGGCCCGCGTAATCCTTGAGGCTGTGGGCGGTGCCCGTTTGGTCTTTGAGTGTGAAGGCGGGGGCCTTCTTGCCTGCGTCGATCAGTGGCATGGGGAGATTCCGGGCTCGGCGGAGAGAGGTTTGGTACGGATCTGGACCCGCTCGGCGTGCGAGGGTTCTTTCTCCCCAGCTCTGCGCACGCGCGTGTGATCGGGTTCCACTTCGTACAGGATAGCCGGGTTATGCGGACGTATCCGTGGACAGGCGCCGTCTACCGTAAACCCCCACCCACCCAGGCCGCTGCGAAGACGGCCATCGCTATGCCGAGCGCCGAGCCGATGAGCACGGGCCAGACGTTCATAGGCCGGCGCGTGCCGACCGAGGGATCCGCGGCGGGGTCGAGGGCCGCATCGCCCGTGACGATCTCGCCGTGCCGGGCGGCGTCTTGCGTGACGGCGATGAGGAGCTGGGCGTCGAAGGGCCGGATGCCCATGTTGGTCGCGAGTTTGGAGAGCTCACGCCTGCGCTCGGGCCGCAGCAGCGCGACCTTGCCGCCTTCGAGCTGGTGGGCGACGCGCGTGGAAAAGATGGCGTGAGCAGCGTCGTCCGAGACGTGTGCCGATTGCGCGTTAGCCTCTTCGACGGCCCGGCGCTGATCGCGCGTGGGGGGGGCGCTCCCCGCTGCGGGCTCTACCGGGGTAGAGGGGCGGACGAGGCGCAGGCGGGTATGGGGCGCGTGGGCGGACATGCGGCGGGGAGGGGCTCGGATCTGCACAGGGCCGGCCTTCCGTGGGCGGGCCTGTAGACTGATTGGCGTGCCTGCCGACGATCGGCGGGCGTGTACCGGGAGCGCCCCTCCTTGGGCGAGTCCAGCATCCTTCAAGACTACTCTGACCAACGCATGAGCCAAGAGCAATCTTCAGCGGGCGAGCCGTATAACTGCGCCGGTCCACTCGATCCGGGTACGGTTATGACGCGCCTCGAGAAGTTATCCAGACGGGGCAAGCTCGCGGGCTTCGAAAAGACGAGCCCGACGACCTTCCACGCCGCCGCCTTCGGGATGCTCTACGACCGCCTGTTCGTCGGCGAGATCTCGCCCACGGAGACCGGCTCGCACCTGCGCATGCACACCGAGCTCAAGCGGACGCTGCCCACGGTCGTTGCGGTGGTGTACCTGCTCACCCTCTGGCCCGGTGTGTTGCTGACGGACTCGATGCTCACGACCTACTTCTCGTGGTACCCCCGCGCGACGTGGGTGACGTACGCTTGGTACATCCCGCTGACGCTGCTCGCGATCCCCGCGCTGCGTGCGCAGTTCCGAGCCTCGCAGCGTGCGGCCCGCGCGCACGGTCAGGAGACCGCCCAGAAGATCGCCAAGGCCATCGACGCCGAGCTCATCGCGGCGGGCGAACCGGGCGAACAGGGCGGTCAGTCGTCTTCAGACGCGCCTGGCCCGGCTGCACCCTCGGGGGGCTGAGCCGCTTCGAGTCCGAGCAGGCGCAGCGCGAGGACGAGCGAGCCCCGCTGTTGGAGCGGGTCGCCGAAGTTGTCGTCGGCCACGAGCAGCAGCAGGTGCCCCTCTTGGCTCGGGTCGCCGGTCAGGCGCGCGATCGTCGGGCCGAGGGCGAGGCCCTCGAGGTTGCCGAGTGTGAGTTCGGGGTTCCCGGCGGCCATCGCGCTGAGGTCTGCCAGGAGCGTCTTGTGAACGATCGTTCGCCCGTCGGTGTGCGCCCGCCCTGCGGCCTGAGGATCGACGATGTAGAGCTTGGCACCGAAGCCCGCGGGGAACGTGAGCGAGCGTTCGAGGGCGAGGAGCCGGCCGTCGGGCAACGCTTCGAGCTCGGTCAGTGAGTGCAGCGCGAAGCTCGGGCCGAAGTGCGGCGGCATCGGGTCGGTGATGTAGAGCAGCTGTTCGGGGGCTTGGTCGAAGTCGTCCCAGCGCAGGAGCGTGCAGCGTGTGCCCGCTTCGGTTGTGGCTTCTTCGCCGTCGGTTGTGATCGAGGATTCGGTCGCGGCCCACAGCACAGGGGGGCCGTCCGGTGGGGCTGCGAGCGCGAGTGATTCGAACCCGCGGTTCTCCCGGATCGACGGGGCCATCCCCTCCGGGAGCGGCAGCGATCGGAAGGGCGGGAGGCGCACCTCGGCCTCGTCGCGGATCACGATCTGGTGCGGGGACTCGAAGGCGAATGCTGTCAGCCCGTGAGCGCTGTCGAAGGCCTCTGCGTCGGCCGCGCGTGGGGCCGCCTCGAGCGCGGCCTCGATATCGCCGAGGGACGAGTACAGGCGTTCGTACTCCGGCATGGCCGGTGCATCGACCGGGCTGATCGCATCGGGGGTTTCACGAGCGTCGAAGCGCACCTCGCAGGCGATGCCGGCCCCCGCGGAGCGTGTGAGTTGGAGGGTGGCGGCGTAGATATCCGACCGCTCGGGGCTGTCGGTGAGCAGCCAGAGCTGCGTTCTTCCGCCGGGCTTGAGCGGATGGGGGCCGTGGTTGAAGTCGTATGCGCCGCTTTGTGTGAGTGCGTCTTCGGAGAACCGCACCGCGCTGAGCCCGCCCACACGCACAAGCCGGCCGTCGGCGAAGGACTGTTGTTGGGCGAGCACCGTGTGCGCGAGGTACTCGATAGCGAGGCCTGTGCGCACGGGCGGGGTGTGCTCGGCCTGCGCGAGCGGGGCAACGAGGAGCGCGAGTGTCAGCAGCGCGGTGCGGGTCGCCACGGGAATCCCTCCGGGATCAGGTTGGGCACGTCGTTGAGCCAGCCGACGAGCCACTCGAAGGCGTCTATCAACCGGGGTCCAGGCCGGTTGAACATCTCGTTGCCGTCGACGAGCGCGATGCGACCCGTCTCGAATGCGGGCAGCGCGCGGAACCACTCGTGTTGGCTCAGCAGCTCGTACTCTTGCTCGACGCGTTCGAGCGTGAAGCCGCAGGGGCAGAGGACGACGGCCTGGGGCCTCGACTCGACGATTGCGCTCGTCTCGACGCGCACCGACTTGCCCGCTACGCGGTGGGCGGCGTGAGCGCCGGCTCCGGCGCCGGAGCCCGGCAGCGCCTCGGTGGGGTTGAGGGGGTGGCTCCCGCCTGCGCGCTCGATGAGCTGGGGCGTCCAGTGCCCGCCGACGTAGGGCGGGTCGGCCCACTCCAGGAAGAGGGTGTTGACGGCGTCGGCGTAGGGGTTGGTGTGGTCGGCGGCGCGGTGGAAGCGCTCGCGCAGGCCCACGACGGCGTGCTGGGCTTCTCGGACGCGGCCGGTCGCTTCGCCGATGCGCACCAAGTCGTCGTACACATCCTCAAGCCCGCCCGGGTTCAGTGAGAGCACGGCGGGCTCCGGGGCCATCGACGACGCGACCCGGCGGACGGCGGCGAGGTCGATCGAGCACACGTCGCACAGATCCTGCGTCAGGATCAGATCCGCGGCGAGTTCTCGCAGCGCGTCCTCGTCGAGGTGGTACAGACTGGTGCCCGAGGCGAGCGACGCGGAGACCGACTCATCGATCTCCGCAGACGATGCCTCGGGGGTGCGCTGGCCCGTGAGGACGGGCAGGTGCGCGATGTCCGCGGGGTGATCGCACTCGTGCGATCGGCCCACGAGGTCCTGCCCGCCGCCGATGTGGCAGAGGGCCTCGGTCGCTGATGGGAGCAGGCTGACAATCCGCATAGGCGCGGATGCTATCCTGCGGCCCGGCTCGCGGAGCGGCCGATACACCCCTCTTGAACCGAGGAGTCCCCGCCATCATGGACGATGCACAATCCACCCCCCGCCGATCGACCGCTGCACACGCGGGGACGATCGCGCTGTTGACCCTCTTCGCCGGTGCTCCCTGTGCCCTCGGCGCGGACGCGGGCCCGGCGGCCCAAGCGCCCGCTGCGGTCAGCCAGCCCGATCGCGATCGCAAAGAGCTCACGCCCGAAGAGGGTGCCAAGCTCAAGGAATCGATCGTCGAGCAGCAGCGTCTGGCCCGGGAGCAGCAAAGCCAGCCCGCTCGGCGGAGCCGCGGCCAAGAAAGCCAGCAGCCGGGTGACGCCCAGCAGGCTCAGAATCAGCCGCAGGCGGTGGGGGCGGTTGACGGGCCCGTGGTGGGGTCGCTCATCGATGCCGAGGAGGGCACCGTCTCGATCAGCTTCCCCGGGCCCGTGGATCTGACGGCCTTTCTGGATTACGTGAGCCGTGCGCTGGGCCTGACGATCCGCGTGAGCCAGCCGCCGGCGGGTCAGGTGACGTTCTTCGCGCCGCTTCGCATTCCTGTGGATCAGCTGCTGCCGCTCACGCAGTCGATCCTCGAGGACAACAATCTCACGCTCATCTACGACGAGCCCTCTGATTCCTACGTGATCCGTCAGGCGGGTCAGATCCCCGTTGCTCCGGGCGAAGCGGGGGTCGCGACGACGCGCGTCTTCCCCACGCCGCTGCTCAGTCCGACGGCGCTGCAAGAGCAGATCTCCGGCCAGCTCGGCCCGAACACCGCGCGGTTCACAACGCTCGAGAGCGCCGGCGCGCTGATCGTGACGGCCTCGCCGCGCACGCTCGAGACGGTGGGCGTGCTCATCGACATCATCCAGGAGCAGGTCAAGGCGCAGGACCTGTACACCTTCGACCTCCTCGAAGTCAGCGCGGTGTACGCCCGCGACCGGATCCTGACCCTCATCGGCGAGGGGTCGCAGAACACGGGGCAGCGCGGCGGGTCGGGGGGCGGCGGGACCGCCGAAGCGGAGGCCGCGCGTCGGCTCAACCGCCTCGAGGAGCGGCTCTTCCTCGAGCAAGGCAACCGGCTCGTGCTGCGGGGCTCGCAAGAAGAGGCCCAGCGGATCGAAGAGCTCGTGCGCGTGGTGGATCAGGTCAGCGCGCTCATCGTCCGGCGGTACGTCGCGGGATCGGTCGCGGCGCAGGTCTGCCAGTCCGGGTCGCAGCTCGGTCTGGGGCCCGTCGAGCGGATATCCGATTCGATCGCCCGCGCGGGCGGCGGTTTCGGCGGGCGCAACACGGGCGGCGCGGGTTCGACGGAGTTCAGCTCTACGCCCTCCGCGAGCCAGTTCGTCCTCGACGAAGACACCGGCTCGTTTATCTACTACGGGACCGAGTCCCAGCACACGCGCGTCGAATCGCTCGTCGACGACTTCAAAAAGACCAGCCTCGGCGATGACATCGTCATCCGCCCCTACAAGCTCCTCTACGCCAACGTGAGCGGGGGCGACGAGGGGCAGGGCGTCGTCGACATCCTGAACGAGCTGCTCGAAGACAGCTCTCAGCGGAGCGCGACGGGCAGCCTGCTGCCACGCACCGGCGTGGGCGGCGGGACGGCACAGAACCTCGCAGCTCAGATCGACGCGGAGACCGCTGCCGCCAACGCCGCAGCCTCCGGGGACGCCGAGGACGGCACCCGCCTCTTCAGCACCACCGAGAACACGACGATCGTTGCCGATGTCGCGAGCAACCAGATCTTCATCAAAGCGCCCCGCAAGGCGCACGAGCAGCTGCGGCAGATCATCGAGAAGCTCGACCAACGCCAGCTCCAGGTCTCGATCGAGGCCCAGATCGTCTCGGTGCAGATCGACGACAGCTTCGATTTCTCCGCAGACGTGCAGATCAACTCGGGCCAGCTCGCGTTCCTGAGCACCTTCGGCCTCACCTCGCCCGGAGCCGACATCTTCACCCCGCGCACGCCCGCGCTCAACAACCAGGGCGTCACGTCCGCGGTCATCAACTCGGACTTCCTGCCCATCGCGATCAACGCTCTGGCTACCAAGGGCGAGACGCGGACCCTCAGCACGCCCAGCCTCACCGTCAACAACAACCAGAGCGCGAGCATCAACAGCTTGCAGCGCGTGCCCTTCAGCGTGACTTCGCAGGGCAATACCAGCACCACTACGTCACAGGGCGGGCTCGCCGAAGCGGGCACCATCCTGAGTGTGACGCCCTTGATCTCGCCGGGCGGCGACGTCACGCTCGAGCTTGAGGTCGAGCTCTCTGGCTTCACCGGCGCTGCACAGGACGGCCTCCAGCCGCCCGAGCAGCAGGACAATTTCAGCTCGATCGTCACCCTGCAAACCGACACGACGATCGTGGTCGGCGGTTTCCGGCTCCAGCTCGAGACCGAGAGCGAGTCGAAGGTGCCCCTGCTGGGCGACCTGCCGCTCGTGGGCCTGCTCTTCCGCGAGATCGGCACGCAGACGCGCGAATCGGTGATCTACATCTTCATCACCCCGCGCGTGCTCAACGATCCTTCCAACGCCGACCAACGGCTGATCACCCGCGGGCCGATGCGTGAGATGGGCGTGAAGGGAGACACGCCCGATCTCGAGTACGACTACATCCCCCTCAAGGGCACGCCGCTCCCGGAGGATCCGATGGTGCGTGTGCTCCCCGCCTTCGGCGTGACGCACCCGGTCCGCCCCGTCCCTATGCAGCGCTCGGGTGATCTGTGAAGGACGAAGCTCAGTCGCCGAACGAGCGTGAAGCGCAGGCCGATGGCCCGGGCGGTGGCGCGGTGGCGCTGGGCCGCGTCGCGCGCGCGTTCGGTTCGATGAACGTCCGGCCCGAGCAGCTCGACCGCTTCGGCACGCTCCCCGGCGCGGACGAAGAGCCCTGGGACCTGCTGCTCTCCGCGACGGCTTCCGACGAGCACGCCGCCCTCGAAGCGCTCGCGCGTCAGGCGGGCATGGGCTTCGAGGCCGAGCCCCGCCTCGAGGAGAGCGCCGAGCTCTATTACGACAAGATCCCGCCCGCTGCGGCCCGTCGTCACCTCGTCGCCGGGCTGCGCACCGAGGACGAGACGCTCGTCGTAGCGACTTCGCGTCCGATGCAGCCGGCCACGTTCGCCATGCTGGAGCGTGAGCTCGGCGCGTTCCGCGTGATCCTCGCGCCGCGCGCCGCCGTCGGGAACGTCATCAACCGCGGGTACGAGCAGCGCCAGGATCTCGTCAACGAGATCGTCGAAGACATCCCCCTTGACGAGAGCGCGATCGAGTCGGCGGCCAGCTCGCTCGCAGGCGCGACCGACCTGCTCCAGCTCTCCCGGCAGACGCCGGTGATCCGGCTCGTGAACATGATCATGTTCGAGGCGCTGCGCCGGCGCGCCTCCGACATCCACATCCAACCGCTCGAGAACGGCCTGCTGATCCGGTTCCGCGTCGACGGCATGCTCGTCGATGCCTTCAGCCCGCCCCTCACGCTGGCGGCGGCCATCAGCTCGCGACTCAAGGTCATGGCCGAGCTCGACATCGCCAACCGCCACAGCCCGCAAGACGGGCAGACGACCGTCCGCATCGGCAACCGCAAGATCGACATCCGTCTTTCGTGCGTGCCGACGATCTACGGCGAGCGGCTGGTCCTCCGCCTCCTCGACCAGAGCCAGACCCAGCTCTCGCTCGACGCAGTCGGCATGACGGGCGACATGCAGGATCAGCTGATGGGCCTCGTCGATCGCCCCAACGGGATGATCCTCGTCACCGGACCCACGGGCTCGGGCAAGACGACAACCCTCTACGCCTCGATGGAGCGCATCGACCGCGCCTCGCGCAACGTGATGACCATCGAGGACCCCGTCGAGTACCACCTCGAGAACGTCGCGCAGGTGCAGGTGAACCCGAAGCGCGGCGTCACCTTCGCGGCCGGTCTGCGCTCGCTCCTCCGGCAGGATCCCGATGTCATCCTCGTCGGCGAGATCCGCGACGAAGAGACGGCC
>CAZNUZ010000067.1:0-9413 GCA_964576725.1 uncultured Phycisphaeraceae bacterium
TCTCCTCGGTCGTCATGCCCGCGGCCTCCGCCAGCTCTTCGATGGTCGGCTCGCGGCCCATCGTCTGCAGCAGGTGCTTCTGGTGGTTGCGCAGCTTGCTCATCGTCTCGATCATGTGGACGGGGATGCGGATCGTGCGCGCGTGGTCGGCGATCGCGCGGGTGATCGCCTGGCGGATCCACCAGGTGGCGTAGGTCGAGAACTTGTAGCCGCGCTGGTACTCGTACTTGTCGACGGCGCGCATCAGGCCCGTGTTGCCCTCCTGGATGATGTCGAGGAACGAGAGCCCGCGGTTGCGGTACTTCTTGGCGATCGACACGACCAGGCGCAGGTTGCCCGCAGAGAGATCGCGCTTGCCCTGCTCGTACTCCCAGTACACCTCGTCCATCTTGCGCACACGCTCGGCGAACTCCGCGGGCTCGGCCATCACGAGCGTGCGGAAGCCCTCGAGCTGCTCGCGCATCATCTCGACGTCTTCGGGCTCGTACTTGTGCGGGTAGCGCTCGGCGCGGGCGATCTCCTTGAGGAGCTCCTGCATCTTCTGCGACATGCTGCGCATCTTCTTGTGGATCGGCGCGATGCGGCTTGTCCGCAGGCAACACTCCTCGATGAGCGTGGCGATCTTCCGCGACCGGCGACGCATGCGGTCGACGATGGCCGCCTCCGAAGCGGTGTGGCCCGCGGCGCGGGCGGCCTGCAGCGACTCCCAGTCCTCGCGCGCCAGCTCCACGAGGCGGCGCGCCGTCGGCACGTTGTACGGGATGCGCGCCGTGATCTTCTGCTTGGAGTCCTCCTCCGCGGTCGAAACACGCATCGTGCGGTCGAAGGGCAGCTCCGATGCGTGCACCTTGTCGAGGATCGCGCACGCCTCGAGCACCGCGTACTCGTTCTCGAGCACGCGCCGGCGGAAGATCATCCGCGTCGTCTCGATCTTCTTCGCAAGACGGATCTCCTCGTGGCGCGTCAGCAGCGGGATCGTGCCCATCTGCGTGAGGTACATGCGCACCGGGTCGTCGATGCGCTTGCTCGTCGACTCCGAGGCCTGCTCCTCGTTCTGCTGCTCGGCCTCGAGCGCCGCCTCCGCCTCGTTCATCAGGGCCGCGCCCTTGTCGTCGGACTCTTCCTGCTCGGGCTCCTCGCCCGTGCGCCTCTTGGGACGCAGCAGCTCGGCGATGTCGAGGGGGTTGGTCTCCTTGCGCGACTCGCGCCAACGACGAGCGCGGAACTCGTTGAGGTCCACGAGCTCGACGGCCGACGCGTCGAGACGCACCAGGACCTCGTCGATCGTGTCCATGTTCACAAAGTAATCCGGGAGGACGTCGTTGAGCTCCTCATAGCCGAGCCAGCCCCTTCGGGCAGCGAATGCGAGCAGATCATCGAGCGCAGGGTGGAATTCACGCCTCACTGGTGGAGCCTCCGTCGGTCTCGTGGTGGGGAGGGAGAGCGTGCCCGGGAGCGTCCTGCTCCCCGGCGATTGGTTTGGTGTGGTCCGGCTCGTTGCGAGCAGGATCGGCGACGCCCGCAGCGGTCCGCCGGACCCGGCCGGCCGCGCGGGGGATACCGCCCGCGTTCGCGCCGACGCGCCGGCGCGCGTTTATGGCAGCGGCGAGCGCATCGCCCGGGTCCGCATCGCGATGCGCCTTCGTCTCGTGCAAGGCATCGCTCAGGCGGAGGCGCTCGAAGCACGAATCGAAGTGGGCGACGATGTCATCACCGCCCAGCGTGCGCGCCGACTCCGCGAGGGCGACGGCCGCCGAGCGGTCCGCGGGCGCATCAAGCGTGCCCAGCAGTGTCACCAGCTCGGGCGTCTGCCCCGAGTTGAGCGCGGAGCGCACCGATGCAGCGACCACTCCGAACCGACCGCTGCGCTCCATGGCTCGGCAGACCTGCTGCGCCTGCTCGGCGCGGATCTCGAAGAACGTCTCGTCCGCCAGCAGGCAACCCAGCGCGTGCTCGGCGGGCGTTTGCGGGCGCACGGGCGCGCCGATGGGCTCGTCTGCTGTGGGGTCTGCTGCGCGTGGCCGCCGCGTGCTCTTTGCAGCCTGCGCAATGGTCTGAGGGTCGACGCCCGCGATCGAAGCGATGCGATCGATCACCGTGCGCCGGCGGATGGGCGGGAGATTCGCCAGGCCGAGCTCGCTCAGGCGTTGCAGCATCTGCTCCACGAGTCGCGACCGCCCGGCGCTGCCGACGCCGTGCCCCTGCTCGTCGAGCTGCTGGGCCAGGCGTCTCATGCGGTGTGCGAGCACGTCCTCGCCGCCCTCGATCGCGCTCTGGAACGAGTCGTGACCGCCGGGCGCCGAGAGCACCTCGTCGGGGTCTGCGCCGCCGGGGAGCACCACCACGCGGACGTCCATCGACTCGGGGAAGAAGACCTCGAGGGCGCGATCGGCCGCGCGCTGGCCGGCCTCGTCGCCGTCGAAGAGGAGCACGACCTCGTCGCAAAGCCGCCGCAGGATGCGCGCGTGCTGGGTCGTGAGCGCGGTGCCGAGCGTAGCGACGACGTTGGTGAAGCCGTGCTGGTGGCAGGCGACCACATCGGTGTAGCCCTCGGTGACGATCACGCGCCGGCTCGCACGGATCGCTCGGTTCGCCTGTGCAAGGCCGTAGAGCGTGGCGCTCTTGTTGAAGAGGGGCGTCTCGGGCGAGTTGAGGTACTTCGGGTTGTCTTCTTCGTCGATGCGACGGCCGCCGAACGCGACCGGGCGGTTGGCCTGGTCGAAGATCGGGAAGACCAGCCTGTTCCGGAATACGTCGTACCGCCCGCCGTCGTCGCGCGATTTGAAGAGCCCCGCAGCATCAAAGAGCGACTGGTCTTCGCCCCGCGCTTCCGCGGTGCGCACCAGACCGTCCCACCGCGCGGGAGCGGCCCCGATGCCGAAGGCCTCGACCATCTCGGGCGCGATGCCCCGGCGGTCGATAATCGCGCGGGCGGATGCGCCGTGCTCGGGGTGATTCAGGATCGTGCGGAAGAACTGCTGCGCGAAGCCGCACACGCGCGAGAGCTCTTCGCGCGAAGGCCCCTCTTGGCTGCGCTGCTGGCCCGCGTTCGCTCCGCTCGGGCGGAAGGGCGTGAGCTCGATGCCAGCGCGTTGGGCCAGGAACTCGAGCGCCTCGCGGAACGACATGCCGTGGTACTTCATCACGAAGTCGATGGCGTTCCCGCCCGTGCCGCAGACGAAGCAGTGGAAGATCTGTTTGTGGGGGACGACGCACATCGAGGGCGAGCGGTCGTCGTGGAACGGGCAGAGGCACTTGAACTCGCGCCCCGCGGGCTTGAGCGCGACCTGCTCACCCACCACGTCGGCGATGTCGTTGGCTGCCAGCACCCGCTCGCGGTCATCGTTGAACCCGCGAGAACCCGATGCGCCGGGGGACGAAATAGGATGGAGCCTGAGTCGCGTGATAAGAGCATCCGTGCAGCTGGGCCTTGGGCGCGGAATGATCGCGTAGACACGCTGCCGCGCGCCCGAGGCACTCGATCGTGGAGGAGCTGCTTCGCCCGGGGGAGGGAGGAGGTGGCCGGGGTGCGAGGCTCGTCGCGACCCGCTCGGCCCGGTGGTACCCGGTGGCGAACCAGACAACGCTACATGATTCCCTGCGCGAATCAACCCCGGCGCCCCGATTACCCACGAAATCGCCCCTTTGCGGGTAGATTCGACCACATTCCGTACCCGACCAAACGCCGCGAGCGCGCCGACCGTGCGCCGCAGATCAAGCCATCGAGCCCCCCCACAAGGCCGCACCGCATGCAACCCACACTCGTCCTCTTCGATATCGACGGCACGCTCGTTCATACTTCTTCGGCGGGCATCCGCGCGGTCGGCCTCGCGGGCCGAGAGCTCTACGGCCCCGACTTCGACGAACGCAGAGTCGACTACGCCGGCCGCTTGGACGTGGTCATCTTCCCGGAGCTCCTCCGCGCACACGGACACCCGCCGTCCGAAGCCGACCGACTGCGCGCTGCCTACCGCAAGCATCTCGATGCCGTCCTCCAAGACACGCCCGACGCAAGGGCGAACCCGGGGATGAAGGAGCTCGTCCTCCGACTGCACGACCTCGAGCCCGCGACCGTCGGCCTCCTGACCGGGAACTACCCCGAGACGGGCACCGCCAAGCTCGTCGCCTGCGGGCTCGACATGGACCACTTCGCGATCCGCGTGTGGAGCACCGACGGCCCACCGCCCGCCCCCGACCGCGCCGACCTGCCGCCGATCGGGATGATCCGGTGGGCCGAGCAGCTCGGGAAGGCCCACGCTCCGGAGCGCACCGTCGTCATCGGCGATACCCCCGAGGACATCCGATGCGCGAAAGAAAACGGGTGCAGGTCGATCGGCGTCGCCACGGGGCATCACACGCTCGACGATCTCCAGCAGGCCGGGGCCGACCTCGCGGTGCCGGACCTGTCCGACACCGAATCGGCGCTCGATTGGATCATGTCCTAACGGGGCACGCACGCCGGCTCGAGGCTGCGCCCGTACCACGCGTCACGGACTTGGATCCGCGACTGCACGCCCCACGCCTTGTAGATCGATTTGATGTGATCGTGCACCGTGTGCTTCGAGCGCCCCAGCACGCCCGCGATCTCGCGCTCGGTCGCCCCCTCGACCAAGAGCGGCACCACGCGGTGCTGCGCGGGCGTGATCACACTCAGCAGGCGCTCGCGGTGCTCTTCGATGCGCACGAAGCGGGCGTGGTACGCCTGCGCGATCCGCGGCAGCCCCGCGATGATCGCCGCCCGCACCGGTGACGGAATCGGCCCGGGGGCGGCGCCATGGACGCCCCCGGGGACCGACTCCACCTGCAATACCGCAAGCTGCTCCGAGCCGGAGCCCGGGACCGCTGCCACCGCGCGCAGAAACGACGGATCCGACCGCGCGACACGCGGCAGCGTGCCCGTCACGCTCAGCAGCTCGGCTCCGTCCGCGAGATCGAAGCTGTCTATCACGATCACCTGATCGTGCTGCGGCGGGCGCGTCGGCAGCGCGTAGTCATCGGGCCAGGCGCCCCACCCCGGAAGACCACCCAAGGGCGTCACCCTGAGGCGCACGCAGCATCGTGGCCCCAATGCGATCCGCATGTAGCCCGCCACCTCCGCACACCAGCGCGCTTCGCACGACGAAGAACACAAAAACGCCAACGCGACCCACCGCGCACTCAACTTTGCTGACTCGGTTTGGTTTTCCACTCACCGCCTCCGCTGATAGATCCAATGACGGACTATCGGCGGGCGCGAGAGCTTTCACAGCGCGCGGACGGGCACCCCGTCAAACCTGCAGAAACGCGGGCTGGATCATGCAACTTTGAGGCGAGGACGACGCGAAGCCAGGTCAGGCTGCGGGCTCGGTGCCGCTGGCGGGGACCGTGATCGGGTGCGGCGTCGGGGCGATCTTGCCGAGTTCCTCGAAGACCGTGTGCATCGAGTCGGGTCGCGATTCGGGCGCGACCTCCACGCAACGCAGGATGAGGGCCGCCAACTCCGCGGGGATGCGCGGGTTGATCTCCGTCGGCGACTTGGGACGCTCGATGAGGTTGTCATCGAGGCTGCTCATGAGCGAATCGTCCTTGGGCATCGCCGTCGGGATGTGCCGCTGGGTCAGGCACCAGTACATCGTCGCGCCGAGGTTGTACACGTCGGTCTGCGGAGTGATCTCCCGGCGGTGCACCTGCTCGGGCGCGATGTAATCAGGCGTTCCCTGGATGCGCTCTTTGACCGTGCCGATCGGGCAGGCCTGGCCCAGATCGATGATCTTGACGATGCCGCTCTCGGTGATCACGATGTTGTTGGGCTTCATGTCCGCGTGAACAAAGCCCGCGTCGTGCATCGCAGCGAGGCCGTGCGCGGACTGCCGGAAAATGTGCAGCGCCTCCGCGAGCGTCGCGGGCGGGTGACGCTCGATCGAGATCCCGTCGACGTACTCCATGAGCAGGAAGACTTCGGTCACGCTCACCAGACGCTGACGAGTCTTGATCACACGCTCGACCGAACGGATGTGCGAGGAGTCGACTTTCTGGGCGATCTCCGCCTCGGCGTACGCCTGGTCGAGGAAGCGCTGGTCCTTGGCGGTCTCTTTCTGCACGTGCTTGAGGGCGTAGACCTGTTTGGACTTGGTGTCCTGCACGAGATAGATGATCGAGGCCGCACCCCGGCCGATCTCCGCGAGGACGCTATAGCCCGCCAGCTTGGTACCTGGTTTAGCTGGCTCGTAGTGCCTCACCCGCGACGACCGTTCTTTCTCCCACCACACGGGCGGGGGCCTCTCTGTGCGATAAACCGTTGACTGCCAACAGGATATCACAATCCTGCCGGCCTGCGTAGGGCGCCGTCAAACGAGCGCTGCGGCAGTATCGCAGCGATGACCCGAACGTGCAACGCCCCAACCTACATCGGCTTGCAGCAGGCTGAATTTCAGGGAAGGGTTCGCCTTGGGGAATCCCAGCCGGGATCAGTCCCGCTCGTCGAGCATCGCCCGGAAGGCGACCGAGGGGAAAAGACGCCCCGGAGAGGCGATCGGGGCGATGTCGGCGTGCAGATACACCCGGTCATCAGCGATGTCGCAAGTCCGCTGGAGCCGCTCTACGAGGGCAACAAGGCTCGCGAGCTGCGCCTCGGTGAAGCTCGAGCTATCGCCGTCGCCCACCAGGCAGATCGCGATCGAGGAGAGGTTGTGCTCCTCGGCGTTGGGACCGATCGCGTGCGCACCGGGGAGTTGGTCGTCCCAGCGGTAGCCGGCGTGCACCGAGCCATCGTCTGCGCCGCGCCCGTTGCCGATGACGAAGTGGTAGCCGAGGCCGCGAAGGCCCTTCCCGCGGTGATCTTCGGCGATCGAGGCGCCCGAACCCGAGCGATCGCCCGAGTGGTGGATCACGATGCCCGCCCAACGGCCATCCTCGATGGCAGCGGTGGGTGACATAAGGGTGTCGAGTGTCTGGGGCGTGTCGGCCGCGCGTGCAGCAGCGGGGAGCGCCCGCGCCTGCTGGGGACTGCTGTCGGAGAGGACAAGGAGCCCACCCACGACCGTCATGGCGACGGCCAGCACCGACCACACCGTCTTGGTCCGAGAAAGACCAAGGGGGCTCGCGGGTGTAGACCGGGTTTCGGCTCGGGCCTTCGTCATGATCGTTGCACGCCTCGTCTCACTACAGACTAATGCCTGTGGTAAGCAGGATCGGGCTTGTAATCAGGGATTCTTCGGTTTTGATCGAAAAAACCGGGAGACTACTGGCGCCACGCCCGCGCGATCAGTCCTTCGGTTCGAGCCGGCCTCGGATATTGGGCTCCTCTCGGCCGAACTCATCCTCAACAAATTGTGGTGCGTGCTGAGAGCGACTCAAGTCATAGCGGTCGAACTGCGAACGCGGCTCCGCGCGCGGGAAGAGCGGCTGACGGCAACCGCCCGCAGCAAGGGCTGCGCTCGCGAGCAGGGTGGCGAGCAAGATCTGCGCACAAATGCGAGCTGGCCGGGCAGAATCAGGGCGCGGAGTTCGGGACGGCGTGTGCATGAGCAGAGGATACACGCCGGGCCGATCCGTGTCGGGCCCGCCCCCCGCGCTCACCACGCGCCCTCGACCGCGAAACGAGCCGAGTGTTGCCGGCCCGTCTGAGCGTCACGGAAACCGACGCGCACCACCACCTCCCCAACGAGGGGGGCGTTGGGCACATCGAGGGGAATCTCGACGGTGTAGTGCGTGCCCAGCGGGCTCGAGCGGTACGCCTCGCGCACCTGCTCGGGGGTCAGCTCGATCGCGCCCAGGCGCCTGGGCTCGGGCACGGCCCCCGTCGCCGGGTCGGGCAGGGGCAGCAGATCCACGGTCGCCGACACCCAGCCGGTGATCTGGATGAACCGGCGCCGCCCGTCGAAGGGGCGGATGTACACCTCGACGACGTCCGCGCCGATCGCTTCATCGCGGTCGGCGGGCCCGGTGAGCCGGCCGAAGCTCAGCCCCGCGCACCGGGGTGTCGCGCCGGCAACACCCTCGGGGTCTTCGCGCTTGGCGAGGTCGCTCGTGGCCACGATCTCGGCGAGTTTGGCCTCCGCCTCTTCGAGGCGGGCCGCCAGGTCCGCGTTCTCAACGAGCAACGCCTCACGCTCTTTGCGCAGGGTGTCGTTCTCGTTGTCGAAGTCCTTCGGGCCCGAACAGCCGACGAGGACCGCGAGGCCTGCGAGCCCCGCCATCCACGCAGCATGTCGCGCCCGCCGGCGACTCATCCCTCGCCGCCCGTCTTGGGCATCTCGGTGAGGACGCTGTCGATCAGCCCGTACTCGAGCATCTCGGCGTCGTCGAGCCACTTGTTGCGGTCGCAGTCCTCCACGATGGTGTCGTGGTCCTTGCCGGTGGCGTCGGAGTAGAGGGCGTAGAGGCGATCGCGCAGGCGGATCATCTCGCGTGCTTCGATCTCGAGGTCCGTCGCCTGCCCCTCCATCACACCGCCGATGAGCGGCTGGTGCATGAGGTTGCGGGCGTTATGCAGGGCGAAGCGCTTGCCCTTGGTGCCCGAGCACGCGAGGACGGAGCCCATGCTGGCGGCCTGGCCCACGATGTAGGTGCAGACGTCGGGCTGAACGAACTTCAGGGTGTCGATCATCGCGAGGCCCGCGGTGACGGAGCCGCCCGGCGAGTTGACGTACACGTGGATGTCGTTCTTCGGGTCCTCGTTGGCGAGGAAGAGGGCCTGCGCGACGACGAGGTTGGCGAGGTCGTCGGTGACGGGGCCGCCCACGAAGATGATGCGGTCCTTGAGGAGGCGCGAATAGATGTCGTAGGAGCGCTCGCCGCGGCCGGTCTGCTCAACGACGATGGGGACGAGGTGGGACATAAGAGTGCGTTTCCGTGATGCCGGGGCGAGCCCGGTGGGTGCGTTTGGTGAGAGCGCGAGCGGGTCGGTTACGAGGCGGGCTTGTCCATGCGGAGGATGTCGTCGACGAGGCCGTACTCCTTGGCGGCCTCGGCGTCGAAGTACTTGTCCCGCTCCGAGTCGGCGCGGACCTGCTCGAAGGGCTGGCCCGTGCACTCGGCGAGGATCTCCGAGAGCGCCTTCTTGTCCTTGAGGATCTGGTCGGCCTGAATAACGATGTCCGCGGCCTGGCCCGTCACACCGCCGTAGGGCTGGTGGATCATGACCTTGGCGTGGGGCAGGATGAACCGCTTGCCCTTCTCGCCGGCGGCGAGGAGGAGCGCGCCGCCCGAGTAGGCCCGGCCCACGCAGTAGGTCGCGACCTTGCTGCTGATGAACTGCATCGTGTCGTAGATCGCCAGCGTGTCGTCGACGACGCCGCCCGGCGAGTTGATGTACAGGTTGATGTCCTGGCCCTTCTTCTGGTTCTCGAGGTAGAGCATCTGCATCATCACGCGGGCCGCGGAGGCCTGGGTGATGGCGCCGAACATGAAGACGACGCGGTTCTCGAGCAGCA
>CAZNUZ010000068.1:0-9309 GCA_964576725.1 uncultured Phycisphaeraceae bacterium
GGCAGCACGCCCCAGCTCGCGTTGGTCAGGAAGACCTCGTCCGCGTCGAGCACATCCGAGATGGTCAGCATGCGCACGTCGACGGGGATCGACTCCCGCTGGGCGATCTCGCGCACGACGGCCCGCGTGACGCCGGGCAAAACAGGGCTGGGTAGGCCGCCCTCGGGCTCTTCGCCCCGCGCGATGGGCGTGAGCAGTGCGCCGTCTTTCACGCAGAAGAGGTTCGAGACCGCGCCCCCGCAGACATGGTTGCTGACCTGCAGCACGAGCGCTTCGCCCATGCCTGCACCGGCGGCCTCGCGCAGGGCCGCGAGCCGCCACCAGTAGTCGAGGGTTTTGTGCGGCGCTGTGGGGTCGAAGGGGTTGGCCTTCGCGCCGGCGACGCGGAGGCCGACGCCGCGCTCGAACATCTCGTCCGGGTAGGGGGTGGCGGGGGTGACGGCGATGACCACGGTCGGCTGCTGTGCGCTCGTCGGTTCGCCCGTTGCCGCTGCTGCGAGCATGTTGAGGTCGCCGCCGGTGAGCGTGAGTCGCACGCGGGCCCTGCTCTCGCCCTCAGCGAGCTGCGACTTTTCGACCGCAGCGTGCACGGCCTCTTCCAGCGCCCGCGTCCGCAGCACATCCGTCAGGCGCAGCTGGGCGGCGGACTGCGCGAGCCGTTCGAGGTGCTGCTCGACGCGGAAGACGCGCCCGCGCGTCGCGGTCATCGTCTCGAAGAGCCCGACGGCGTGCTGGAACCCCGCGTCGAATGCGGAGACCCGCGCCTCGGCGTGGTCGACAAACGTCCCATTGATCCAGGCGATAGATGGCATGGCGGGAGGGTATGCCCCCGGCGCTGTACGCTGGGCGAGCATGCGTATCGGTCTTATCGGTTTCGGCGTCGTGGGTCAGGGCGTGGGCGAGCTCCTCCGCACGCGTGGGGCGGCCTACGCCTCCCGCGCGGGCGAGCCGCTCGAACTCGTGAGCGTCCTCGTGCGCAACACGGGCAAAGAGCGCGACCACGAGCTCCCCGCGGGCGCCGAGCTCACGGACGACCCCGATGCGTTCTTCGGCAGCACGCCCGACGTCGTCATCGAGGCCATGGGGGGCGCGCACGCGCCACTCGAGTACCTCACCCGCGCGATCGAGTCCGGCGCCGACGTGGTGACGGCCAACAAGTCACTCGTCGCGGCCCACGGCAACGGGCTCTACGCGCTCGCCGAACGCTGCCGAACACGCATCCACATCGAGGCCGCCCTCGCCGGCGGGCTGCCCGTGCACGCGGCGCTCGTGCACGGCCTGGGCGCGAACACCGTCCACGAGTTCGCGGGCATACTCAACGCCACCTGCAACGAGGTCCTCACCGCCATGAGCGAGCGGAACGAGGGCTTCCACGAGGCGCTCGCCCGTGCGCAGCGCAACGGGTTCGCAGAGCCCGACCCGACGATGGACGTCAACGGGCACGATGCAGCGGAGAAACTCGCGATCCTCGCCACGCTTATGTACCAGCAGCCGGTGTCGGCCGAGGGCATCCGCGTCTCGGGCATCGAGCGCATCACCACCGAGGACCAGCGCCTCGCGCGCGAGCTGGGGTACACCATCCGCCTGATCGCCCGGGCGCATGGCACGCCGCGGGGCGTGTACCTCCGCGTCGCTCCGATGCTCGTCGATCGCGCAGAGCCCCTCGCCGGCGTCTTCGGGCCCCGCCTCGCGTGCACCTTCGTCGCCGACCCCGTCGGGCGCACCATGCTCATCGGCGAGGGCGCGGGGCGGTTCCCCACAGCCAGCGCGATACTGAGTGATGTGATCGCCCTCGCCGTCACGCGCCCCGACCGCTCGGGGGGCAAAAGGCTCAACCACTGGCCCGTCGGCGCCTCCCCCCTCGAGATCGCGCCCGCGGGCGAGACGGCCAAGCGGTTCTTCGTCCGCCTGCCCATGCGCCACCACGACGGGAGCGTGCGCGAGCTGCTCGCGCACCTCGCCCGCTTCGGCGTCGGCGTGCAGACGCTGCACGAGCTGCCCGAGACGCTCGTGCTCATCACCGAGCCGACGGGGCGCTCGAACCTCGACGCGTGCCTGGATACGCCGTGCTCGAGCGGGTTCGATATCGCCGGCCGGGTGACGCTGCGCGTGTACACGCCCGAGTGGGAGCTGTAAGTCCCGCGGGTGCGCACGCGTGCGGTCGAAGCCCGCGCCCGCGCGGGCTACCCTCCGCCCATGGCCAAGACCTTCCAAGCCCCGACGGGCACGCGCGATTTTTACCCCGAGGACCTCCTCCGCCGGCGCTACATCATCGAGCAGTGGCGCGCCGCCTCCGTTCGCCACGGCTTCGAAGAGATCGACGGCCCCACCTTCGAGCACGCCGAGCTCTACACCGTGAAATCGGGCGAGGGCATTCTGTCCGAGCTCTTCAGCTTCACACGCGAGGGGGGCGATACGCGCTACGCGCTGCGCCCCGAGTTCACGCCCACCCTTGCGCGCCTCTACGCCGCCCGGGCCGCGAGTCTGCCCAACCCGGTGCGCTGGTTCTGCATCCCGAACTTCTTCCGCGCCGAGCGCCCCCAGCGCGGGCGGCTCCGCGAGTTCGGTCAGTGGAACTGCGACGTGATAGGCGGCGGGGGGTTCGGCGAGGACGCGGAGGTGGCGGGTGTGCTCGTCGCTGCCCTCGACCAGATCGGCCTCACCGAGGGCGTGCGCGTCCACACCAACCACCGCCAGGCGATGGCCGACCTCGTGACCTCGTTGGGCATCGATCCCGAGCACGCCGACAGCGCGTTCGTGCTCCTCGACCGGCGTGACCGATTGAGCGACGACGACCTCGAGGCGCTGGCCTACGAGTTCGGCGTCACGGAGTTCGACTTCCTGCGCTTCCTCAAGCGCCCGCGCAAGACCGACGAGCCGCTGGGCCTCGAGGAGATGCTCGAGCACCTCCCCGAAGCCGCGCTGGGCGCGTGGGAGCGGTACCGCACGACCCTGACGGGCGTCGGCGAAGCCTTCGCCAGCGCGGGTGTGAGCGCGAGCTACGTCGCCGACGCGGACGTGGTGCGCGGCCTTGCGTACTACACCGGGAGCGTCTTCGAGGTGCTCGCGCGGGGCGAACGCGCCGTCGCGGGCGGCGGGCGGTACGACAAGCTCATCGAGCTCTTCGGCGGGCCGCCCACGCCCGCGTGCGGCTTCGGCATGGGTGACGCGGTTCTTGCGAATCTGATGGACGACCACGATCTCTTCCCCGCGGGGCACGAGCTGCGCGACGCGATCGATGGTGTGGTTCGCAGCGTCTCCCTCCGCCCCGAGGTCTTCGTCGTCTCGGGCGGGGAGGACACCGATGCGCTCGTGACGCCGCTCCTCGCCAGGCTGCGTCAGGGGACGCAGTCGGAGGCCTTCCAAGAGCGCGAGGGCGCGCAGCCTTGGGACGCGGACCGCTACGACCCCGCCTCGAAGGGCGTGCGGCCCTTGCACGCGCGGACGACAAGCAAGACGACGCGCAACCTCAAGAAGCTGCTTACAGAGGCCGAGAAACTCGGCGCGAAGACGGCTGCGGTGATCCACGGCCCGGACAAAGTGCAGCTCAAAGACCTGCGCACGCGCGAGGACCTGGGCGACTATGCGATCGAAGCGGGCGTGCGCAACGCGCTGGGCGAAGTGCCGTACGTCGGCGCCGCCATCGCCGAGCTGCTCTGACGTGTGCGGCCGGTTCGTTCAGAGCTTCGAGTTGGCGCAGGTGCTGAGTGATTTCGATCTCGAAGCGCTCGCAGGTTTTCTGCCGCCCGGCGGTGCGGCCCAGCACTCTTGGAACATCGGGCCGATGGCGAGCGCGACGATCGTGCGCAGCGAAGCGGGCACGCGCAGCCTCACGCGTGCGCGTTGGGGGCTTGTGCCCGGTTGGGCGCGAGACGAGGCCTCGGGCGTGCGCATGTTCAACGCCCGCGCGGAGACGGTGCAAGAGAAGCCGGCCTACCGCGGCGCGTTCCGCCACCGCCGGTGCGTTGTGCCCATGAGCGGCTTCTACGAGTGGAAGCAGACGTCGGGCGGGAAGCAGCCCTGGTACGTCACCCGTGCGGACGGCAAGCCGATGGCGTGCGCGGGGCTGTGGGAGTACTGGGAAGGCGCGGGCGATCACGCGCTCGAGACGTTCACGGTCATCACCACCGCGCCCAACGCCTTCATGCAGACGCTGCACGACCGCATGCCGGTGGTTCTCGAGCCCGCGGATATTGGCGCGTGGCTCGACGGCAGCGACGCGGCATCGAGCGCGCGACTCCTTGCGCCGGCGGCCGAGGGCGTGCTGCGCGGGCACGCCGTCTCGAAGCGCGTGGGGAACGTGCGCATCAACGACGCGTCGCTCGTTGATCCCATCGAGACGCAGGGCGAGATGTTCTAAGCGGCCGATCTAGCGGCGGCGAAAGTTCTGGTGAGCGCTACTTGGAGCGCGCACGCTCGCGCTGGGTCTGGGTGTAGCGTTCGATCGCCTCGCGCTGGTCGGTCTGGGTGCGCGCGGCCGTTGGCGCTTCGGGGACGCGCTCGATGGGTGCGAAGCGCGGGAAGGGCTCGCCGCAGTTGTGGCACGGGCCGAAGTCCTCGTGCACGAGCATGTGGTGGCAGACGCGGCAGCGGACGGGGGTCCCGCACTCGGGGCAGACGCCGAGCTCGTTCCCGCTCATGTCGTACCCGCACTTGTGGCACTCTTCGTCGCGCCGGCGCGTGATGAACGACATCATCCCGCCCACCAGCAGGATCAGGCCCGCGTAGCCGAAGGTGAGGATGAGCAGCCACTCGGGGCGCGGCTCTTTGGGGGGCAGGGGCAGGTAGTAGACGCAGATGTTGGAAACAACCCACACGGGCAGCACCGCGAGGACGGTGGCGAGCGCGCGCATCCACCTCGTCGGCAGCCGCCAGATGATGAGCCAGACCGTGATGGCGTAGAGGGGGAAGATGACCATGCGGGTGCGCGTGTGCCCGTTTGGAGCGGTGACAGAATCGGCGTGCGGTGTGGTTGTCTTCGACGATCCTACGGGGCTGGGTGCATGCGCTTTGCCTGGATCTCCTGGGGGTAGGGGGCGCACCCCCGCTGGCAGCAGGGTGGGATCTATGATGCCCGCATGCTCACCGGCACCCGCACGCCCGATTCACCGACCGCTGCCCAGCGGGCCTCCCGGCAGGCCGCCGGCGCGGGCTTCGAGTTCGCTGCTTCGGTGGGCGCGATGACGGTGCTGGGCTACTTCATCGATCGTTGGGCGGGCACTTCGCCGACGTGGCTGCTTGTTGGTGCTTTGATCGGGTTCATCGGTGGTGGCTGGAACCTCTATAAGGCGGTCCGGCGGATGATGCGTGCCAACGAGCGTGAAGAGGCCTCCCGCCGGGTCGTGCGGGCGGATAATGCGGCTCCGCCGTCGGTGGCTGGGGGCCCGGTCGCTTCGGGTGCTGCGGTGGTGCGTGAGCGAGAGCTGCCCCCGATCATCAAGGAGCCTCCTCGCCGGGGACCCGTGAGCGATCGCGGCATGTTCGGGCGTGCTCAGCCCACGGACGAGGAACTCGCGCCCGAGGACGAGATCCGCTGGCCCACCGACGCGCAAGCCAACGACACACTCGAGCCGGGGCCCTTCGAGGCTCGAGACGCTCAAGACGAGGAGGGGCGATGAACGGAGAGCCAACGGCGGGTACCCCAGCATCTGATGGGTCAGGGCAGCCGGACGATGTAGACGTGCAAGACATTGTCCTGCCTACTTTTACGATCCCCGTGGTGCCCTGGCTCTTTGGGCCAGCGGGTGCGGCATTGGGCGTGGGGGCCCTTGGCCTTGCGGTGGGGTACGCTTCGCAGTGGTACGCCGGGACAGATGCGCTCTATGGCTCGGTCGCCACAGCACTTGCGGTGTTTCTGGCAGCGGTCGCCACGCGTCCGTGGCGCCCCCGAGACGCGCAGGCCTGGATGCCTTGGGTGATGGGGGCGCAGGGCATCTCGATCCTCCTGCTCCTTATTGGTGCGCCGGTGATCTGGCGTGCGACGGGCGCTGGTGTCGGTCCACTCGGGTTCACCGCGGTCCTGGGCTTCTTGGCCGCCGAGGGCGTCCGCGCGGTGGTCTACTCGGGTGCGGCGCAGCGGGCCCGATCGGGGTCGTGATCGGCTGAAGCGTCGGCCCGCCGAAGAAACTGAGCGCGGGGAAGTCGGATTCTTTCTCGTCTGACAGGCAGACCCAGTGAGGGGTGTCTAAACTGTCGGCCCTCGCACCGGAGAGAGGTGTGGCTTCGGCCCTGCTTCTCGGCGACCGGTGCAGCGTGTCACTCTCCAACCGATGGGGCGCGGAAGCGCCGAGGTGCCGAACCCATGAACGGGCTCAACGCCATCACAACCTCCATCGCTCCGGTGCTCGCGGAGTACGCCCCCGATCCCATCGGGCACACGCTCGACAAGGAGCTCGTCGGCGAAGGCCTCTTCGCGCTCACGATGCAGACGCTCACGCTCTTCGTGGCGTTTTTCATCCTGCTGATCGTGATGGCACGCGTGGCCTCGAAGATCGCCGTCGGCCCCGAGTCCGAAGGGACCGACCGCTACCTGACCAAGGGCCGCCTCGCGCAGATCTTCGAGGTCATCATCATCGGCCTGCGCGACGCCTTCATCCGCCCGCAGCTCGGCGAGGACACCAACAAGTTCCTCCCCTTCCTGCTGACGCTCTTCTTCTTCATCTGGTTCAACAACATGATCGGCCTCGTGCCGCTCCTCGACATCCAGCACCTGCTGGGCCTGCTGTGGGGCGACCCGAAGTTCGCCATCATCGGCGGCACGCCGACGGGCCGCCTCGCGACGAACGCGGCCCTCGCGCTGATCGTCTTCCTCATCTGGAACCTGCACGGCATCAAGTCCAACGGCGTGGGCGGCTACCTCGCCCACTTCACCGCGGGGGCGCCCTGGTTCCTCTGGCCCGTGATCATCCCCGTCGAGATCCTGGGCACCTTCGTGAAGCCCGCGGCCCTCACCATTCGTCTGTTTGCGAACATGACCGCGGGCCACGTGCTTCTCGCCGCCATCCTCGGCTTCGCCCCCCTCGCGGTCTACGCGATGGGCCCCCTCGCGGGCGGCGCGATCGGCATTGTCTCGATCATCGCGGGCGTCCTGATCTACTTCCTCGAGATCTTCGTGGGCACGCTGCAAGCGTTCGTCTTCATGTTCCTGACGGCGGTGTTTATCGCACAGATGGGCCACCACGAGCACGACGACCACGCCCACGAGCACGGCGAGGGCGATGCCATCCCCGAGGGCGCTTCTTTGGGCGCCGCCTGATAACAGATTTCTTTTCGCAGCTTCCCCGGCATTGATCGCCGGACAGACCCCTGAACAAGACCGCCGGCGTTGGCGGCAGTGAGAACCGGAGAACGTCAGATGAAGATTTCCAAGATGATCGCTCTTGCCGCTTTCGGTGCCTTCGCGAGCACCGCCATGGCCGCCCCCGACGCTGCGGGTGCCGCCGCCGCCGTCGCCGACTTCAAGGGTCTTGGCTACGGCATCGGCATGGGTCTCGCCCTCATCGGTGCCGGTATGGGCATCGGTAAGATCGGCTCCTCCGCGGTCGAGTCCATCGCCCGCCAGCCCGAGGCCTCCGGCTCGATCACGACCGGCATGCTCCTCACCGCGGCCTTCGTCGAGGGTGCTGCCCTCTTCGCGGTCGTTGTGGCGCTGCTCGCCGCTCTCTGATCGATCCGTCCTGCTCCAACGCCCCCGGCCCGCTCCGCTGAGTGGGTGGGCCGGCGGGCACGTGCGCTCGGGCGCTGACGATCGGTCAGCGTCCGCGGCGCTGCCCGCTGGGGTGCACTCCCCCTTTGCGGCTTCACACGCACGCCCTCTGAGGTCTCGCGATGCTCGATACCCTCCTTCAGCTCACGCTCGCCGCAAGTGACGGCAAGTCAACGCCCACATCGATCTACGCGATCCAGTTCGCCTCGACGATCGTGGCGTTCATCGCCGCCATCCTGGTGCTCCGCGCTCTGGCGTGGCCCAAGATCACCGAAGCGCTCGACGCCCGCGACGAGAAGATCCGCTCGGAGATCAAGGCCGCTGAGGACGCACGCGTGCGTGCCGACGAGGCGCTGAAGGGCTACGAGCAGTCGCTCGCCGAGGCGAAGGCCGAGGCGCAGGCGATGATCGAATCGACGAAGGCCGAGCAGAGCCGCCTTGCTGCCGAGCTGCGTCAGCAGTCCGAAGCGGAGGCGCAGGCGCTGCTCGAGGAGGCCCGCCGGACGATCGCCGCCGCCAAGCGTGCCGCGATCGCGGAGATCTACAACGAGGGCGCTCTCCTGGCGACGAAGGTCGCCGAGAAGATTCTGGAGCGTGAACTCAACGCTGAGGACCAGAAGCGCCTCGTCGACGAGACCGTTGCCACCTTCTCCTCCCGCGCCTGACCCGACCCCTTTTCGCTCCTTGTTACGAGGTACGCCCCGATGATCCGCCTCGACACCCCGCCCGACGCGATCGACAAGGTCTACGCCAAAAGCCTCTTCGAGCTGGCGGAGGCCAAGGGCGGCCGTGCGCTGCTCGAGGAGCTCTCGGGCGAGCTCGATGAGCTCGTCGAGCTCATCCGGCAGAACCCCAAGCTCGAGGAGCTGATCGCTTCTCGGATCGTTGCGAGCGAGGCCAAGTCCGCGTCGCTGCGCAAGATCTTCGACGGCCGGGTTTCTGAGCACGTGATGTACCTCATGCTGCTGCTCAACAAGAAGGGCCGTGCTTCGCGCTTCGTGCGTGTCGCGGTCGCCTTCGATGAGATGGTGCAGGAGCAGTTCGGCAAGGTGGAGGTCGACGTCTACACCCGTATGCCGATCCCCGAGGACCAGCTGGCGCACCTGAAGGCGCAGCTGCAGTCCGCCCTGGGCCGCGAGCCGGTTCTGTACGCCTACACGGACGAGACGATGCTCGGGGGCATCCGCGTGCGTGTGGGCGACAAGCTCGTGGACGCCTCGTTTACGACCCGCGTTCGCGCCATCCGCGAACGCCTGACCGATTTCGGCATCGCCAGCGTCCGCGAGCGTGCCGAGAGCATGTACCAAGACTGACCCACCGACCTTTCCCCACGCACGCCGAGACAGGCGTCAACCAAGGGCCACGATATGAAGATCAAGACCGAAGAGATCACCAGCGTGATCAAGCAGGAGATCGAGCAGTACTCGAGCCAGCTCGAGGTGCTCGACGTGGGCAAGGTCATCGAGGTCGGCGACGGTATCGCCCAGATCTACGGCCTGTCCAACGCGATGGCCGGCGAGCTCCTCGAGTTCCAGACCTCCGAAGGCGCGGTCATGGGCCAGGTCTTCAACCTCGAGCTCGACACCGTCGGCGCGGTGATCTAC
>CAZNUZ010000069.1:0-9032 GCA_964576725.1 uncultured Phycisphaeraceae bacterium
GTCGCCCGCGGTGTCCTGCATCGCGATGAAGCCCTCGGAGGCGGGGTAGAGCTCGATGCGCAGGGGTATGTCGTTTTCCGGGAGGAGCGCGCCGGAGCCGGACCAAGCCTCGCGCACCCGCGCGTCGAAGGGTGGGTACTTGACCCCGCCGTGGATGAAGAGCCTCAGGTTGGGCCACACGTCGCGGAGGCAGTTGATAGCGCTGTTGCGCTCTTTGGCGATCTCGAGGACGCGCTGGAAGAGCACGAGGCTCCAGGAGGCCATGCCCGAGACGCCGCGGATGTCTTGGGTGAGCGCGAGCTGGGCCATCGCTTCGATCTTGCTGGGCCAGTGGTTCATGAGGGCGACGTCGAGGCCCGGGGAGTAGACCTGCGAGAGTGGCCACTTGATGAGCGGCGTGACGAGGCCCGAGAGGTCGCCGGTGCGGATGCCGTGCTCGTTGACGGTGACATCGGTCGAGCCGCCCATGAAGAGCACGTTGCCCGCGAAGAGATCTTTGAGCGCGAGCCCGTTGCGTACGGCGTGGGCGAAGATATCGAACGCCGCTTTGCGGTTCGAGCGCATCATCGCGTCGTTGACGGGTATGAACTTCTGTCCGCCGGTGGTGCCCGAAGTCTCGGCCCAGTCCATGACGAGGCCGGGCACGGTGATGTCGGGCTCGGCGTTGTCGCGCATGCGTGCGAGCCGGGGGCGCCAGGCCTCGAAGTCACCGGCGGGGATGGCGTCGCGGAGTGCGCGCAGGCGGTCTGCGGGGGAACGCTCTGCCATCTGCGCGAAGTTGTGTTGGCGGCCGAGCTCGGTGCGGGCGGCGCCTCGAACGAGGCCCTCGAGCTGCGCGTGCTGGATGTGGTGGGCGTTGTCCGTCCAGTAGCGCAGGTCCGAGAGGAGCGCTATGCGCTTGCGGAGTACGAGCTGGAAGCCCGCGCCGATGAGCGCGGTCCAGCTCGAGTCGCTGTGTGCGAAGGGTGGTTTAGGCAACGCCGGACTGCCCCGCGGGGCTGGAAGGCTTGGCGTCGGCCCGGTCGAGCTCGTCGAGGAAGGCCCCGAGCGCCTCGACGACCTCATCCGGGCGTTCGATGTGCGGCGCGTGCCCGCAGTCTTTGACCCAGGTGAGCCGGGTGTCGGGGATCTCCCGTGCGAACTCCTGCGCGACTTCGGGGGGCGTGACGATGTCCTTGTCGCCCCAGATGATCTGCGTCGGGCAGGCGATGCCGCCGAGGTAGGGCCCCATGTGATCGTTCTTGGCGCTGCGGCCGAGCTTCACGAATGCGCGAGCCGAAGAGCGGCGTTGCAGTTCTTCGTGGGCCATCTCGATCATGCCGGGGAGGATCTTCGACTGGTCGTAGAAGAGCTCGCGGATCTTGACCTCGAGCCAGTCGCGCTGGGCGCTGTGGCTGATGTTGCGCTCGAACCCGCGTTCGAGGAGGCCCGACGAGCCGATGAGCACGAGCGCCTCGGCGAGGTCGGGGCGCAGCCGCAGCACGTGCAGGGCGATGTGCCCGCCCAGCGAGTTGCCCATCAGCACCGCGGGCCCTTCGAGGATCGTGTCGAGCACCGAGATGACGAGGTGGGCGACGCCTTCGACGGTGCACCCCTTGCCGCGCATCTCGAGGAGCGGCGGCTGGATGAGCACACACTCGGCCCTGCCCGCGATGTGCGCGAGGCTGGGGAACCAGTGCTGGTTGAGGCCCATGAGCCCGTTGAGCACAACGATGGTGCGTCCCTCGCCCATGCGGTCGATGCGGATATCCATGCCCGTCACGCGGTCGCGTGTGGTGCCCGAGACGATGTCGGGCTGCGGGTCAGGCTTGGGCATCGGGGTAGACATAGTCGGCGGTGGTCGGGGGGGCGTGTCTGCACGACGGGGGTGCGTGCACGTGGGCCCAACTCTAGCCCCCGGGGGGGCGACGCGCCAAGCCCCGATGCGTATGCCCGCCCCCCGCCTCGCCAGCGAGGAAGGGGAGCGCTTCACCGTCGAAATAGGCGGCCCGTGTCGGGAGGTCGCGGGAGAGGGTGTGCGCGAGGAAGGCCGAGAGGAGCATCGAGGCCCGCCGGACATCGGCTGGGGCGGCGGCGCGGGGGCGTTCGGGCTCCTCGGCGTCGGGTGCTTCGAGCATGCGGAGCAGTGCGAGCGTCTCCCGCCGGACACGCCAGATATGCGTCGGGCCCTCGGCGCCCGGGTCTTCTACGAACCGGCCCGCGCTGGGGTCGAAGCCCATCGCCTGGCCCGTGTCGTGCGGATCATCATCGCTCGCGAGCCTCGGGGTCGAACCGAGGGCCGCGAGTACCTCCCACTGGCCGCGGAGCACGGCGCCTTCGATGGCTTTGGGCTCGGTGAGGGTGCGTAGCGCGAGGGTGATGCGGTCGAAGAGCTCGGGCTGGGCGTCTCCGGGAACGACGCAGTGGTAGACGAGATCGATGAGGTAGAGGCCCGCGGTGTGCCCCTTGTAGGAGCGGCGGGCGCCCCAGTAGACCTCTTGGAGATCCCACTCGGTGAGGGTGGCGAGATCGGATCTTGGCTTCTCGATCCAGAGGAGTTCGCCGCGGGTGAGGGGCTCGAATCCGCCGGCGAAGCTGGACTTTTCTCTGCGTGAGCCTTTGGCGAGCCCGCGCACGAGGCCGTGATCGCGCGTGAAGAGCGCGACGGTTTGCGACGTCTCGGAGTACTCCCACTGCCGGAGGACGAGTGCGTTGTCACGCTGGGCGCTCACGCCCTCAGCCTACCGGGGCGGGCCGCTGGGGTGCACGGCCCGACTCGGTGCTCGGTGGCGGCTGCTCAGGCGGCGGGCGCGAGTGAGGCGCGGAGCTGGGTGAAGAGCTCGGGCTCGATCTCGTCGATGAGCAGGCGCGATTTGATCTCGTCGTCGGAGACTTCACTCGGGGCGAACTGCTCGGAGACGAGGGGCTCGCCCTCCTCCGAGGTCACGTTCACACGCACGGAGTCACCCGACGATGCGACGGTGATGGCGAGCACCATGCCGCAGGCGTTGAAGACGGTCTCTTCGCCGGCCTCGGCTTCCTCTTCGGGCTCGGCGAGCTGGTTCGTGGCCTCTTCGAGGATCTCGTCGACGGAGATCTCGGGGTCGATGACGTCGCCGAACATCGACTTGAAGGCGTTGAAGTCGGCGGCGGTCTCTTCGAGGATGGTCTTGAGATCCGCGGGGCCGATCTCGAACAGTCGCTGGGCGTCGCGCTCGGTGAGCTTGGCCTCCATGACCTCGCCCGAGGGCAAGATCGGGACGTTGCAGCAGAAGTAGGTGATGGCGTGCCGCACGGAGTTGCCGTCGGTGAAGTCGCAGCTCTCGGGGCGTGTGTGGTGCCGGGTGATGGGCTTCGAGAGCGCCTCGGGCATCTTCCAGATGCGGCAGAGCGCAGCGGCGACGTCCACGTGCGTAAACGGGTAGTTCGCCCGCTCGTTCGCGTGCAGCTTCGTCGGGTGGTTCAGCGAACCCATCTCGCCCTGGTAGTCGCGGTCGGTGAGGAGTTCGGGCATGGTGGGCACGCCGGCGTCGGCCATGAAGGCGCAGACGAAGGCCTCGCCTGAGAATGACTTGTTGATGCGCTCGGCGATCTTCATGGCCAGGCACCCGCGGAAGAGCGACTGCGTCCACATGGCGGCGAACCCGAGCCCGCTCGAGTTCTCGGCCATCGCCTTCGAGAGGTGGAAGCCCAGGGCGAGCGCTTTGAGTCGCTCGAGCCCGAGGAGCACCATGGCACGCTCGACTTTCGTGACGGGCCCACGCTGGGCGAACGCCGCCGAGTTGGCCATCCGCAGCAGCCTGCCCGTGAGCGCCTGGTCCCCTGAGATGACCTGCGAGAACTGCTTGATCGTCGAATCGGGGTCGCCAATGAGGTTGATGATCTCCATCGCCACCTGGGGGAGCGTGGGGAGCGATGTGTCACCCATCCGCTGAATGAGCGAGAGATGGAGATCTTCGACTTCGCGTGCGGTCAGTTCACTGCGTGGCTTCATGGAAGAGGGTTCTCTCTGGTCTTTGGGCGTCATCGCGAGGGTGAAGCAGCTCAGTGATCCGAGCCAACGTGGGCACGTATTCACAGCGCGGCCGCAATCACACGCTCGGGGCGGGTCATTGGGGCGTCGCTGCGATACACTTCTTCGGACAGGCATGGAGGCGACTGCAGTGGAAGACCACCCTATTCGTGAGAGTTCTGACGGGGGAGCCCCTCCCCAGCCGCACACCCTGAGCAGGGTTGTCGCTTTCATGAATCAGAAGGGGGGCGTGGGCAAGACGACGAGCGTGGTCAACCTGGCTGCTGCGATCGCGCAGGCCGGCCGGAGCGTGCTCCTGGTCGATCTCGACCCGCAGGCGCACGCGACGCTGCACTTGGGGCTCGACCCGTCTGCGCTCGAGCGTTCGGTGTACGACGTGCTCCTCGAGCCGGCGGAGCGGGTCCGCCCGTTATCGGAAGAAGAGACGCCCGCGGTGGTGGGCGTGCGTGAGCGTTTGGCGCTCTTGCCCGCGGTGACGGATCTCGCCGCCGCGGAGCAGGAACTCGCCGACGAGCCCGACCGCATCGCTCGCCTTTCACGGTTCCTCGAGTGCGTGAAGCACCGCTACGAGTTCATCTTCTTCGACTGCCCGCCTTCGTTGGGCATGCTCACGCTCAATGGCTTGGCCGCAGCTAAAGAAGTGGTCATGCCGATGCAGGCGCACTTCCTCGCGTTGCAGGGGGTGGGCAAGCTGCTGGAGACGGTGCAGCTTGTTGGCCAGCAGGTGAACCCATCGCTGCGGGTGTCGGGCGTGGTCCTGTGCATGCACGACGAGCAGACCCGCCACTCGAAAGAGGTCGTGGGCGACATCGAGGCGTTCTTCAAAGCCAGCGCCGAGCAGGACGTGCCTTGGCGCGGCGCCCGTGTCTACCGCCCCGCGGTCCGGCGGAACATCAAGCTCGCAGAAGCGCCGAGCTTCGGCGAGTCGATCTTCGAGTACGCCCCGGGGTGCCCCGGCGCGAAGGACTACGAGGCGGTCGCTGCGAGCTTTGTCCGCGAGTGGGACAGGCTCATCGAGCGGCGTGCAGCGCCCCGGGCCGAGGCCGCGGTCGAGCCCAAGCCCAGCAGCCCCGAGCCGGCGGTCTGAGCCTTGGGACGCACCGCGCTGCGGGCGGTCACAGCGGTCTACACGCTGATCGTGACCTGGCTCATGCTCTGGCCCAACCTGCAGGGCCCCGACATCCCCGTGCAGCGGCCCGACCTCGTTGCGCACTTCGGGGTCTTTGGCCTGTTGACGCTGCTCGTGATCGCGTGCCGGCTCTTCGCGGAGCGGGCGATCTCGGCGGCCAATATCGCGCGTTCGGGCGTGCTCTGCGCGAGCTTTGCGACCCTCACCGAGCTCGGTCAGGGCCTTCCGTTCATCAACCGCGTCTTCGACCCGATGGACGCGATGTGCAACGCGTTGGGTGTGCTCGGCGCGGTCGCAGCGTGTTGCTTCCTCGCTGCGCTGGCCGATGACTGATGGCGTGAGCACGCCCGAGACGCCCAAGCCGAGGCCCTTCTTGCACCACGCGCGGACCGTGGCGGGCGTCACCGCGCTGAGCCGGGTGAGCGGGCTCGTGCGCGACGCGATCTGCTCGAAGGCGATCGGCGCAACGGCCGAGTGGTCCTCGTTCTCGACCGCGTTCTTGTTGCCCAACCTCTTTCGCAGGCTCTTCGGCGAGGGGGCGCTGGCGGCTGCGTTTGTCCCGATCTATGCGCGGCTTGTCGAAGAAGACCCGAATCGGGCAAACGCCTTCGCGTCCTCGGTCGCGGGGGCGATGCTGGCGGTGCTCGGGCTCGTGGTCCTCGCGCTCGAAGCGCTCGGGGCGTTCCTGCTCCTGGGCGGGGTGGTGGGCGAGGCGGGGCGGCTCACGCTCCAACTCGCGATGATCATGCTGCCCTTCATGCCCCTCGTCTGCACGACGGCGATGCTCGGTGGGGTGCTGCACACACACGGTCGCTTCGGGCCGCCGGCGGCGGCGCCGATCGTGCTCAACGTCTGCATGTTCAGCGCGGCGCTCCTTGGCTGGCTGGTGCTCGGGTGGGGGCCCGCGACGCTCGCGATCGCCATGGCCTGCGCGGTGGTGCTCGCGGGCGTCTTGCAGGTGGTGTGGCACATCGCGGCCCTGCGTGAGACGGTCCGCTGGACGCGCGACTGGCAGGGGTCGCGGGGCGACATCGCGGCGTTGGTCCGCCGAATGGCGCCGGTGATCGTGGGCATGGGGGCGCTGCAACTCGGGACGCTGATCGACGGGCTCCTCGCGGGCTACCCGGTGCTCGTCGGGCCCGACCTCCCGGCGATCGGCGGCGGTGAGCCCACGGCCTACCCGCTGGACGAGGCCTCGGGCAGCGTTCTGTACTACGGCGCGAGGCTCTACCAGTTCCCGCTCGGTGTCTTCGGGATCGCGATCGCGACGGCTGTGTTCCCCGCGCTCGCGCGCACGAGGGCCCGCAGCGGCGAATTCGCGGAGATGCTCCGCCGGGGCCTGCGGACGAGCTTCTTTGTGGGTCTTCCCGCGACGGTGGGGCTCGTGATCGTCGCGGAGGACCTTGTGGCGGTGGTGTACGAGGGCGGTGCGTTCGATAGCGAGGCCTCCCGTCGGGTCGCGACGGCGCTGCGCTGGTACGCGCTTGCGGTGTGGTCGGCCTCGATCACACACGTCATGACGCGTGCGTTTTACGCTGCCGGCGATACCAAAACGCCCATGCGCACCGGCATTGCTGCCGTGGCGCTCAACATCGTGCTGAGCGCGGCGTTGATGTGGACGCCCCTGCGCGAGGCGGGCCTGGCGCTGGCGACGGGCGTGAGCGCCTCGGCCCAGGCGCTGGTGCTCATCGCGGTCGCCCGTGGGCGGCTCACCTCGGACGGGCCCGCGGTGCGGCGGTCGGAGGCGGGCGGCATGGCGCGGACGGTGATCGCGGGCCTTGTGATGGGCGGCGCGGTGGGGGGGGCTGCGGTCCTCTTGCCCACGGGCGCGGGCTGGGGGGGGCATGCGCTGCGGCTTGCGGTCTGTGTGGGCGTGGGGGCGGTGGTCTTTGGCGGGCTTGCGCGGCTGCTGCGGATGCCCGAGCTTGGGTGGCTCTTCGAGCGTGGGACGCGCTAGTGTGGAATCGGGCTCATAGAGGGGGCGAGAACGCCCGATAGAATCGTGGTGCGGCGACGGCCGCGAGGGTTGCCCTGCGCTCGGAGCGTCTGGCGGTGCTCCTTGTCGTCCCCGCTTTATCGCACGGAGAGCGATTCCCATGCTGCGAGCAGGCCAGGCGAGCATCCGCACCTTCCGCGTTGTCCCCCACATTCCCGGGCCGTTAGCGCCGCTTATGGAGATCGCGCGGAACTTGTGGTGGTCGTGGCACCCCGAGGCCGTCGAACTCTTCGTGCGCCTCGATCGCACGCTCTGGGAGGCGACGGGTCACAACCCGGTGAAGATGCTCGGGATGATCGATCAGCGCGTGCTGGAGCGCGTCGCGGGCGACCCCAGCTACCTGCACGCGATGGGGGCGGTGTACGAGCGCTTCAAGCACCACAACGACCGACTCTCGTGGTTCGGTCGGCAGTACCCGAGCGCGACCGAGGGCGAAGACCCCATGCGCATCGCCTACTTCAGCGCCGAGTTCGGGCTGACCGAGTGCTTCCAGATCTACTCAGGCGGGCTCGGCTGTCTCGCGGGCGATCACCTCAAGGCCGCCTCCGAGCTGGGCGTGCCGATGTGCGCGGTGGGCCTGCTCTACCGCAACGGGTACTTCCACCAGTACCTCTCGGCCGACGGGTGGCAGCAGGAGACCTACCCCGACCTGGACTTCGCCAACCAGCCGATCGAGCGCCTGACCGACCCGGAGACGGGCGAACCGATCCAGGTGGGCGTCGAGCTGCCCGGGCGTGAGCTGCGGCTGCAGGTTTGGAGGTGCGATGTGGGGCGCATCCCCCTCTACCTGCTGGACGCGAACCTGCCCGAGAACTCGCGCGAGGACCGCGACATCACCAAAACGCTCTACGGGGGCGATAACGAGACGCGCATCCAGCAGGAGATTGTGCTCGGTATCGGCGGCGTGCGCGCGCTGCGGGCGGTGGGCGAAGAGCCCAGCGTTTTCCATATCAACGAGGGGCACGCAGCATTCCTCGCGCTCGAGCGCATGCGCGTCCTCCGCGCCGAGCACGACGTCCCCTTCGACGCGGCCCTCCGCGCGGGGGCTGCGGGCAACGTTTTCACCACGCACACGCCCGTGCCCGCGGGCATCGACCGGTTCCCGCCCGAACTCGTCGAGCGCTACCTCGGCCCCATGCTTGGCGGGCTCGGGTGCGACATGCAGCACCTGCTCGGGCTCGGGCGGAGCAACCCGTTCGATGAGCACGAGTTCTTCTCGATGGCGGTCCTCGCGCTGCGCACGAGCCAGTTCGCGGGCGGCGTGAGCCGTCTGCACGGCGACGTCTCGCGCGAGATGTGGAAAGACATGTGGCCGGGCCTGCCCGCGAGCGAGGTCCCCATCGGGCACGTGACCAACGGCGTGCACCCGCGCACGTGGATCGCGCACGACCTCGTCGAGCTCTACGACCGCTACCTCGGCCCCGATTGGCAGCTCGACCCGGCGGACCACGGGCGCTGGGCCCACGCCTTCGATATCCCGGACGAGGAGCTGTGGCGCTTCCGCAAGCGCGCTAAAGACAAGCTGATCGCTTGGCTGCGGCAGCGCGTGCGCACGCAGCTCGAAGACCGCGGTATGATGTCGCACGACGTCGACCACGCGCTCGCGCCGCTCGACCCCGGCGTGTTCACCATCGGCTTCGCCCGGCGGTTTGCGACCTACAAGCGCGGCACGCTGCTCATGCGCGACCCCGAGCGACTCGCTGCCATGCTCAACGACATCGACCGCCCGGTGCAGATCCTCATCGCGGGCAAAGCGCACCCCGCCGACCGGCCCGGCAAAGAGCTGATCCGTAACCTCGTGAAGCTCGCGGAGAGCGACCCGCGCTTCCGCCGGATCGTTTTCATCGAGGACTACGACATGAACGTGGCCCGCTGGCTCGTGCAGGGGTGCGACC
>CAZNUZ010000070.1:0-8515 GCA_964576725.1 uncultured Phycisphaeraceae bacterium
GAGGACCGCGTGATCGTCTCGGAGATCGCCGGCACCACGCGCGACGCGATCGATGTCCGGTTCGAGATGGACGGGCGTTCGCTCGTCGCCATCGATACCGCAGGCGTGCGCAAGCGCACCAAGATGTCCCAGCGGGTGGAGCAGTTCGCCGACATGCGCGCCCGCGCTTCGGCCGAACGCGCAGACGTTGTGCTCCTGTGCATCGACGCGACCGAGCGCGTCTCGGGCCTCGACAAGCGCCTGGGCAACTACCTCGCCGAGACGCATACGCCCACGATCATCGTGATTACCAAGTGGGACCTCGCAGAGGGCCGCAAGAACCGTCACGGCGCCCCCGTGAGCCCGGGTGACTACCTCAAGTACATACAGGAGCAGATGCCCGGCCTCTCGTACGCGCCGATCGTCTTCAGCTCCTCCCCCGAGCGGCGCGGGCTCAAGGAGATCGTCGAAGTCGCGTTCGACCTCTTCGAGCAGTCGCGCACGCGCATGAAGACCTCCGAGCTCAACGACACCATCCGGGCCATCCTCGAGGAACGCGGCCCCACCTCCAAGCTCGGGACCAAGGTCAAAATCCTCTTCGCCACGCAGGTCGCGGTGCAGCCCCCCACCGTGGTGCTCGTGCTCAACCGGCCGGACCTCTTCACGCCCGACTACGAGCGGTACGTGATGAACCGCATCCGCGAGCGGACGCCCTTCCAGGAGGTGCCCGTGCGCCTGCTGCTCCGCGAGCGCAAACGCGCCGAGCTCGGCGACTTGCTCTCGGGCGAGCACCGCAAGCAGATGGACGAGAAGCGGCGCAAAAAAGCGGGCCCCAAGTCGGGGCCCGGATTCACGCTCGAGGGCGTGGACGATGACATTGTCGCCGAGGAGTTCTCGGCGCCCGATCTCGAACCGGGCGAGGAATGACGCTCGGCTGGGCGTGTCGGGCGGATCAGGCCGCGAGGCCGTAATCGTCGCCGTACGTCTCGCCCTCGTCTTCGCCGCTCTCATCGATCTCGAAGCCCGGCCAGGCGTCCTTGGGCTTGTGGCGGTTGTGGACCGCGATCACCTTGGCGAGCTGGCGGGCGAATACGCCGCGGATCGCCTCGAGGTGCACGAGCGCCTCTTCCGAGATCGGGTCGCGCGCGTCGCGGAAGAGGGCTGCGACCGCGAGCGTCTCGCCCTCGTTGCGGCAGGCGAAGACCACCGATGACTGGTCGCCGATCCAATCCGAAGCGGACGGAACAACGTGCGCCAGCTCCTCGGCGCTCTGGAACTGGCGGATCTCGCCCTCCTCGGCGAAGCCGGGGGCGAGGGTATCGGCGAGGTGATCGAGCATCACGTCGGCCGAGTCCTTGTTCATGTCGTAGTTGACGTACGCACCGAGGGCGTAATCGTCCGAGCCCGTCGGGAGATAGACCGCGGCGTTGGTGGGCCCCGTCTTCCCGAGGATGTACTCGAGCGTGCAACGCAGGAGCGACTCGACGTCGAGCTCCGAGCCGACCAGATCGGCGTATTCGTTGGCGAGGGTGCTGTGGCCCATCTGGTAGGCGATCTCCCGGTAGGCGTCTGCCAGGTCGCTGGCGAGAACGTCTACCTGTTGCGCGGCGTCGTCGCGCGAAGCGTGCAGTCGTCGGCAGATTCGCTTGAGCCGCTCCGTGCGACGGCGATGCCTGCGTACGCGATCGGCCTCCTCCGCCGCGCGCTGCAGCGCTACGCGCGCCTCGTCGGTCTGCAACGGCATGCCGATCAGATCGACCGCCCCAGAGCGCATCGCTGCGACCGAGAACTCGATGCTCGGCCCGCTCGCGATGAATATAGGACGCGCCTCATGCTCTTCGGCCCGCAGACGATCCGCGATCGCCACCGAGCGATCCTCGTCCAAAGCAGGGCCGAGAACCACGGCGTCGAACTCTTCGCGCTCGATCCAGGCGAAGAGCTCGTCCTCGCTGCCGGCGTCGACATAGCGCGTGCTCAGGGAGCACAGGCAGGCCGAGCAGATGTCATCGACGCCCAGCGCAATGACGTAATGCCCGAGCTCGTGATCTCCGTCTGTCTCGCGCGGGGCGGGTTCTTGCGGGTCTTGGGGTTGCATGGTGTGTCTCTCCATCTCGCGGCCCGCGAGTCTCTCTCTCCGCGGGCGTAGGTGCCGGAATCAGGCTGCTGCTTCGTTGCCTTGGGTGTGGGCCCACGACTCCTCGGGCAGCTCGAGGAAGGCGCGCGTCCCGCGGCCCTCCACGCTCTCTAATCGAAGTACGCCTCCGTGCGCCTCTATCAACCGGCACGCTCGTGCCAGCCCCAGCCCGGGCCTCCGGCCCGCGGGCAGCTTCGAGAAGAACGGCTCTTTGGCGTGGGCGAGCGTCTCGCTCGTCATGCCGCACCCGTTGTCCTCGACACTCACTACTAGTCGGCTCCCCCCCTCGGCGGTATCCACGCCGATGACGATCGGAGAGCGTGGGCCCGATTGGGCCGCGTTGATCAGGAGTTCTGCAAGCGCCCCTGCGATCTGTAGGGCGTCCGCAAATATCGCGTTGGGTACGTTCTCGGACACCCGGGAGCGCACGCTCTTGAGCGCGTCGGCCCCGGGCCCCTCGCCCACCGCCTCGCGGGCCATCTCGATAGCTGAGGCGAGCACACGCGCGAGCGAGACCGTCTCTCGCTCGGGCGTGCTCACAGTAGCGATCTCGTGCACGCTCGCGATGAGCGCCGATGCGCGAGAGGCCGCCGCCTGGATCTTGTGCACCGACTGCAGCGTGTTGATCTCCAGCCCCGCGCGCTCGAGGAGCTGCGCCTGGCCCGCGATGATCGTCAGCGGGTTGTTGAGCTCGTGTGCTGCGCCCGCGGTGATCGCGGCGATGGAGGCGTCGCTCATCTGCTGCGCACGCTCGTGCGTCTCGCTCGCCAGTCGACGGCTGGCGCTACTGATCTCTTCGCCGACGCGCTTGGCGCCCTCGTGGCGGGAGGCGGCCGAGAGCACCGCGCCGAAGCAGGCGATCAGCGATGCGCGGGTGTCATCGTCGCTCATCACACCATCATCGCCCGCGGGGTCGTGGAGGATGATCGCAGCGGGGCCGTGCCCTGGGACGATCGGGAGCGTCTCGTACTCCTCGATGGAGGCCCCTCCCATCGCGCCCGCGATCGCGTGCATGGCGAGCCCGACGCGCGTGGCGCTCTCAGCCCGAGCGAATATCTCACCGAGGCTCGCGCCGGGGAGCTCGGAGGGGTCGAGCTCGCCGAGGCGCGATATCTCGCACGACGCGCCGACCCCGAAGAGCATCCACGCGGCGCCCTCGCGGGGCTGCCAGACGATCGCGTGCACGCGCGACCGCAGCGCGTCCGCTGCACCCTTCGCAACGACCTCGATGGCGTCGCGCGTGTTGGTCGCGCGGGTCGATTGCCTGAGCGTGCGCGTCACGATTTCGAGCGTGTGCTCGCGGGCGGCGGACTCGCGCGCCTCGCCGGCGAGATCGGAGTTCAGCCGCCCGAGTTCTTGGTTGGCGCCCGTCACCCACTCGATCGCGGACTCGGCGCCCTGATCGTCGGACAGGCCCAGGCCCGCGGCTCGCTCCGCGGTGCGCTCGATGATCTCTTCGCGCAGATCGTCACCCGCGTGCGCCGGGTAGCCGCAGGACTCGAGGATCTGACCGAGCTTGGGCTGGGCGTCGTGGCTGCCCGTCCAACCGAGGTCGAACGCGCGGGCGATGGCGTCGGCCGCGTTGACCGCGCGGAGGGTGGGCGTGTGCGGCAGCTGCGGCAGCGCGACGGGGTCCATCGCGTGCAGCCACATCGCGTCCTGCACCGCGAGCGGCAGGCCCCAGCGCTCGGCGAGCCGGCGCCCCGCGCCGTGGTGATCGAGCCCCAGGACCGCCTTCTCGGCCTCCTGGAGCGAGACACGTTTCTCACGGGCGATCTCAAGAACCCTGTTGTAGGCACGCGGCAACACGCTCTGCAGCGCGAGCTTGCCCAGATCGTGGAGCAGCCCGCACAAAAACGCCTCTTCGGGCCGCGCCGCCTGCAGGCGATCGGAATGACGCTCGGCGAGCAGCTCGGCGCCGCAGGCCACAGCCAGCGAGTGGATCCAGAACCCCGTTGGGTCTGCGCACTCGCAGGCACCCTCGCCCGCTTCCTCCGGGGAGAAGAGGCCGAATACCTCGACGGAGAGCAGCGCCGAGCGGACGGCCTGCATGCCCATGAGCAGGATCGCACGCTCGACCGTCTCCACGGAATGCGCCGTGGTGATCGAGGCCTTGCGGCACAGCGACAGCACCTTGACCGTGAGCGCCGGGTCGGACTCGACGAGCGCGATCATCGCGTGCACGTCCGCGTCGGAGCCCCCCGAGAGCTGGAGCACGCGCACCGCGACCGAAGACAGCGTGGGGAGCTGATCGATCTCTTCCAGGATTCGTTTGGTCTGCGCCTCGGAAGGCACGTCGCGGCCCTCCTCTTCTCTCATCGTGCGGGCCCACGCGCTTCGGTTGTACCGCCGCCCGCAGCGCGCGGGCGGCACGATTCGATCAGGCGTTCACGCCCATCAGCTCGTCGACCTTGGCCAAGAGCGTGTTGATATCGAAGGGCTTGCGCAAGAAGTCGTCCCCCCCCGCTGCGAGGAGTCCCTCGACCTCCGCCTGCTCGATCACGCCGGAGACAAAGAGGATCCGCGTAGCGGCGAGCTCGGGGTGCGCCCGAACGCGCTCGCAGACCACGTTGCCGTTCACGTCGGGGAGCATGTAATCGAGGATGATGAGCTCGGGCTTGTGCTGCTCGGTGAACATGCCCGCGTCGTAGCCGGTGGTTGCGGTGATGACCTCGTAATCGCCGTGCCGGGCGAGGGCGTCGCGGTAGAGATCGAGGATGGCCTCGTCGTCGTCGACCGCGAGGACTGTCCGCGGCCCCGAGACGAGCGCCTCGGTCGGGATGTCGTTCTCACGCATGAAGCGGACCAGGTCCTCACGCGGTATCCGCCGGAAGCGCGACCCCGGGACGCGGAAGCCCTGAAGCCTGCCCGCGTCGAAGCAGCGGATGATCGTCTGCTGGCTCACCTTGCAGACCTCGGCGGCCTCCCCGGTGGTGAATACCTTCTTGTCGGACCAGCGATCGTCGCTGGGCGTTCCGTTCTGTGCAGTCATCGGACCCTCCATGAGCCCGGCATCGTGGCCGCCTTGCTCTAGGAGTGGATCTCGGCGCAAACGCAGTCAAACCCGAGCGTTTGGAGCGCTCAGGCAAGCCGCACGTAGGGCCTGGGGCGGAGGGGACGGCGTTGCTGACGGCTGGGCGGAACGCGAAGGTCCGCATCAGCGCGGGCTGTGCGCTTATTGGGCCGTCGTGAGGTTCCCGCCCACATCGGGCGCGAAGCGGTACATAGTCAGCAGCATGTAGTTCTTGCCCTCGAAGACGAAGACCCGGCCCGTTACGGTAAGCTTGGCGCGGGTAGCGCTCGTGGTCAGCTCACGCTCGAGCGCCTCAAGGGTCAGGCAGGGCGTGAGCGTGATCGGGCCCTCGAGCTCGGCGCGGTCTTCGTCGGCTACGTCGGCGTCGTTATCGGAGACAAAGTCCCAGAGCCCCCCGCCGGTGCGCTCGATGCGGCCGGCCCGATCGACGAGCATCGTCCCCTCGGTCAGCAGGTTCGCGTCGAAGCCCTCGGGCCCCTCGCTCGTGTTCGTCGCGGTGGTGATCGACGAAGGGCGATCGCCTTCCCGGGCCTCCGCCGCTGCGATGCGGTCGGCGAGTTCGTCGGCCGTCACATCGCCCGCAGCCTCTAGGGCGCGCTCGGCCTCCGCTGCCCGCTCCTCCGCGGGCGCGCGCTCGCTCCCGCGGTCATCGACGATCACCTCGAACCGAGCGGGCAGCAGGTAGTGCCGGCCCCGGTAGCGGTGGATCTCACCCGAGAGTCGGAACGTGACGGTGTCCGCCCGGGCCGTCACCAGACGGATCATCTCCGCCGTGCGCTGGGCGGGCTGGAGGACCATGGGCGGGTCTGCCTCGCCCGATGCGTCGCGGTCGGGAACGAACGCCCAGCCTCCCGAGGTCAGCTGGATAACGATGCCCTGCGCATCCACGATCGTCGAGCCCTCCGCGAGCTCCGTGCCCGTCGCGGGGGTCATGTCCGGCAGTTCGACGCCCGGCAGAGCGCCGCGCACCGTCCCGGACTCCGGGCTCCCCGAATCATCGACCGGGCGGAGCACCACGTCTTCCGGCGGGGTGGCAGCGTCGTCGCCCATCGGCTGAGCCGACGCAGCAATACCCGCACCCCCCACCACCAGCAGGCTCAAGGCAAAAGAAGCAGCGTTTCGCGGGCGTCGACCCAAGGGGCACCTCCGTAGCGGGATCCTACCGCTTATCGGTCACTGCCATCGCCCCGGGCCAACGCTCGCAGGCCCTCCCCTGACGGCAACCCCTTGCTGTCACTGTGGATCGTGTGCAGGGTGGGTGCTATTCTGTCGATCCCCTACCTGTTGCCTCCGGGCAGCGGGCACCCGGGCGTGTACCCAAGTGGTCTAAGGGGCCGGATTGCAAATCCAGTATTCGCGGGTTCGAATCCCGCCGCGCCCTTTGCGTCAGCAGACGACGCGCCGCCCCGCCTCGCGGGGCGGCTGTCGTTTTGGGGGTCCTTACCCCGTCCGCGCCCGCACCCACAGCACGCGGGCGAGGAACTGCACCGCGATCCCGCCAGCAAAGAGCGCGATCAGGCCCCCGCTCGGGACTGGCCACGCCTGCCCCTCCTCACGCAGAATGCCCCCCGCGAGGTACAGCACCGCCGCGCCGAGCTCCATGACCACGCCCAGGGCAAATACCGCGCCCGCCGCCCGGGATCGTTGTTGCTGCTTGCGCTCCACGCCCTCCGCTACCGCGACCGCCCGCGGAAGCTGCACGGGCGGGGCCCGCCGCCCGGTACACTCGCAGCATGAACATGATGGACAAACTGCGCTCCCTCGCTGCTGAGATCGCAGACAGCAAGTCACCCAAAGCCGTCGACGACGCGTGGGCGCTCACGGGCCGGCTCATCGGGCGTGTGCCGGTGGACCAGGCCGAAGCGAATTCCGTGATCGCAGCCCGCGACCTCACGGGCCTCCAGCGGCTGCTGGGCGTCCTCGAGGAACACGCCGCCGCCCCTGCCGCCGAGCCCGAGGCCCCCTCAGACGCGACGGCGGAGTTCACACCCGACGACTACGCCGCTGCGATGCGTGCGTTTAAGAAGCGCCTCAAGCTCGCCCGCCTCAACGACGAGTCGCGCCTCGGCTCCAAACAGCTCACGGGCGGCAAGAAGTCCGAGGTCGACGCGATCCAAGCGCCGGCTGAGTACCCCATCGAGCTATGGCACGAGCTCGCCCGCCAAGGCCGCCTCGTGGATACGGGGGGCGGGTTCTTTGGGCTGCCGGGGTGAGACCGATCGGGTGGCCGGGAACCGCGCAGCGGATCCCGGATTCGCACGGGAGACGAACCCAGCATGCGACGCATCGAGGGCTATCACCACTCGCGTTTCCTGACCTTCTCGTGCTATCGCAATCTCGACCTGCTGGGCACACCCGCGATACGTGATGCGTTCGCTCAGTCGCTCGATCGGGCACGCAATAGGCACGGCTTCTCGCTGCACTCGTGGGTCGCCATGCCCAACCACGTGCACGTGCTTCTCACGCCTGACCCTGATGGACCGGGCGTCGCTGCGATCTGCCGATCGATCAAGCAGCCGCTCGCACAACGTGCGATCCGAAGATGGCGCGAGCTCAACGCTCCGGTGCTCGACAGGATCGCGTCTAAAGCCGGCGAGTACAGGTTCTGGCAGCGAGGAGGCGGCTACGACAGGAACATCTACTCACGCGAAGAGAGCCAAGAGAAGTTCGAGTACATCCATGCCAACCCAGTGCGAGCGGGGCTCGCCGAGCGAACGACGGACTGGCCCTGGAGCTCGGCGCGATGGTGGGACGGTCAGCGGGACTCCGGACTCCGAATGGATCCGCTGCCCGTCTAACGACCGGGATCCGCTGCGCGGTTCCCGGCCACCCTGCGCTGCTACGCCCCCACCGCCAACTGTTCCGGCGCGGTCGCGATGATCTGCTCGACGATCTGATCCGTCGTCAGGCCCTCGGCCTCGCCTTCGAAGTTGAGGATGATGCGATGCCGCAGCGCGGGGGCGGCGATGGTGCGGATGTCTTCGACCGAGGCGCTCACCCGGCCTTTGGTGAGCGCGACGCACTTCGCGCCGAGCACGAGCGCTTGTGCGGCGCGGGGTGAAGCGCCCATGCGCACGAACTTGGTCACGCCGGGCGAGGCGTGCGGCCCGCCGGGGTGCGTCGCGAGCACCAGGCGCACCGCGTAATCCTGCACGTGATCGGCGATCGCGACCCGGCGGACGAGCTCCTGATGCTGGATGATCGTCTCGGCGTCGACGACGGGCGAGGGATCTTCCATCGTGCCGGCGGTGGTCCGGCGGAGGATCTCGTTGAGCTCCTCGCGCCCCGAGTAGCCGACGGCGAGCTTGAAGAAGAAGCGGTCGAGCTGGGCCTCGGGCAGCGGGTAGGTGCCCTCCTGCTCGATGGGG
>CAZNUZ010000071.1:0-8450 GCA_964576725.1 uncultured Phycisphaeraceae bacterium
CGATGCGCAGGTCGTAGAGCTGGTTGGACTGGACGGAGTTGTTGTTGGTCACGTCCTCGGTGCGCGCGGTGCCCGAGACGAGGATGACCTGCTCCTCTTCGTCGGTGCGGATGACGGTGCGGGCTTCGAGCACGAGGTTGCCGTTGGGCTTCACCTCGAGGACACGCGCTGTGACGCGTGCGGTCACGGTGTCGTCGCGGACGTAGGCGCCCTCGCCCTCGAACTCCGTCTCGATCCCGCCCGAGACGATGGGCAGGTCGTCGGTGCCGTCGCGGCCTTGCTGCAGGCGGCCCTGGAGCAGGCGGAGCAGGTCGATCGAGCTCGTCACTTCGCCGTCGATCTCGTAGGACTTCTCGGTGTCGATCTCCTGCGAGCGGTCGCTGCGCGCCCGCTCGGAGATGATGATCGTCACGAGATCGTTCTCGAGGAACTGCTTGGGCTGGGGGGGCTCGACGGCGTAGAGGCTGATCTGGCCGAGCCCCGGCGCGCCGTCCGTGGGTTGGAGCGACACCTCGCGGCCCCGATCGGGCAGTTGCACGGGCTGTACCTGCTCGTAGAGGCTCTGCGCGAGCGCTCCGGGCGTGCCGGCGAGCATGACAATCAAAGCAGCGTTGGTGCGCATCAATCGGGGCTCCCTTGGACTTCGATTCGTACGGTGCTCTTCGCATCGGGCGTGCCAGATTCAGGCGCTATCGCTGAGGCCTCGGCCGCGCTATCGAGCAGCACCACGACCCGGCCGGGAGCGTCCACGATCGCGTCGAACGTCTCCGAACCCCGATCGAGCCGGCAGCGGACGCGCTCGCCCACCACCGCGTCGCGCAAGACCCGCGCACGCGTCTCGATGGAGATCCCCCCCGCGACCGTGATGACCGTGACCGTGTCGTTCCGCCGCACCGCGAGGGGCGGCTCGATATCCGACTCGCGCAGCACCTCGCCCGGGTCGAGGCGGTTCGTCGCCCGCGATCCCTCGAGCACAGCGGGGTCCGCCGCCCGGCCCAGCAGCGCGGGGTCGAGCCAGCGCTCCTCGGCGCGGTAGTCGTCTGGTGTCAGGATCGCGCCCTTGGTGCGGCGTTTGGTGACGACCGCGATCGTCGAACGCACCTGTACTAGGCCGCGGAGCGTGCCCTCGGCCACCACGCGCTCGCCGGAGAGGAGTGTCACATCCACGCGCAGCCGCTCGGAGATGCCCGAATTGGAAGGCCGGATAACCGCGGTGAGCCCCGCGAGCGGCCGGGCGAGGAGCTCTTCCTGCCCCTGCGCGAAGAGGATGCGGAGATCGCCCGGCTCGACACCGATCATCTGGGCGAGCCTGCGGGCTGTGGCGGTGCGCACCGTGGCGGGGCCCGAGAGCGCGATCACCTCGGGCGCACGCTCCGGCTTGCCCGCGGGCAGCTCGGTCTGAACCCGCTGGGACCCTCGGACGCGCACCACGCAGGTCGAACCCGAGAGGGCGTGACGCGTGTGCGAGACGCTCGCCGACTCCATCGCCGACCGCACCTCCGCGAGGCCGATGCGCAGCCAGCGCTCGCCCCCCAGCGCAGCGATCGGCTCTTCGACGACCACCAGCCGGGAAAGCCGCTCCGCATCTTCGCCCGAGATCTCGGCGATGTCGCCCAGGCGCAGGGGGGTGTGCGGGTCGGCGACGGCGCTCGCCCGCAGCACGATCTCCGCGCACCACGCGGGCGCGACGCAGAGAAACAGCACTGCTACGAGAGAGGCCAAGAGGGAGAGAAGCGGCGAGATGCTCCGCATCAAACGCTCCTTTCGGGGGGTCATGCGATGGGATTAACGGCGGAGCTGGGCGACGGCGCGGAGCGTCTCGTCGGCGGCTCGGATCGACTGCGAGTTCATCTCGAACGCGCGCTGGGTGCGGATGAGCTTGATGAGCTCGAGGGTCGGGTCGACGTTGGAGGCCTCGAGCTGCCGTTGGGCGATCGAGCCGAAGCCGGCCTGAGCGGGAGCGCCGGTGATGGGCGTGCCCGAGGCGTCGGTCTCCGCGAAGAGGTTCTCGCCGATCTGCGCGAGGCCCTGCGGGTTCACGAAGTCGGCCAGTTCGAGCGTACCGACCTGGGTCGCTGCCCCTGTGGGGTCACTCACCCACATGGTCCCGTCTGCTTGCACCTGGAACCCGGTGGAGTCTCCGGGGATCGTGACCCCCGGATCGAGCCGCCTGCCCTCGGTGCCGGTGAGCACGAGCTCGCCGTCGGCGTTGCGTGTGAAGGAGCCGAGCCGGGTGTAGGCGATGCCGCCCGGGGCACGATCGGGCTCGACGGCGACGCGGAAGAAGCCGTCGCCCTGGATGGCGAAGTCGAACTCTTGATCGGTGGGGATCGTGGCGCCCTGGGCGAAGTTGACCTGCGTGCCCGAGACGCGGACGCCCAGGCCGACGTAGACGCCGGTGGGCCTCTGGTCGCCGTTGGCGTTTTCGACGCCGGGGAGGGCCTTCTCTTGATAGAGGAGATCCTCGAAATTCACGCGTGACCCCTTAAAAGCGGGGGTGTTGACGTTGGCGAGGTTGTTCGCGGTGACGTCGAGCTCGGTCGAGAGGGCGCTGAGGCCTGTGGCAGCGGACTGAAGGGCGATGACGGCCATGTGGGCTCCTGGTCGCGGGGTCTACGGATTAGCCGAGTCGGCCGAAGCGGTTGATCAGTGCGTCGAGGTTCTGGTTGAAGATGCCGATCATGCGCATGCCCCCCTGTGCGGAGCGGCTTGCGGCGCTGACGCCCATCATGGCTTTGATGGGGTCGACCGCGGAGCCCTCGACGGCTCCTTGGACGATGCTGGAGCTCTCGGCGTTGCGCACCGCGCCGGAGGCGCCTGCGTCGACGACGAAGAGGCCCTGCCCGAACTTGCTGAGGGCGCCGGGATCGGCGTCGAGCAGGGCGAGCTGGCCGACAGCGGTGCCGTTCTGCAGCACCTGACCGTCGTTTCGGATGGTGATGGTGGCGCTGGGGTCGACGGTCACTCGGCCTCCGCCCGGGCTGAGGAGGGGCGAGCCGGTCGAGGCCTGCACGAGCTCGTTGCGCTGGTTGATGGCGAGGCGGCCGTCGCGTGTGAGGACGGTGCTGCCGGCGGCGTCGTTCTCGACGGAGAGGAAGGCGGTGCCTTCGATGGCGAGATCGAGCGGTCGCCCGGTCTGCTCGGTGGGGCCCTGGGTGAAGCTCGTGCGTGTGGGGACGGGCATGATGCCCGCGCCGAGCCGCTCGAGGAGTGTGTTGGAATCCTCGAAGGGCAGGTTGTCCTCGACGCGCACGACGTCACGGGCGCGAACGGCGAGGGAATCGGGCTTGAAACCGGCGGTGCCGACGTTGGCGAGGTTGTTGGAGAGGACGTCCTGCCGCGCCATATTGACGGAGACAGACGAGGCGGAGATCCACATGCCGTAGTTCATGCGCAGTCTCCCAGGAGCGCGAGGCGCTCGATGGGCGAAACGCCCGGGAGCACGCGTGCGTGGTGCACGTCTGCGGGCGAGACGAGAGCGAGGACCCCGCGGTGTTCTTCGCGCTTTGGCGCACGGCGTGCGCCGATGGCGGCGCAGAGCGTGCGCAAGATGCCGCTCTTGCGCGGGGCGGGCGTGCGCGGGGCCTCCGTGCCCACGCGGCATGCCTCGGAAAGATGGAGTGTGTCGACGTTCCACGTCATTGTCGGCCTCCTTGCCGGAGGTCGTTTCACAAGCGGCGTGCCAAACGAGGCCGATGTCCTTCTGTGCCCGAGACGCTGACCATCCCGCTTGCGATCGAACGCTTCCTTGTCTACGCCAAGGTCGAGGCTGGGCTCATGCCCAAGACGATCGAGGAGTACGGCCGGGACCTGCGCGATCTGGATGTTGATCTGCGTGCGCACGGTCGCGTGACGATCGAAGAGCTCACCCCGCGCGACTTCGCTGAGCACCTCATTCGCTTGCGCGACGAGCGCGAGCTTGATAGCACGACCATCGTGCGCCACCTCGCCTCGGTCCGGGTCTTTACCAAGTGGCTCTTCTCGACGGGGCTCACGCCCGCGCACCACGGCGAGCTCCTCGAACGCCCGCGCACCTGGCGCAAGCTGCCCAAGGTGCTGACGCCCGGGGCGATGCGCCGGCTCCTCGATAAGGGGCCGGGGCGCGACATCCCGGTGAAGCGTGGCCCCGCGCTGTGGCCGAGGGACAAGGCGATCCTCGAGCTGCTCTACGCCTCGGGCCTGAGGAACTCCGAGCTCGTGGGCCTCCGGCACGAGGACGTGAACCTGACGCTTGCTGTGGTCCGCGTCTTCGGCAAGGGCGGGAAGCTCCGACTCGTACCATTCGGGGAGCCCGCGGAGGACGCGATCGACGAGTACGTGCGCACGTGCCGCCCCGCGCTGGTGCGCGAGGGGGTGGATCACAGCGGGCGCCTCTTCCTCTCGAACACCGGGAGGCCCCTCGAACGCACGGGGCTGTGGCACATCGTCAAGCGGTGCGCCGAGCGCGCGGGCGTGGGCGACATCTACCCCCACCTCATCCGGCACAGCTTCGCGACGCACCTCCTCGGCGGCGGCGCGGACCTGCGCGTGGTGCAGGAGATGCTGGGCCACGCGGATATCGGGACGACGGAGATCTACACGCACGTCGACCGGACACAGCTGCGCGATGTGATCCGGACGAAGCACCCGCGGGGCTGATCGCTAGGTGGTTTGGGAGTGTTTTAGATGGGCCGCATCGGCGGGGGCGGCGGGACCGCGGGGGGGTCGGCCTGCGTCGGTGCGGGTGCTGGGGCGGGGACGGCCGGCGTGTGCGCGTGGTGGTTGGCCGACATGGGCGGTGACGGGTTGTGCTGGGGCACGGGCTTGGACGACATCGCGGGCGCGGGCTCGGGGGTATCGCCCAGTGCGCTGTTGAGTGCACCGACGGCGCGGGGCGTCGACCCCTCGCCCAGCTTGCGGTTGCGGAGTTCTGCTTCGAGGCGTTCGTCGAGCATCGAGGCGTGGGTCACGATGACGCCGCCCTCTACACCCGCGCGGTAGCGGAGCGCACACGCTGCGACGCCGGCGACGAGGAGCAACGGCAAGACGAGGTGCTGACCGAAGAAGCCCAGGGCGGACGTGCTGCCTGCGTTCATGGCGCGAGAGGCGGCGTCGAACCCTGCGCCCGTGCGCAGGACGCCCTCGAAGGGCACCGCGGGCAGCAAGCTCGACCAGGGGACGCACAATGCTGCGACCACCATCGCCCAGGTGGTCGCGGTGACGACCTTCTCGACGCCCGGCACGCCCCCGCCCCCCGCGACGGCGACGGACTGGAAGAGGAAGAGGCACAGGCCCACCGTCGCAGCGACGCCCACCACCATCGAGACGCTCGCGAACCTGCGGATCATCAGCCCCGAGCCCGAGGGCACGGTGTTGATCGAGGAGGCGGAACCCGGTTCGGCAGTTGCTGGCGCGACCGCCTGCGGCGTTGCAGCGATCGTGCTCTCGCCCTCCGACTCGGCCTCGGGCGCAGCGAAGACGACGTCCGTCGCGACACCCGCCTGGGGCTGTTCGAGCGCGGTCTCGGCGGGGGCGGCGTAGTGGATGACGCCCCAGGCAACGACCTGGGCGAGGAGCGCACACGCGAGCACACACGCGCAGAGCGTGACACCAGCGCGCAGATGCTGGAGCGCAGCCGAGATGTGCGGGCGCGGGGTGTGTGCCACGCGCGGACCTCCTCAACGGGGCGGACTGAAGCCCCGCTTCGGTATCGGCCCGGCTCGCACCGCCGCTTAGTGTTCGTCTTTGGGGCTCGTACGAATCCTGCGGATGATCCGACTGCCCCGCCCCGCTTTACGCCGGGCGCACCCGATAACCAGATCCCGCACCGCTTCTAGGGCTGCTCGGCCTGACGCTCGTCCCACGCGTCGAGCAGCTCCACCGATGCCTCGAAGGGGATCAGGTGCTCGGCCTCGAGGCGCGGGACGGCGTTCATGGTGAACGCCTGCTCCGCGGTGAAGGGGCCGACGCGCGTCCGGCGGAGGGCGGTCAGCATGCCGCCCGTGCGCAGTGCGAGGCCGATATCGCGCGCAAGCGAGCGGATGTAGGTGCCCTTGCCGCAGGCGATGTCGAGCTCGAGGAGGGGCCAGCGGTATTCGGCGACGGTGACGGCGTCGATGCGCACGGGCCGACGCTCCATCTCAGGGGCTTTGCCCGCGCGTGCGAGGGTGTAGGCGCGTTTGCCGTCTATATGGACCGCGGAGAATGTGGGCGGGGCCTGCTGGATGACGCCGGTGAACTCGCGTTCGAGGAGCGATTCGATGCCTTGGCGCGTGGGGCGATCGTGCGGGGCGACATCGACGGGCTCGGGCTCGGTTTCGAGATCGTCGCTTGCGGAGCGGGCGGAGAGATCGACCGCAGCCCGGTAGGCCTTGCCGGTGCCCATGACGCGTTCGGAGAGCTTGGTTGCTTTGCCGAGGCAGAGGACGAGGACGCCCGTGGCGAGTGGGTCGAGTGTGCCGGCGTGACCGACTTTCCCGCCCGAGGAGCGTTTGCGCATGATGCCGCAACACCGGGCGGATGTTGCGGTGAGCGGTTTATCGAGGATGAGGAGGCCGTTGAGGTCCGGCCTGTGGTTGGTGCGGCCCATGGCGGAGTGTAGAGACGGGAACCTCGTGCAACGCGGCGGGGCTGTGAGGAAGGGCCTCGGCCGATGGCGCCAGGCCGTCGTCCGATAGACGTGGTCAGGGCCAACGCGAGTTGAGGTGCAGCGGGACGGGGGGCAAAGGCCCCTCCGAAGGAGGTTGATGCTTCTCTTCGACTCGGGGTGGAGAGTGAGCTACACTCGCCTTCCACCCGGCCACGCGTCGGGGTGCTCCCGGAGAGGTGTCCGAGCGGCTGAAGGAGCACGGCTGGAATCCGTGTAGTCGGGGCAACCCGGCTCGGGGGTTCGAATCCCCCCCTCTCCGCTTCATTGAGACCCCGTTGCTCGGAGCACTGTGTTTGCAGTGGTTTACGAGCAACGGGGTTTCTTCTTTGACCCCACTGCCCTATTTCTGCCCTAGTTTACAATTTCCGCGCACGGCCCTATTCGGCGATTACGCCAGCGTGGGGACACTGAGACTGACACAGGTTGGCATCACTGGAATTGACGTTCAGTCGATGGGGACCGACCCGGACTCAAGGATGCCGTCAGCGGTTTCAACCTCGATCCACAGGGAAGTTGGAAGCGACACGTCGGCGGGTGCCTCGGCGTCGGCGTGGTAGTCGCCGCTGCTGCCCATCGCCTTGCTCTTCAATGCCCCGGTGCCCGCCTCGTCGCCGATCCAGACGCGGATCGCGGCTGGCTCGGGTCCGTCGGTGCGCTCGATGTCGAGGTGAACGGTTCCGGACGGCTCGATCTCGCCACCCATGGAAACGCGGAGCGTTGTGCCGGCGATGGTTACCGAGCCGAGGTCGCGCTCAGCGCCGTGATCGCCGTGGTCATCATCGCCGTGATCGTGATCCTCATGGCCTTCAGCATCGTGGTCGTGACCGTCGTGGTCGCCATGCTCGGCGTGGTCGTGCGCGTCCGACGAGCCGGACTCGTTTCCACACCCAGACAGCGTCAGCGATGCGGCGGCGAGCGAGGCAAGAAACAGCTTGGTGAGATCGGTCATGTCAGTTCTCCCTGGTGTTGACCGTGGTTTGGGCCGGGCGGAGTGCGCCGGCGATCCGTGTGATGAATGACCGCGACGAACGTTGCCGCGGTTCGGGCTTGTGTCCGAACACCAGCGAGTAGCCGGCGGGGACGACGATGAGGTTCAGGAATGTGGAAGTCAGCAGGCCGCCGAGGGTGACGATCGCGAGCGGGGCGAGCAGCTCGCTGCCGGGCTCGCCGGCTGCGAGGGCGAGCGGGACGAGCCCGAGTGCGGCCGAGATCGCGGTCATGAGGATCGGCACAAGCCGCTCCATTGACCCTTGGACGATCGCCTCGCCCATCGGCACACCCTCGGTCTCCATGAGATGGTTGTAGTGGTTGATCAGCAGGATGCCGTTGCGGACGGCGATGCCAAAGAGCGTGATGAACCCGACCAAACTCGCGATGGAGATCACCGGCGGGATGTACGGGCCGCCGATGCCGACGAGCGCCAGTGTGTTGGTGATCGGGCCGCCGCCCTCGGTGAGGTAGATCGCGGCGATGCCGCCGATGAGCGCGAGCGGCATGTTGAGCATCACGAGAACCGCCGCACGCATCGAGCCGGTCGAGATCTGGAGCAGCATGAGCATGACGAGCGCGACGGCCACGCCCGCAACGAGGATCGTGCGGGACGCTGACTGCTGGGCCTCAAACTGCCCGCCGTATGACACGGTCATGCCGGCGCTCTGCACAATCGGGTCGACACGCTCTTGGACTTGCGCGACCAGATCGCTAAGGTTGGATCCCTCGGCGACGTTGAGCGAGACAACGGCCTTCCGCTGTGCGTTCTCGCGTGTGATGAGGTTGCTGGACCGCTCAGGGCCGATGTCGGCGACATCGCTGAGCCGGACGG
>CAZNUZ010000072.1:0-8318 GCA_964576725.1 uncultured Phycisphaeraceae bacterium
CCTCCCAGACGAGGTGGTGCAGGCCCGCGATGCCGGTGTCGCCGATGTACATGCCGGGCCGCTTGCGGACCGCCTCGAGGCCCTCGAGGATGCTGATCTGCTCGGCGCCGTAGTCGCCCTTGGGGCTCGCGGGCGTGTTGGAATCGGGTGCCTGATCGTTCATGGGGGCTCTGGTGCTCGTCGCCTGTTCGTGCTGGGTGGTGGCCGCTTGCGGGCCTTGCGTCGGCGTGGTGCGCAGGTGCACAGGCCGGCACCGGGCCGGCCTGGTTTCGTGCACGCATTGTACGCGAGAACCCGCCAAAAAACCGGGCGACGAGCGCTCGAGCAGGGCCCCCAGCGAACCCCACGAATGAGCTTCTGATGACCCCTCTGGCAGCCCCGCTGACGAGCCCCCAAGCGGACCCTCCGCCGGGCCTCAGTCGGTGATGACGACCGTGCTCTTCTCGCCCACGAGCAGGGCGTACACAAGCTCGATATCCGCGTCGAGCAGGCGCACGCAGCCCATCGATGCCTCGGTCCCGATCGAGCCGGGCTCGATCGTCCCGTGGATGCCGTAGCCGTCGAGGAGCTCGGTATGGGGGTCGGTGCCTTGGAGGCCGATCCAGTACTCCCCGATGGGGTTGTTCTCGTCGGTCGCTGAGAACTTCTCGCCCGTGCGCGGGTTCACCCACGAGGGGTTCTCGACCTTCTCCCGGCGGACGACCCACGAACCAACCGGCGTGGAACCGAACTCGCCCAGACCCACGGGCAGCGACCGCACATACAGGCGGTTGCCGGCGCTGTCGGTCTGCTCGGCGTAGATGTCCATGCGGTATGCGCTCTTGTCCACGACGGCGTGGAAGGGGCCCTTCAGCAGCTTCAGCGATTGCCCCACGCGGATGCGGTTGGGGTTGTCGATGCGGTTGATCCGCTGCACAAGCCGCGCCTCCACCGCGTGCCCAGCCCGGCGGGGGATCACGCTCAGCGCGTCGCCGCTCTGCACGGTGTACGTCTCCGCCATCTCGTCATCCGGGAAGGCGCGGGGAGAGAAGGTCAGCGTCTCGGCGAGTTCGGCAAGGCGCATCCGCAGCACCTCCTGATCGAGCGCCGTGGAACCGCTGCGATACAGTGCTTGGTTGAGCGTGTCGCGGGCAGCGACGGGCTGGTTGCGCGCGATGAGCGCCTCGGCCTCCTCGATGGCGGCAGCGGCTGGCCTGGAGAGATCCCGCACGCCCGATGGTGATGCAGGCTCGGCGGGGCGGTTCACGTTCGGCTGCGGGTTCACGCCGCGCGGCTGGGGCTCGGGGGTCGCGTTCGTCGACCGGACAGGCCGGGTATCCCGCGCGTTCGGCGCGGGGTCGGCGCTCCCGTTGTTCACGAACTCCGCGACGTTCTGCTCCGCCGCCGCACGCTCGCTGTTGGCCTGTGTCACAGCCTCGCGTTCGGGCAGCGGGTTCGTCGCGGTGCGCCCCGCGGGTGCTTCGGTGGGCGTCTCACCCCCGCGGCTCATGATGAGCGTCGGGCCCGCGGGCGTTGCTCCCGGCGTGGTCGATGCCCCCGCCGAGTTGGCCTGCTCGCCCGAGAGGTCGGGGGTGTTGGTCTGCGTCTCCGCGCCGGTGATGGTGGGCCACTGCCAGATCACCAGCGCACCGCCGATGATGACAACCGCGATCGCCAGGTTGCGACGCCCCTTGCCACGACGGCGACGGCGCGACCGGCCTCCTACAAAGCGGGGCGGGGCGGCCGAGACGCGGGGGGACTGGGAGGGGAGTGCCAAGGCTCGGGCGTCCTTTCACAGACGGGGCGCAGAACAACAGCGGCGCATGCCGCTTGTTCTAAGCCTATCGGCGCTCCCGGCTGCGGGGCACAAAAACCCGTCAACACGCGAGGACCGCGTCCACGCGAACGTCGTGAGGCTGCGTCGGCACGCGATCGACCATCTGGCACGCATGACACACCCCGACGACCCGGCAGCGATCGCGATCGATGCCGAGCAGAAAGCGGTCGTAAAACCCACCCCCTCGCCCGAGTCGCCCGCCCTTCTCGTCGAAGGCGACCCCGGGCACCAGCACAAGAGCAAGCTCGCCCATCGACAACGGCTCGGCGGGATCGACGAGCTCGGGCACGCCGCGAGCGCCGGGCGCGATGCGCGTCGACGGAGTGAGGAGCGCCGGGCGCATCGCCCTCGACGCCCAATCGACTTCGGGCACAGCGACCGGGTTGCCCTGCGCCCAAGCGCGCTCGATCAGCGCGCCCGTGCCCAGCTCATCGCCAAAGGAGAGATACGCCATCACAGCACAGCCCGGTGATGGAAGCTCAACCAACGCGGCGAGTCGCTGGGCGGCCTCGGCGTGCTCAGCAGGAGACAGCGCCCCGAGGCGCTCACGAACGCGCGCACGCATCGCGGCCTTGGCGGGCTCCGCCATCAGTAGATCACGACCTCTTCTTCGGGGTACTCCATCCGCGGCCTGCGCGAAGCAGCAGCCCCGAAGAGCGCCGCCAGCACCGCCATCGGGCCGACACGACCGATGAACATGAGCGCCGAGACCGTGAGCCTGCCCACGTCAGACAGATCGCCCGTCACACCGAGCGTGAGCCCGCACGTCGCGAGCGCCGAAGAGGCCTCGAACATGTGCTCCTGCAACGAGTGCTCCGGGTCAGCGACGACCAATATGCCCGTCCCCACCAGGAGGAGGATGAGCGCGAGCACGATGAGCGTCGCGCTCTTGCGCACCAGAACGTCCGGGATCGTGCGCCCGAACGCGGTCGTCTCCGACCGCCCGCGGATCGTCGACCAGACCGTGAGCGCAAGGACCGCGAAGACCATCACCTTGATACCGCCGGCCACCGAGCCCGGCGAACCGCCCACGAACATCAGGAAGATGAACCCCAGGTGCGCGAGCACGCCCAACTGATCGACCTGAAGCGAGTTGAAGCCCGCGGTGCGGTTGATGCTCATGAAGTGCGCATCGAGGGCCGCGGTCGGGATATTGCTCGTCGCGAGCCCCGCCTCGACGCCACGAGCACCGGCGATGTTGAGCTCACTCGCGAACGTCAGCCCGAAGCCGATGAGGTAGAGGGCGATCGTCGCAGCGATGACGATCTTGGTGTTGAGGTTGAAGCGCACGAGGTTGCCGGCGCGGTCGGTGCGGATCCCGCGGAATCGGTCCCACATCACCCGGCGGATGTTGTCGAGCACCGGGAACCCGATCGAGCCGAGCACGATGAGCGGCGCGATCACCAGGTGCGTCGTGCCGTGCGTGCGCAGGCCGACGAGCGAATCCGCCGTCGTTACAAACCCGGCGTTGCAGAACGCGCTGACCGAGAAGAAGACCGCGTGGAACATGCGGTCGCCCGCGGTCTCCATATCGACGGGCATCCCGGGCCACGTGTCGGGCCACGCGAAGTACAAGAAGACCGCTCCGAGCAACTCGACGAGGTGCGTGAAGACGATGATGAACGTGACGAGGCGCTGCAGCGAGAGCTGGCCCGACCACCCCTGCTCGGTCCCCTCCGCGAGCGTCTGCGTCGCACGGAGCCCGAACGATGAGCCGAGCACGTTCACCAGCAGCGCACCGAAGACGATCACCCCCAGCGCACCGATCTGGATCCAGAGGAGAATGATGATCTGGCCGAAGCGCGTGAAGCCGTCGATCGCTTCGCCGTCGGCACCGAGGACCAGGCCCGTTGGCCGGACGATCAGGCCCGTCTGACTGATCGCGCTTGTGATCGTAAAGAGGGCATCGATGAAACCGATCGGCGCGCGCTCGGGCGTCGCAGCGGGCAGCATGAGCGCGAACGTCCCCGCGAGCGTGAGCGCGAGGAACGAACCGAGAAAGACAAGCCCCGGCGGGATGCTCGTCTGCACAAGCCGCAGAAAGACCCGGGCGATGTGCACAACCAGCAAGACCGCGCACGCGAGCTTGAGCGCGTCCGGGACCCACACGAGCAGCAGCCCCAAGGCCACGCACACCTGCTCGGGCCGGCTGATCGAGAGGATCTCAGCGCGATCCTCGGGGAGCAGCCGGGCGATCTCGCGGAAGAAGAGCAGGCCGTAGAGCCCCAGGCCCAACGCCTGCAGAATCCAGAGCAGCTGCGGCTCTACGATCGGCTCACGCCAGCCGATCATCAGGACCGTCGGCACGCACAGCAATAGCGCGATGAGCGAGCGCACCGGGTGCGCCAAGACCGAGGTCGGGTCAGCGATGGATCGTGCTCGGCGTGGTCGCCCCTTGGCCATGGCGTCACACTACCTCTCGCCCGCGGGCTCTGCACCGATCGCCGACTCCGCAGCCCGGCGTGCCACACGCCGCCAACCCGCCCAGACCGCACCTGCCGAGATGCCAAGCTCGCCGGAGATCTCGAGCGCCGTCCGGGGCGGACCCGCACCGAGGCCCAGGCGCAGCTCCGCGATGCTGCGGTCGGCGGGCCGCGCCTCCGCGAGCACCGCAGGCGATGGCACGATCTCGCCACTGCCAAGAGAACCGCCGGCCACCCACGCGTCGCACGGGTGCCCTGTGCGTGACCGCGCCCGTGCGCCACGCCCCCCAGCGCCGCGCTCGTTGACGAGCGCTTGCACCACCCGGTCTACAGGCAGCGCCGCCCGGCCCGCGAGACGGCCCCCCCGGGAGACATCGAAGCCCTCGAGCGCACGGGCGACGGCCTCGTACCCGGCATTCACGAGCGCCCCCGCCGTCTCGCTCTCGAGTTCATCGATGCTGTGCCCCGATCGTTCGCGGATCGAACCGAGCAGCAGGCCCGTCTCCGCAAGAACGAGCCGCCTGCGGATCAGCTCCGCCCAGCGCAGATCCGTCTCCGCGCGATCGACGAGGTGCGCCGGCGGGGTTTGCACATCGATCGCCCGCGCGAGCTGGTGCGCACGGCGACGCAGGCCCGCGAGCGCGAGCGCCATCCGCTCTTCCCGCTGCGCATCGAGCGCCCACTCCTCGGACAGCGCAGCGACGCGGTCGGTGCGCACCTCTGCCATCGGCACGAGCAGATCGGTGCGGGCCGCACCAGATTCCAGAGCAGCAAGCTCTCGGTCCGGGTCGCCCTCGAACCCGAGGGCCGGCGCCTCGAGCAGCACGCGCACCCGTTCGCGCATCGCGTTGCGGTGCACGGTCGCGGGGTGCGCGCCGATGAGCCTCGCGACCCGCGCGATGGGGACCCCCTCGCGCACCAGCGCGCCGATGCGCCGGCGGGTGGCGTCGCTCATCGCTGCGCTCGGCGCGAACGCACGCTCGTGCTCGGGGAGCGCCGACTCGTGCGCCTCGATGGCCCTGCGCACCGCACCGGGCGAGCGCCCGAGTCTGCCGGCCATGTGCCCCGCGGTCTTGCCCAGTGACCACCCGAGTGCTGCCGCGTATCGGCCGCTGCGCCGGGCGATGTGCGCCCGCTCGGCATCGCTGAGCCGGTGCGGCCGATCGCTCGGCATCACACGACCGCTGCGCTCTTCGTGCGCCTCTATGGCAGCGGGCGAGAAGAGCAGCCGCTCGCCGCCGGTGCTCGCGGTGCAACGCCACGCGATGAGCCCGTTCCTGCGATCGCGCGAGATCGTCTTGCGTGAGACCCCCCACCGCTCCGCCAGCGCCGCACCGTCGAGCGCGCCCGCGGGCGCGTCGCTCACCCGCACACGTGCGTAGTGCGCGAGTGACTCCGCCAGCGCGCTGAGATCGCCGAGAACGTCCGCGCCGGCGATGAGCTCGATCTCCTCGACGCGCGGCCTATACCCCGTGATGCGGTGCACGAGGTATTCCGCGGGGTAGGCGTTGTCGGCGTCGATCTCGCTCGCGAGCGCCTCGATGCGGCCGATCGCGCGCTTGGCCGCAGCGATGGGGGCGAAGCGCTGATCCTCGGCGATGCGCGCGATCGCGGGCGTGAGTATGGCGCGGAGCGTGGGCAACGCGTCAGCCGGCGCTCGTCGCCCAGCGTGTCGGACGACGCTCGCTGATGCACCCGTGTGCGTGGGCGAGGTCGTAGAACCGGTCGAGCCCCGCGCGGTAGGGCGGGGTCGGTTCGTAGCGCAGCAGCGTGCGCAGGTAGTGACGCGCTGCATCCACCGGCCACCCCCGCGACGCTGCGCGCTGGTTCACGATCCAGTCCGTCCGCGTCGCGTTGTGCCGACGCTGGCGGTCGAGCATCTCGCACGCGGTGCGCACCACCGCGTCGTCTTCCCGGCCTTCGAGGCAGGCCCAGGCCGCGTACATGAAGGGCAGGCCCGTGCGCTCCTTCCACGACGCGCCGAGATCCGCCTGGTACGGGTACCACACCGCCGGCGGCGAATCCGTCACGACCTTGTCACCGATGAGCAGCATCGCTTCGGGCCACACGCCGTCGACCGTGTGCTCTTCGCTCGCAGCCTGTTCCGGGAGCGTTGCGCGGAAGGCATCGACATCGAAATCCACGAGCTCGGGAGCGCCCAGCCCCGCCTCCGCCATCAGCACACGCACCAGCGCGATCGACGTGTGCGAGTCGGCGTCGGCGTGCAGCGTTGTGATGCGCTCGAAGGGCACCCGGCTGAAGACCCGCACCGTCATCGTCGGCCCGTCGCACCCGATCATGCCCACTGGCAGAAGGGTGAGCGGCTTCGAGGAACGCTGGTAGTCGATCGCCGAGATCAGCGCGATATCGACGTCGCCCGACTCGAGCAGGCCGAACAACCTCGATGGCGCGGTGAGCGTGAGGCGCAGCGCGTCGAGCTTGCCCAGGCCCTCGATGAGCGGGAGCGTGTTCATGTACGAAACACAGCCGACGCGGGCGACGGCACGCTGGGTAGCGGGGTCGGTCATACGGAGATAGTAGGTCTGGCTGACCAGCGTGCCCGTTGCATACTGCGAACGATCGGCAAGCAATGATGCAGCTTCAACGCCAAGGAGTAATCCTGATTACACGCCAGTCCGCGTATTCGGTTCCGATCTCTGGCCAGTAGCGGGTACGGTGGGGGGGACTCTGATTGATCAATCGCGACAAGCCAGCTGCGGCAGCTGAGACTTCACCCGCATGCACATCCGGAAACAGGATGACGGCTTCACGAGTCGAAGCGTGATAGAACCACGAGACACGTAGATATACCCCGTTCACAATCGCTGGCGTGTCACGCCAACTGAGCTCCTCCGCACGAGCACGCAACGAGGCCGGCATGGCCCACGCAGGCCACTTGCCATCTCGCACATACTCCACGGGAAGTTCAGGCAAAGGACTCGGGCGAGCCATCATCGCCCAGGCATCCGTGGGAATATCGATGCCACGGATTCGGATCGCACATTCGTCTGCGTAGAGCCCGCCGCCTCGCACATCTACGACGGAGATCAAGGCGCTCGGATCCACCGTTGCTTGCCCATAACCAAATGCACGGACAAGATCCTGCACGATCTGCTGGCGCTCTTGTGTAGAGACTGTGAATTCGGTGATATCGAAGCGAATCACTCGCCAAGCGACCACAGAAATCAGCGATACACCAACCAGACAGAAGGCTGCAATCAGCCATCGTCTACGTACAGGTCGGACTCGCGAGGAGTGAACCACGGCCGGCTTCATACGAAGGCCACCGCGCCTGTGTTCGCGGCGCCTCAATCCTCGGGGATGTTGTCCGAGGTGACGATCTCGCGGAACTTCGCGCGGATCTTGGCGGTCACGGGGCCCTCGCCGTCTGAGATCTGCGCGTCGTCCACCTGGCGCACCGCGATCACCTCGGCGGCCGAGCCGGTGAGGAAGATCTCGTCGGCGGCGAGCACATCGCTCAGGGTCAGCGGGCGCTCGACGACCTCGATGCCGAGCACGGGGCAGAGCTCATTGAGCACGAAGGCGCGGGTGATGCCGTCGAGCATCGGGACCGCGAGGGGCGAGGTGTGCACCACACCGTCTTTGATGATGAAGAGGTTGTCGCCCGTGCACTCGCCGACGATCTGCTTCGCGGGGTCGTCGGAGTAGGAGATCATGATCGCCTCGAGCACACCCGCGTCGATCGCTTCGACCTTGGCGAGGATGTTGTTGAGGTAGTTGAGGCTTTTGAGCTGGGGGTCGAGGCAGACCGCGGGCGTGCGCGGCCGCTTGGCGACGATCACCTTCATGCCGTCGGTGTACATCGACTCGGGGTAGAGGCGGATGGTGTCGGCGATGCAGATCACGCCCGGGGTGGGGCACTGGAAGGGGTGCAGCCCGAGCGTGCCCTCGCCGCGGGTGAAGATGAGGCGGATGTAGCCGTCCTCGAGGGCGTTGGCCTCGATGCAGGCGTACATGATGTCGCGCATCTCGTCTTTGGAGTAGGGGAAGCCGTCGGGCTTGCCCTGCGACCCTTCCTGGCGGTCCATGTGGAGCCGCTGCGCGTTGCGGTAGATGCG
>CAZNUZ010000073.1:0-8301 GCA_964576725.1 uncultured Phycisphaeraceae bacterium
TCATGGCCCTCCGCGGCACGGTCGATTACTTCGTCGACACCGTCTTCAACTACCCCACCCTCGCCGAGTGCTACAAGGTCGCGGCGCTCAACTGCGTGAACAAGCTCCAGCACGTGTGATACACGGCTCAGGGCCGACGCAGTCGTAGAGCGATAATCGCCGCCACGAACACAGCGCCTCCTGCCACGAGCGGCAGCCACGCCGACCCGCTTCGCGAAGCCCCTACGGTGTTTGTGACGTCGGCGCCCGGATCACGCGAGGCGATCGGCTGCTCGTAATCGACTCGTACATTCGACACACCCGCAGGATCCCCCTCAGCGGCCTCCGCTGCTGAGCGAGCGGCGGCGAGCGCCTGCACCCGCGCACCGCTTTCAGCCTGAGGAACGCGGGACTGCTGCAAACCATGCTTCTCTCGCAATCGCTGAAGCGGCTGGAGAAGAAGCGTGTCGGCGTGGCGCTCGTCTGGATACGCCTCGAGCGCAGCCTCGAAGACTTCCATCGCCTCGAAATCCAGCCCGCGCCGGATGAGCATACTCCCGTGCTGCGCCGCCACCTGCGTGTACGCGAGGCCGACTCTCGCCCGGATCGCGGCCTCAAGACCGAGTTCACGCTCGAACCGGGCGGCTTCGGCGTACAGGTGACGAGCGAGCTCGTCCGCGATATCGAACGCCCCCGCGTATCGGGCCGCACGCATCACAGGCATGCCCGCGCCAAAGAGCTTGTCCGGCACATCAACAAGTGCAGGATGCCTATAGAGCGCCAACGCTTCACGCAGCGCAGCGTCGGCATCGTCTTCGGGCGTGTACGAGAAGTGAAGCCGGTCGCCCCCCGTGTCGAGATGATCGAACGTGCCCGGGGCCGCCCCTTCGACCAACTCAAGGGCCTGATCGAACGCTGCACGGGCTTCCCAGCGCAGCCCCGCCTGCGCGAACTGCCGCCCCGCGTCTCGTAGCACCACCGAACGGGCGAGCGGTGTCATCCCATCATGCAGCACGCTCAGCCACGCGTCCGCAGCCCCCTCGTGATCCCCTTGCTCCGCGAGTTGGCGAGCGATACGGGCTCCAGAGGCACCCGTCCCCCCGGACTGCTCCGGATCACCAAGACGCAGCTCCGCTCCCCGGCGGTTCCATTCCATCGCAGCATCGTTGTCGCCCGCCAAGCTGTACAGACGGCCGAGACGGTCGGCCACCAAGATGCCCGCACCCGGATGGATGTCCACCGCCTCTTCGAACAAAGGCAGCAGGGCCTCGATCATCTCGCGCGGCGTGCGCTCCTGCCCCGCCTCGACGAACGCCGCCTCGAACGCGTAGTACCGCTCCCATCGCTCGACATCATCCGCGTCGATGCTCACGGTCTGCGCATGCGATACCACAGCGAACAGACAGATGCCAAGCAGAAGAGACAACACGCACCGACACCCGGGATGTGTAGTAAGCATCACGATTTGAAGGGCGTTCATGTCGGACTACCGTACACCAGACCGGATAGCTCCCTCGACATCGTCGATGCGCTGCCGCACGGAATCGTGCGCACAAACGCCCCCACCCGGATCGCCGAGTGATTCGGCGCTGTACACACATGTTCGTACATGCGTAACACATCACGATCACGCGTCATAACACCAACAGCTCACTTCGCCCGGCGCACAAGGACAACCCCCACAACGCCGACAAGAGCAGCACCCATACCGAGCGCGATTACCGGCACAGAAAAGCCGGCGACACCCCCACCACGCGTACCAGAACCGGGCGTCGCGCCAGCCCCCCCGCTTGCAGCGTTCTCAGAAGAGGCTCGCCCCCCCGCAATCGACCCGTTTGCAACGGCGAACGGCTCCGAGTCGGGGGCGTCGCTCGCGCGCGGGAACGACGCGGCCTCGCGCGAAGCGCGCTCGATCCCGTCGCGCTCCGCGTCGGTGAGCCCGGCACGCTCGTACATCTCTGCAAGCAGCGAGCTCACCTCACGCTTCGACGATTCGAGCGGGTACGCAAACCCCGCAGACTCCAACACTTCCGCGGCCTCGATGTACCGCCGCTGGCTCTCAAAGATCCGCGCGAGCTCGATCGCTGTGTATACGTACGCCTTCCCGAGACGGGCCCACTCCGCCTCATCGGGCGTGAGAGAAGCCTCGAACTCCACAACCTGCCGGAGGACCTCACGCCCGATCGCCTCCGCGAGATCACTGTCACCCGCCCAGTGCGCGTACTGCACAGCACTCCACCCCGCTGCATCAAGCCTGCCGGGCTGGTCTGCGTAGTACGGATCTGATAGGACGCTGTAGTTGAGATCAAAGAGATCGGCGTAGCCACGACCCGATCGCTCCTGCAAGATCAGTCGGTTACCAGCGTAGGTCAGCGCACGGTCCGGATCACCACCGCCCGCCCGCACGAGTGCCTCCGCCTCCTCGTACGCCTCGATGGCTTCGCCCACGCGATCGAGCGCTTCGAGGCGGCTTGCAATCTTGCCCGCCCAGTCGGCCTGCACCGTCATCGACGCGCTCGCGGGGGCTCCGCGCACGAGCGCATCGAGCGAGCGCTCGTGACGCCCCGCTCGGGTGTGTGTCTGCGCGAGCAGCGTCGCCGCCGTCGCGGCGGTCTGCCCCTCGGTGTCGTCCGATTCCAGGAGATCCAGAGCCCGCTCGCCCCACACGATCGACGCGGGCTCGTCGCCCGCCTGCAGCGTGAGCTGTGCGAGGCGCGTTGCGACCAGAATGCCCGCGCCAGGATGCAGGTCCGCCGCCTCTTCGTATAACCCTTCGAGGGCCCGGACAGCCGCGCGGGTACCACCACCGGCGTGCTGAAGCGAGACTGCCTCCGCGTACGCCTCCTCGAAGAGCGCCAGGCGTGCGAGCCCCTCCTCGTCGGACTCGTGGATCTCGATCACCTGCCCGAGCGAGGCACGCTGGCACAAAAACACCGCGCACACAACACTCAGAACTACTGCGACTACGCGCAAGGCTGCGGGCCTACTGGCTCGGAGACTTACACACGAAACCGACGCGTGCCTTGGCATCATGGAGTCGTACCTTGCGTGGTATTCTCGTCTCCCTCGCCCGAGCCGCCCTTGGGATCACCGTTCGGATCATGGCCGCAGCACTCCGGGTTTTCTTCGCAGCACTTCGGGTCAAACACTGCCGGATGGATCTTTGTGTGAATCGTCATATCACTGCCCACCCCACTGGATTGCGCCAGAACCCCTGACATGTCGAAGCATTTATGCCCGAGCTTTGGCGGTCTCTCCTTCAGATAGAGTGACAGCACTGCTATCCAAAGTTATGGGAATCACGCGGAGATGTCAACCCATCACAACCTAGGAGATCGTCGCAACACTCACGACCGCCCGAACTGCTTTTCGAGCTCGGCGATGGTAAGGCGTATCGCCGTCGGCCGGCCGTGCGGGCAGTTGCTCGCGCGTTCGACGCGGTCGCGCAGCGCGAGCAGTTCGCCCAGCTCCTCGTCGGAGAGGGTGTCGCCCGCCTTGATCGCCGCCTTACACGCCATCATGTCGAGGACCTCGTGCAGCGCCTCTTCCCGGCGTGCGTCGGCCGCGTCTGCATCTTCGAGCGATGCGTAGCCGTCCTCCTCGGCGCGCTCCAAAAGATCGGCTACGAAGGGCTCGGGCTCGACGCTGCGCTCGAAGAGGAACGTCGGGAAACTCGTCACGCCCACCGTCGTCGGCCCGAGCGGTGTGAGCTCGATGCCCAATCGTTCAAGCAGGCCGCCCAGCGCCTCGACGATCCCTGCGCGGCCGGCAGTCGTCTCCACCACCGCCGGCGTGAGCAGGTGCTGGCTCTGCAGGTTGCCTTCTGCGAGGCGGTCCTTGAGCTTCTCGAACATCACACGCTCGTGCAGCGCGTGCTGATCGATGATGACGACGCCCCCCTCGTCTTGCGTCACAAGGAAACTATTGTGCACTTGCAACACCGGGTCACGCCGCCTGGGCGTCGGGAGCGCGTCTTCTAACGTGCGCACCGGAGTGGTCGTCTCAGGAACTTCCGACTGCTCACGCTCGACGGCCCGCTTCATCTCGGCGTACGGGAAGCCCTGGGCCGGCGCGGGCTGAGACGCGAGCGCCTGCGCGAACCCGCGTGCGCCCGCGGAGGGCGTGTACCCGGAAACACTCGAAGGTGCGGGCACCACCGGCTCGAACCGCGGCCCGCTCTCGGTCTGCCGCGCCGACGTCGCTGTGGGCGTGAGGTCCGCCCCGCGCAGCGCCTCGCGCACCGCGTGGTACACCGCCTTGTGCACCATGCCGCCGTCGCGGAAACGCACCTCGGTTTTGGCGGGGTGCACGTTGACGTCGACCGCGCCGGGGTGCATCTCGATCATGAGCGCGCACAGCGGGTGGCGGCCCGGCTCGATGAGCCCGCGGAAGGCCTCGCGCAGCGCGTGGGCGATCGTCTTGTCGCGGATCGGCCGGCCGTTCAGGAAGACGTGCTGGTGCTTGTTCGTCTGCTTGGCGAGTGCCGGGTTCCCGACGAGCCCCCAGAGGAGGATGCCGCGGTCATCGTCGAGCGCGTCGGCGTGGGCCTCGAGCACCTGCGACTCGAGTTCGTTGCCGAGCAGCGCGAGCACGCGCGCCCGAGGCGACTGCTCCGCCGGCACGTCGATCACGTCGCGCCCATCGCAGCGCACGCGGAAGCCGATCGAAGGGTGCGCCATCGCAAGCCGCCGAACGACCTCGACGCAGTGGCCCTGCTCGGTTTGCGGCGTGCGCAGGAACTTACGCCGCGCCGGCGTGTTGTAAAACAGGTTCCGCACCTCGACGCGCGTGCCGACCGGGCCCGACGCGGGGCGCACCTCGCGCTCTTCGCCGCCGTCGACCGCGATCTCGTAGGCGGCGTCGGACCCCGCGGTGCGCGAGCGGATGCTCAGCCGGCCGACCGAGGCGATCGAAGCGAGCGCCTCGCCGCGGAACCCCATGGTGCCGATGGAGTCGAGGTCTTCGGCGTCGCGCACCTTGCTCGTGGCGTGCGGGTGGACCGCGAGGGGGAGCTGCTCTCTGGGAATGCCCCCACCATCGTCGATCACGCGGACCAGCTCGATCCCGCCGCGCTCGAGCTCGACGGCGATGCGCGTCGCGCCCGAGTCCAGCGCGTTGTCCGTGAGCTCCTTCACCACACTCGCGGGCCGCTCCACCACCTCGCCGGCGGCGATCTGGTTCACAACGAGCGGAGGGAGGACGCGGATCTCAGGCATACTCCGATTGTACGCCCGCCAGGCCGCTTACCAGTGCGCGACGCGGATCGCCCTCGTCACCGTGTTCAGGCTCGGGCCCGAGACGGTCACAAGCATGTCGCCCGTCGATTCCGCCTCGACCGTGAGCCTCGCGTCGCCCGAGCCGTCGGCCTGCACGACCTCGTACACGTCGCCTGCCAGCCAAACACAGACCGTCGCCCCGGGCGCGTCTGTCGACACCGTGAACTCGCGCACGCCCGGCGTGAGACGCGCGGGCACCTCAAGCGTGGGCGTGCGGGCCGGCTCGGGACGCATCGGCAGGGTCGGATCGCCCAGCAGGTTGATCTCGCAGAGGCACAGGTGGTAGTTGGGCGACGTTGCCGCGTCGCCCGCGAGCGTACTCTTCGAGCGCATCAGCGCTTCTCCTGTGGTCAGAGATTCGCCGAGGCCGAGCTCCCAGTACCGCGTCATCGTCATGGTCGTGCCGTCGAGCTTGCCCTCTGTGACCATGAGGCGGAAGTCGCTCCGCTTGTGAAAGTGCGGCTTGCCCGTGCGCACCGGCGCGACGATCGCCACCGAGCCCGCGTCCGGCGTGCGCAGCATCAGCTCGACGATCGAAGGGTCGCGTGGGGAGTCGTACTCGCCCGTGTTGCACGAGACCGTGGTGATGAGCGGGTAGGCGCCGGCGTTCTTCAGGTGGTGCACGTCGTCGGCCATGAACGCCGAACGCTCGAGGATCCACCGATCGAGCAGCCCGTGCCCGTGCACATGGAGCTTGCCAGCGGAACGTTCGTTGATGAGCCCGACGAAGTTCTGATCCGAGAGGTCGTGGCTGCCCGGCGCGCCCTCTTCGTCCCAGGGCGTCTCCGTGTTGAAGTAGCGGTGCGCTTCACCGGCCCACGCCCGGGAAACGTGGCGGTCCCAGCTCGCGCGGACTTTGGGGTAGGCCGGCGTATCGGTGCAGGTGTAGACCATCGTGGTGGCGAAGGCGCCCTCGGGGTAGGCCGACTCGTAGGCGATCACCTTCTGCGTGTACGCCTCCACGTCCGCGCTCGTGCGCACGGGGACCCGGCCAAGACCGACCGAGCCATCGGGGTACGTGATCGCATCGTCGTCCTCGCCCCACTCGCCGTGGACGCCGTCCCCGTCGGCGTCCCAATCTGTCGGCGAGAGATACACGATGTCGGTGGGGATGCCCTGCGGCTCCTGGGCGTGGAAGGTCGTGTGCCCGCCGGGAACGAGCCCGCCATCACCGACGCTGTCGCCCCCGAGAAGCACCCAGCGCGTGCCACGGTTCTCGATGTGATCGCGGACGCACAGGCGGATCGCCTCCCGCACCGATTCGGCCTTGTAGTGCTCCGTGATCTCATCGATCGTGATCAGCGCGGTGGCTTTGCCCTGCTGCGTCTTCCACTCTGCGAAGGGCACCCACGCCTCTTGCAACGAGGCAGAGGTGATCAGCAGAAGCGCAGCATCACGCGTCGGAGCGAACCGGGTGCCGGGAGCCTCGCTGGGAACTTCCGCAGGGACCTCGGCAGGAGTATCCGCTGCGCAGAGAAGGGCCAGCGAGAGGGCAGCGATCAGCGCGAGGGGCTTCATATGGGGCACCAGCTATGGGTAACGGGGTTCGGCGAGAAGAACAGACGGCCAGCAATCGCACGACGCGCCACGCTCACCGCGAGTGCAGCAACAGCGAGGGCCCGCCATCCTGACAGACTACCGCCGGATCACCCCGATTTATTCCTGGTTTTCCCGACCAAGGCCCGGCGGCTGAAGCCCATCCGCCGACCAGAGTTCGCGAGTGGCCTCGACGACCCAACGCGGCGCAAACCCGCCTACGAGCCAGCGGGCGACAGGGCGAGCAAAGCGGCTCACCACAAGCGAGGCCGCACCCGCGAGGGCGACCGAGACGATAAGCACGACCGCCTGCGCCACGAAATCGGTGATCGGGCCCGTGCCCGGGTCGCCGAGCACATCACTCGCAGCGAACGGATGTTCGCCGAAGTGGAGCCCGCCGCTGCGCATGCCCGACTCGAGCTTCCACACGATCGCGAACGCGAGGGCCACGCCCACCACGACAAGGTTGAGTCGAAAGAGCGCCCCGCTGCGCGAGCGAGGCGTCAGCACACAGAGGGCCGACCAGAGCAAGAGGAAGAGCGGGGCGTACGCGAGCGATGCGAGCAGCGCGAAGAAGAGCCTCGAGGGCTGCGTCGTGACCTGCCCGAGCGCGAAGGCATTCACAGTCGAGAGGGCAAAGACCTGTTGCCCGAGGAAACCGATCGCCACCGCCGCCCCGACAAACCACAAGGCCGCGTAGGCCCCGCCGCTGCGCCCGCTCTGGGATGAATCTACCGATGGTTGATCGTGCACTGTTGCCTCCGGAATGAGATGGCCTTGGAGGCGCAGTCTAAACCAATAGCGGCGGGCTTACTCCTCGCGCGCGGTGTCCGCTGCCTGAGCTGCATCCTTCAGCAGCTCGGGGAACTTCTCGCGGGCCTTTTCGACCTTGGGCCTCGAGACCGCGCGGATGTAGCCCTGGTCCGGGTTGCGCTCGGCGTAGTCCTGGTGGTACTCCTCCGCGCGGCTGTAATTCTCCAGCGGCTCGAGCGTGGTGACGATCGGCTTGCGGAACCGGCCCTTTTCGGTGAGCTCGTCGATGTACGCCCGGGCCTCGGCCTTCTGCGTTTCGTCGGCGTAGAAGATCGCGCTGCGGTACTGCGTGCCGACGTCCGCACCCTGACGGTTGAGCGTCGTCGGGTCGTGCGTGGCGAAGTGCACCTCGAGGAGCTTCTTGTACGACAGCTTCTCCGGATCAAAGACGATGCGGATCGCCTCGGCGTGGCCCGTCGTGCCGGTGATGACCGCGTTGTACTCCGCGGGGCCGTCGCCGCCGGCGTAGCCCGACTCGACATCGATCACGCCCGCGAGTTGTTCGAAGACCGCCTCGGTGCACCAGAAACACCCGCCCGCGAAGACGGCCTGCGAGACTTCCCCGATGGAGGCGAGATCATTCGACTCGGTAAAGACGAGCGCCTCTGAGTTGAGGCAGTAGCGCAGGCCCGTGGGCTGCGGGCCGTCGGGGAAGACGTGCCCGAGGTGCCCGCCGCAGCGTGCGCAGACGATCTCG
>CAZNUZ010000074.1:0-6763 GCA_964576725.1 uncultured Phycisphaeraceae bacterium
GCCGACATCAGCTTGAAGCGAGCGAGGACGGCGTTCTGCATGCGCTTGGGCAGGTTGTCGCGCTCGATGCAGACACCGTCGATGCGGTACCGCAGGCGCACGCGGTCGGCCATCGGCTCGATGTGGATGTCCGAGGCACGCATGTTCACAGCCTCGTGGATGATCCGCTTGCAGAGCTTGATGATCGGGGCCGACTCGGCGGCCTGGTCGATCGAAGAGTCCACCGATTTGTCCACCGTGCGGTCGATCGAGCGGTCGATCGACTCGGTGATGAGCGATTCGTCGGCTTCGACCATGCTCGGGCGGGCGGCGGCCTTTTGCGCTTCGAGATACGCCTTGATCCCGCCGCGCGAGCCGATGACCGTCTCGATATCGGTGTTGAGGCGGAAGCGGAGCATGTCGAGGAGCTCGAGGTCCTTGGGGTCGTGGACGACGAGCTTGAGGCGGTTGCGCTCCTTGCCGATGGGCAGGACGAGGTGCTTGCGCATCAGGTCCTCGCCCGAGGAGCCCATGAGGTTGGGGTCGATCTGCTCGCGGACCATCTGATCGTTGACGTTGACGTACTCGGTGCCGAACTGGGCTGCGAGGGCCTTGGCGAGGTCCTCCTCTTTGAGCATGCCGGCGTCGATCATGACCTCGCCGAGGCGCTTGCCGGCGCCCTTGGTCATGCCGAGTGCGGTCTTGAGGTCGTCTTTGTGGACGCTCCCCTGCGCGAGGAGGATCTCACCGATTTTCTTGCGGGATCGCGCCATGTTGGGTCCGTGTCTGCCTGCTGAGAAGGGTGGAATGAGTAGGAGTAGACGTCAGAAAGTGGGGTGCGGGAATCGGGGAGCCGCCCGCGTGGTTCCGCTATGCTCGGAGTGAGCCGCGGCGGGCACTGTACCCGCCACACGCCGACTACACGCACAAGAAGGGGCCTCGCGTGCCGAAAGGGAGCCAGAAGACCAGACGCCTGCTCATCACAGCAGGCCCGACGCACGAGCCGATCGACGCGGTTCGCTTCCTCGGGAACCGTTCGTCGGGTCGGTTGGGTATCGCGCTCGCCGAGCACGCCGCCGATCGCGGGCTTGCCGTCACGCTCCTGCTTGGTCCCACCCACTCCACGACCGAACATCCGAACGTGGACCTGATCCGGTTCCGCACCTGTGCGGATCTCGAGGCCGCCCTTGCGCGGCACCTCCCGCACCACGATGCGCTGGTGATGGCGGCGGCCGTCGCGGATTATCGGCCCATCCCCCCCGAGGGGCTCGAAGGGGCCGATCTCGACGAGGTCAAAATCCGGCGAAAGGGCGATCAGCTCACCATCCGCTGTGAGCCCACCTCCGATCTGCTGGCGGGGTGCTCGCGCACCGCCAGCCCGGACCAGCTCCTTGTCGGCTTCGCACTCGAGCCACGCGAGGAGATGCTCGCCTCCGCCACGCGAAAACTCGCCAAAAAGGGGGTGGATCTGATCGTCGCCAACCCACTGGAAACGATGGACGCGGGGCACATCGAGGCTACTTTGGTCGGCCCCGAGGGCCCGGAAGCGGCGACTGATGGCCCGATAACCAAAGAGTCGTTTGCAAGCTGGCTCCTCGACCGCCTCGCGGAGCACCCCAAGATGGCGCCCGCGGGCGAGGCGGCCCGGAGTGATGCAGCGGGATGACGTTCCTCGCTCCGGTCGCTGGCATCGTGGCGGGCGTGCTCGGGCTGGTGGGCGTGCTCCTTTCCTATTTTCTCAAACTGCGCCGTCGGCCTGTGCGCGTTGCTTCGACCCTGCTTTGGGAGCAGGCGGTGCAGGATCTACAGGTCAACGCGCCGCTGCGCATGCTCCGTGCGAGCTGGTTGCTTCTCTTGCAACTCCTTGTGGTGGCGTGTGTTGCGATCGCGCTGGCCCGGCCCGCGATCGATGGTGACGGGCCCGATGCCGACCGGGTGGTGCTCGTGCTCGATCGCTCTGCCTCGATGCAGGCCGTGGATACGCCGGGCGGTGACTCCCGATTCGAGGCGGCCCGCTCGGCGGCCTTGGATCGTCTCGACCGGCTCGCGCGAGATGCCCGGGTGATGGTCGTCTCGCTGGCGGGCTCCGCGGAGACGGTCGTCGGCCTGACACGCGACCACGCCGCGGCCCGACTGGCGCTGCGCGAACTCGAGCCGACGGATCAGCCCGACGATCTTCCCGGACTCATGCGGCTGATCGGTGCCTTCGCGCAGGGACAGGGCGAGGAGTCCGAGCGCGCTTTGCCGGCGGTCTGGGTCTACACCGACGGCGGGGCGAAGCGCACCAGCGGCCTCGCGGCCACGCTTCCCGCCGACCGCATCGTGGTCGAGCGTTTCGGCCCCGACCTTGATCGCTTCGCGCAGGACGGTGCGGAGAACACGGGCATCGTGGCCGTCTCCCTCCGCCGGGATTTCGACGAGCCCGAGGTGGTGCGACTCTTCGCCCGGCTTATCAACGCCCGGCGATCCGAAGCGACTGCCTCGGTGCGCGTAGTGCAAGACGGCGTCTCGGTCGGTGCGCGCGAGGTGTCGTTGCCGGCGGCGAGCGCGGAGGGGCCGGGCGAGGCCTCCGTGACCTTCTCGCTGCGCGACAGCGACGGGGCGCTCGTCCTCCTTGAGATCGCCGGCGAAGACGCGCTGGCCGCGGATAACCGCGCGGGTCTGGTGCTCGCAGCACCGCCCAGGCCGCGCGTGACGGTCGTGCACCCCGACGCGCGATTCACGGTCGTCGAAGAGACGCTGCTCGACGCGATTCTGGCGGCGGAAGTGGGCGAGGTGCGCGCGATCAGCGCCGAGGAGGCCAAGGCCGATGGCGCCTTCGCCGCGACCGATCTGGTCGTTTTTGATGGCGTGCGCCCGGACGAAGCGCCGCCCCTTCCGTCGATCAGCCTCGGCGCCACGATCCCCGGCAGCGGCGTCTCTGTGACCGATGGCGACACCGACCCGACGCGCTTCGCCTTCTGGTCGCGCTCGCACCCCGTCATGCAGAACCTGAGCATCGGCGAAGTCGTGATCACCGAGCTGCGCGACCTGCGCCCGCCCTCGGGTGATGGCGCGTCGGCCGCGACGGCCGCATTCACCGAACTCGCCTCGGGCCGGGCTTCACCGCTGATCGTGGCGAGCGAGCGCGACGGCCTGCGCCGCCTGTACCTGGCCTTCCGCGTCTCGGGTACGAACTGGTACTTCGACGCGAGCTGGCCCGTATTCATGGGCAACGCGATCGACTGGCTCACCCGGGCCTCCGCCCGCGCGGGGGCCGCGGGCACGACGACCGCTCGCCCCGCCGTGATCTTTGAAGACGAGGCCCAGGTCGGCGACGAGCGTGTGCTGGAAGGGCCGGGTGGCGTGCAGCTCGAAGCGATCGTCCGCGAGCGCGGGCGTGTGGGCTTCGGCGTGCTCGATCGCGCGGGCCTGTACACGATGCAGGGCGCCGCGGGCCCGGTCGATCTCGCCGTCAACCTCGCCGACGCGCACGAGTCCTCACTCGTGACGGCAGAAGGGGGCATCGTCGCCGGCGCACTCGGCAGCGCTGCTACAACGGGCGCAGCGGGCGCCCGATCCAAAGTGGAGATCTGGCGGTGGTTCGTGCTCGCGGCTGCGGCGCTCCTCGCGGCCGAGTGGCTCGTATACGCCTGGAAGATGCGTCTGTGACCCGCTGGGCCTCGAAGAGCTACCTTCTCCCCGTTGTCCACCAGCGACCGAATCGCTCTCGAACTGCTCTCGATTAGTCTGAGCCAGGTTGCTGACCCATCGATGCGTCTATCTGAAAGGACCCTCCGTGCCCGCCACATCCGCCGCACTCGTTCTTGTTTCCGTCGCCGCGATCGGTCAGCCCGCTGCGCCCGTATCGGAAGACGCGGGCTGGTCCGCGAGCGTGAACCTGTCGGTCTCGCACCTGCTCGCGTTCGAGACCGACATCGACGCCTCCGACGCGTCGGTAACAACCAACTCGACCCGCTTCGGCGGCGGTATCACCTGGACGAGCCCCGACCGAAAGGCCGCCATCGGCCTCGCGCTCCGTGGCGGGATCACCGAGTACGACATCGACAACGGCGACACCATCCTCGCGGGCCTCGATGACGACCCCTTCGAGACGTTCTACCGCCAGCGCATCGAGGTAACAGGCCGCTACGCCTTCAACGAGACGTGGGGCTTCTTCGGCAGCGGCGGTGTGGAGTCCTCCTACGAGTCTGGTGCCGATTTCGGTGACGGCGTCCAGGTCGGGGGCACGGCGCTCGCGCTCTGGACCAATAGCACCGGCGATCTCACCTTCGGTTTCGGCCTCGCCGCCTTCAGCAGGCTCGACGAAGATGCGCTCGTGATCCCCGTCGCCTCGGTCCGGTGGCAAATCGACGATCGCCTGCGCCTCGAGTCCGAGCGCCTCGGCCTCGCGCTCACCTACGAGCCGAGCGACGAGTGGGCCTTCTCGATCCTGGGCCGATACGACCGCGTCGAGTTCCGCCTCGACGAAAACAACTCCGCAGCCTCGGAAGGCGTGCTCAAAGACAACCGCGTAGTCGTCGGGGCGCGGGCGTCCTGGATGCCCGCGGGCACTCCGGGCCTCGAGCTCTCGCTCACGGCCGGCGCGATGGTCTACCGCGAGTTCGAACTCCTCGACGACGACGGCGACGACGTCTTCGAAGAGGACGCCGACCCCTCGGCCTACCTCGGCTTCCGACTCTCGTACCGATTCTGAACACAGTTCCCCTTGCGGGCCGCCCGGACTGAGCCGACGATAGAGGGATGATGAACCCACCCGATCAGCGCAGCCGCCACGCCCCCGAGCACAGGGGTGCGGGGGGGGTGAGCCGTCGCGGCTTCATCGGGCTGACTGCCGCCGGGCTCGCTGCCGCAGCCACGGGCCACAGCGCCGCCGCTCGACCGACAGAGGCGAAACAGGCGGCGGGCGCTTCGGGGGCTGCAGCCGGTGCGCCGCCGCGCAACGTCATCCTGATGATCTCCGATGGGATGAGCCCGGGCGTGTTGCAACTCGCAGAGCTCTTCTCCCAACGGAAGCGCGGGGCCGGCACACGCTGGGTTGCGCTCAATGAGCAGCGCGATACCTCCTGGTCACTTATGGAAACAGGCAGCGCCGACGGCCCGGTGACGGATTCGGCAGCAGCGGGCACCGCCTTCTCCACCGGCGTGCGCACCAACAACGGCATGGTCTGCGTGCTCCCCGACGGCTCACGCCCAGCGCCCCTCGCCACCAGGCTGCACGCGGCGGGCCGCTCGGTTGGGCTCGTGACCACGACCCAGCTCGCCCACGCAACGCCCGCAGCCTTCGTGGTCAACCAGGAGAGCCGGCGCGACTACACCGCGATCGCCCCGCAGATGCTCTCGCGCCATGTAGATGTGCTCCTGGGCGGCGGCACCCAATACTTCACACGCGAACTCCTCGCCGAACTCGCGCCCGATGCGAGCGTCGTGCGCTCCCGCGCCGAGGTCGTTGCGGGCTTGCCCGCGGAGGGACGGGTCATCGGGCTCTTCACGCCCGACCACATGAGCTACGAAGTCGATCGCCCCGTGACCGAGCCCAGCCTCGCCGAGATGACGCGGTCGGCGATCCAGCGCCTCTCGACATCGGGCGAGGGCTTCTTCCTCATGGTCGAGGGCGGCCGCGTCGACCACGCTGCGCACGCCAACGACATCCTCGCCCAGCTCCACGACCAGCTCGCTTACGACGACGCGCTCGGCGTCGCCCTCGACTTCGCAGAAGGCAACGGCGAAACCCTCGTTATCACCACCTCCGACCACGCCAACGCCAACCCCGGCCTCACCCTCTACGCGGGCAAGGGCGACCGCGCCTTCGACACACTCATCGAGGGGCGCGTCTCCATCGAGCAGATGCTCTCGAAGATGGGCCGCGACCCCGAGCGCAACGTCCGCGTGCTCGAAGCGATGCTCGGGCTCCACCGCAAGGTCAAGCTGACCGACCGCGAGCGGGCGGCACTCGCCGATGCCATGCACAACCGCCCCGCAGACGCATTCGGGCCCAACGATGGCGTCATCGGCGTCCTCGGTGCTGTCCTCGCCAACCATTGCGGCGTCTCCTACTGCTCGCCCAACCACACCACCGACCACGTGCTCCTCTCCGCCGCCGGGCCCTACTCGGGCGAGCTCCCGCGCATGGGCCACATCACCGACCTGCACGCCTACCTCGTGCGCACGCTGGGTCTGCCTGCCTGATACCGCGTAGATCGTGCGCCAGGCCGCAACGCGTCGGCCGCGTGGCATTAGGATGCGTGCATGAGCGATCAGCCGATGACCCCGGAGCAGGCTTCCCAGGCCGCCGAGCGTTTCCGCACCGACTTCGAGCGCATCCGCGCCGAGATCGGCAAGGCCGTCGTCGGGCATACCGACATCGTCGACGGCGTGCTCCTCTGCCTCTTCACGGGCGGCAACGCGCTCTTGGAGGGTGTGCCGGGGCTCGGGAAGACGCTCCTCGTGCGCTCGCTGGCCCAGGCGCTCTCGCTCGACTTCAACCGCGTGCAGTTCACCCCCGACCTCATGCCCGCCGACATCACCGGCACGACGATCGTCCGCGAGACGTCGGCGGGGCGCGAGTTTGTCTTCGAGCCGGGCCCGCTCTTCGCGCAGATCGTCCTCGCCGACGAGATCAACCGCGCCACGCCCAAGACGCAGGCCGCGATGCTCGAGGCGATGCAGGAGAAGAGCGTGACCGTCGCGGGCGAGACGCGGAGCCTGCCCAGGCCCTTCTTCGTGATGGCGACGCAGAACCCCATCGAGCAGGAGGGCACCTACCCGCTGCCCGAGGCCCAGC
>CAZNUZ010000075.1:0-6762 GCA_964576725.1 uncultured Phycisphaeraceae bacterium
CCGACGGCGCGGGCCACTTCGTCAAGATGGTCCACAACGGCATCGAGTACGGCGATATGCAGATGATCTGCGAGGCCTTCCACCTCCTCCGCGGTATGGGCGGGCTCACGCCCGAGGAGTGCTCCGCGGTCTTCGCCGAGTGGAACAGGGGCGATCTCGACAGCTTCCTCATCGAGATCACCGCCGACATCCTGCAGTTCAAAGACCCGCGCACGGGGCAGCCCTTCGTGGATGTCGTTCTCGATGCTGCGGGGCAGAAGGGCACGGGCAAGTGGACGAGCGTCGCGGCGCTCGACTACGGGGCGCCTGCGCCGACCGTGGCGGAGGCCGTCTTTGCCCGCTTCATGTCGGCGGTGAAAGACGAGCGCGTGGCGGCGAGCAAGGTGCTCCCGGGCCCGGGCCACGAAGAGGCGCGCGCGATCTTCGCCTCGCACTTCACCGACAAGCAGGCCTTCATCGACGCCGTCGGCAGCGCGCTCTACTGCGCGAAGATCTGTTCGTACGCGCAGGGCTTCCAGCTCATGGCCGCTGCGGCCAGAGAGCACGAGTGGGACCTCGATTACGGGGCGATCGCTTCGATCTTCCGCGGGGGCTGCATCATCCGGGCGCGTTTCCTGCAGAAGATCACCGACGCCTACGAGCGTGAGCCGGGCCTTGCGAACCTGCTGCTCGATCCGTACTTCGCGGGCGCGATCGCGGGCGGGCAAGGCGCATGGCGCCGCGTGACGGCCGCTGCTGCGATGGGTGGCATACCCGTGCCCGCGTTCGCGTCGGCCCTCGCCTACTTCGACGGCTACCGCCACGAAACGCTGCCCGCCAAGCTCCTGCAAGCGCAGCGCGACTACTTCGGTGCGCACACCTACGAGCGCGTCGACGACGAACGGGGCGCGTTCTTCCACATCGACTGGCTGCACCCCGACCGCCCCGAAGAGCGGGCCTGAACGGAGCCTACTGGTCTCGCCCAGCCCACTTCGGCCCGACCTCTCCGGGGTGCGCGGGCGGTTTAGGGGTCGATCGCCAGGTCGAGCTCGACAGCGACCGGCGCGAGGCACGCCTCATCGGTGCAGGCCTGGTACTCGACGACGAGGAGCGCCCGGCCTTGCCAGGGCTCGCCCGTCCGCTGGAGCGTGACCTCGATATCGAAGGTGCCTTCGTAGACCATCATCGTGCCGCCCTCTTCGATCGCGCTGCCTGTGTAGGCGGCTCCCTCGGGGTAGGCGGTGACGGCCTCGACGCCCGGGTTCCCGTCCACGCGGATGGTGAAGGGGTACAGGCCTGGGACGCCCGGCTCGCGCGCGGTGATGTGGTAGCCCTCGTCGATCTGCACGCGGAGTGTGATGGTGCCCGCGGGGCCTTCCTTGGGCACGCGGACGCGTTCGACCGCTGCCAGGATCTGCACGGGGGCTTCGCGCAGCTCCTCTTCCTGTCGTTGGCCCAGCTCGCCCGCGAATTCCGGCGCCATCGCCATGAGCCGGCCTAGTGCGCGCACCGAGTTCACGGTCGCGAGCGGGGAGCGCTCGATCTCGACCGAGAGCGAGGCGGCGAGCCGCTTGGCCGTCTCGAGGTACTCGTCTTTCCCGGTGAGTTCGTGGAGTTCGATGAGGTTGTGGAGCATGACGGAGCTCGCCGAGGGCGTCGCGCCGTCGTAGGCCGATCGCACGCGCACGAGCAGGTCGGGCTTGCCCTCCCTGGTGTCGTACCACACGCCCGTATCGGGGTCGGCGAAGGTGCGCCGGGCGAATTCGGTCAGCTCGGTGGCGGCGTTGATGTAGGTCAGGTCGCCGCGGAGTGAGGCGGCGTTCACGCGGTGGATCGCCAAGAGCCCCTGCACGAAGAAGGCGTAGTCCTCGAGGATCGCGGGCTCTTTGGCGACGCCGAGCCGCGCGACACGCAGCAAGCCACCGTCGTCGGTGCGCATGTCGTTGAGGATCGCGCGAGCGGCCCGCTCGGCGTTATCGAGATAGGTCAGATCACCGAGGGCGAGCGCGCCGTGCGCGAAGCCGGCGATCATCAGTCCGTTCCACGAGACGAGGAGCTTGTCGTCGAGCCTCGGCTGTTTGCGCTGGTCGCGGGCGGCGAGCATCTTCGAGCGCACGCTCGCGAGGCGGGTTGCGAATTCGTCGTCCTCCATGCCCAGTGCGAGGGCCAGCGCCTCGGGGCGCATGCGCAGCACCAGGACGTTCGTCGCATCGGCCTCGGGGTGGTGGGGGTCTTGGAAGTTGGTGCCGGCGTTTAGACCGAAGACGTCTTTCGTGAACGCCGCATCGGACTCGGTGAGCAGGAGGTCGATCTCTTCGGGCGTCCAGACGTAGTTGAGGCCCTCGCGGCCGTCCACTTCTGCGTCTTGAGCGGAGTAGAAGGGCCCGCCTGGCGCGGTCATCTCTCGGCGGACGTACTCGAGTATGCCGCGGAGCACCTCGGCGTCGTACGGGTCGCGGTCGAAGAGGAAGCTCTTGGCGTAGAGCGAGGCGAGTTGCCCGTTGTCGTAGAGCATCTTCTCGAAATGGGGGACGACCCACTCGGCGTCGACCGCGTAGCGGTGGAAGCCCCCGCCCACCTGGTCGTGGATCCCGCCCGTGGCCATCTTGTCAAGCGTGCGGCGGAGCGCCTCGTCGATCTGTGTGCGCACGGCGGGGTCGGTGACCATCGTGCGGGTATCGAGGAGGAACTCGGCGTAGACGGGTTGAGGGAACTTGGGCGAGCCGCCGAAACCGCCGTTGTCGCGGTCGTGGATGCGCAGGAGCGTCTCCATCGCTTCGGAGATCTGGCGCTCGTCTACGCGGACGACCTTGCCCTCATCGCCGAGCTGCTCGCGGACCGCTTCGGTCAGCTTGCCCGCCTGCTCGAAGACCTGGTCGCGCTGGTTGTTCCAGGCGTGGGAGATATTGGTGAGGACGGCGGGGAAGCCGGGCCGGCCCATCGAATCGTCGGGCGGGAAGTAGGTGCCGGCGAAGAAGGGCCTTAGCCCGGGGTCGTCTTCACCCTCTGCGCCGGGGGGCGTGAGGAAGGCGTTGAGGGGCCAGCCGCCCGAGCGTGTGAGGAGCTGTAGCGCGGTCATGTAGACGTCGTCCACGTCGGGGCGCTCTTCCCGATCGAGCTTGATGCAGACGAACTGCTCGTTCATCTGCTGCGCGATGGCCTCGTTCTCGAAGCTCTCGCGCTCCATGACGTGGCACCAGTAGCACGTCGAGTAGCCGACCGAGAGGAGGATGGGCACCTGTCGGCGGCGGGCCTCTTCGAAAGCCTCGGGGCCCCAGGGGTACCAATCGACGGGGTTGTGCGCGTGCTGGAGCAGGTAGGGGCTGCTCTCCTGCGCGAGCCGGTTGGTGTGGGCGGGGGCAGAGTCGGGGGGGGAGGTGGCGCTCATCGGCTCTCCGGCGGCGGCGGGGGGGGCGGCGAGATGTACAAGGGCGGCGAGACAAGCACCTGCGACCACGAGCCCGAGGGCCCGCATAAACGGGGTTCGGGCGACCGGGTGTTCGGGTATTTGTTGGCCGTCTGGGGCGGTACGCATAGCAGACGATAGCCCGCGCACGCCCGCACAGATCGCCCGCTCACTTCGGCGGGGGCGGGGGCGTGGTCCGGGGCGGGGTGGTGGCTATACTCTCCGCCCGACCGATGGGCCCGCCCCGCCGGTCATGATCCAGTAACGCGAACGCCTACCAAGGTTTTTGAGATGCCCAACGTCTGCCACTTTACCGGTAAGAAGACCACCTTCGGCAACAACGTCGCCCGCTCGGGCGCCGCGGTGAAGAAGGGCGGCTTCGGTCTGCACGTTTCGGGTATCACCCGCCGTACGTTCAAGCCTAACCTGCAGAAGGTGACGGCGATCATCGACGGCAAGCCCACCCGCATCAAGGCCAGCACCCGCGCGATCCGCGACGGCCTCGTGGTGAAGCCCCTCAAGCGTAAGTACGGCTACACCGCTGAGCAGAAGGCCAACGCCGGCGAGTAATCCGCTGGGGCCTAAGAGCCTATCGCATGCCCGACAGGCCCGCGTGATGCGGGCCTGTTTCGTTTTGCCCCGCAGAGTCTGGTCGCGTTCGCAATGCGTATCGCGAAATGCTCAACCGGTGAGCACGCTTGCGCCGCTCATTCGGGCGCGTTGGGTGAGGCATCGGACGGTGTCTCTGCCTGCTGGGGCTCGATGACGTACCGGCCGATGAGCAGATCGCGGATCGCGCCGCAGGCCTCACCGCCCGCGCCCGAGTTGGTGGCGACGAGTATGGCCTTGTCGTGCTCGGGCAGCAGGATGACGGTCGAGTAGAACGTGCCCGCAGAGCCGTCGTGCGCGTAGAGCACGCCGAGGTTGGGCGCGTCGGCGACAATCCACCCGCCGGCGTAGTTCATCCCGGAGGAGGGCGTGACTAGGTCTGCGGTGGCTTGTGCGTCGAGGAGGGCGCTCGCCGCTCCGGTGTGCGCAGCGAGTCGGTCTTGCGCGAAGGCCGCCCAACCCGCGATCGACGCGTGCGCGTCGCCCGCGGGGTCGATCGCGGCCGCGAGTGTGTATTCGGGATCGATGTCGTGTGGCGTCAGGCCGGCGAGACCGAGCAGGTGCCCGCGGGGTTGCTCGGTCGCGGTTGCGGGTGTCGCGGGCCAGCCGAAGCCGGCTTCGCTCATGCCGAGTGGGCCGAAGAGGCGTGAGCGCATGAGCGACTCCCACGATTCGTCTGCGAGCTTCTCGGCGATGGCGGCGGCCACGCCGTAACCCGCGTTGGAGTAGAGGTTGACACCGACGGGGCCCGCTGGCCCCTCGGGCGTGCCGGCTTGGGCGGTGAGGAGCCGATGCGTAAACGCGGCCCGGGCCTCGCGCGGGTCGTCGGGCAGGCCTTCGAGGGCGACGCGGTCGGGGGCTGAACCGTCGATGAGTTGAGGCAAACCCGCTTCGTGCGCGAGCACCTTGCGCAGCGTGACACCGGCGTACACCTCGTTCAACTCCCCTTCGAGCTCGGGGTAGATCTCCGAGAGGGTGGAGTCGAGCGTCCATGCTTCGTGCTCCTGAACGACGGCTGCGAGCAGAACCGCGGTCATCGCCTTGGTGCACGAACCGATGTGGAATCGGTCGTTGAGATCGGCCTTGAGCGGAGCCCCCTGCACCAGCACGCCCGCGACGCCGATCGCCTGGATGCCATCGGTCGAGACGACCGCAGCAGCAAGGGCGGGCACATCGAAGCGGTCGCACGCGCCGGCGAGCAGGCTGGACAGGTCATCGGGTTCGGCGCCGACCGATGCGCACGCGAGTGTGGCGGCCAGGGCGTTGGTGTGCAGCATCTCAGTCTCCGGATGGGTGAACGGTCGCGCTGATCAGCGCTCGATGGGCTCTGGAGCGGCTTCGACTTCGCCCGTCGCGGTGCGCTCGATCGTGGTGCTCTGCTGGATCTCGCCCTCCATCGTGAGCGGGCCCTGCTTGGCGGTGAACTCGACGTTGAGGCGCGTGCGGGCGGTCTCGGCGACGCCCAGTGTGTTGTCCCAGACGATGCCGCCCTCGAAGGTGTCGTCTTCGATCGTGACTTCGGAGCCCATCCCGCTGGTGTCGAGCCGGACGGACCCTTCGAAGCCGATCTGCGCGAGGCCGGCTGCATCGATGGTGCCGAGCGTGTAGTCGGCGGTGAAGTGGATGAGGCCCATCGAGGTGCGCTCGCTCCGGTCGACGATCCACTCGCTCTCGGCTGACAGCAGGTCGGGTGCGCCCTCGGGGCGGTAGAGCGGCTGGACGTACTCGCGGATGCGGTCGGCGCCGAGGATGTTCTCGTAGGCGGAGGCGAGCATCATGTCGCCCACGGGCTTGGTGCCGGCGGGGGGGCGGACATCGGTGATGAATCGGTCGCGGTCGAGCTCGAGCACGAAGGTCTGACCGATGGAGGGCGCACACGCCCGCTGGAAGAGCAGGCCCCCTTCGCCGGTGGCGGTGTCGTCGGCCGAGTCGTACGCGGCTTCGGTTCCCATCATGAGTGAGGTCATGGCGAGGCGATCGAAGACGAGTTCGACGGTGCCGCCCGTCGCGCCCCACTCGGCGACGGTGACGGTGATTTCCATCTGCTGTTCGAACTTCTGCTCCTGCCCGCCTTGGGGGAAGATGGGCGAGCGGGCGTCTCGGCGCACAAGGGTGCTGATTTCGTACGACGCCCAGGTGCCTTCGAGGAGCGGGGCATCGAACCGCACGCTTGGCGACTCGGGCTGGGCCTGGGCGGCGAGGGTAACACAGAGGAACGCGGGTATGAAGCAGCTGGTGGGCATAGTGCGGGCTCCGGTCGAGGCGCAGCAGATGGCGCCGGCGGTGGTGGTACCGCCGGCGCGTTCGTTGGTTTGCGAAAGTGCGTGGCCGACGGGCACACGGGGCGGGTCAGGCGATGGCTGCACAGACCTTCTCGGCGCCGTCGGCGAGGTCCGTCGCGGTGCGCATGGAGGGGATGTCGGCCTGGGCTGCTTCGAGGATCTTGCGGCCTGCGTCGACGTTGGTCCCCTCGAGGCGGACGACGAGGGGCACGTTGAACCCGACTTCCTTGGCGGCGTTGACGACGGCCTGGGCGATGACATCGCACCGCATGATCCCGCCGAAGATATTGACGAGCACGCCCTTCACCGCGTCGTCGCCGAGGATGATGCGGAACCCCTCGGTGACGGCCTCTTCGGTGGCGCTGCCACCCACGTCGAGGAAGTTGGCGGGCTCGCCGCCGAAGTGCTTGATGGTGTCCATGGTGGCCATGGCGAGGCCCGCGCCGTTGACGAGGCAGCCGATGGAGCCGTCGAGCTGGATGTAGC
>CAZNUZ010000076.1:0-6679 GCA_964576725.1 uncultured Phycisphaeraceae bacterium
TCTTCCGCGGGCCCATGGGCACCGCGGGCGAGATCGGGCAGACGCTCATCGTCCCCACGCTGACGGAGGTGGACGAAGCGCGGATGGAGCGCCACGCCAGCCGCGGCTTTATCACCCGGGCGATCGTCGACGAGTTCCGCACGCGCGCGGACGCGGAGGAGCACTGGATCGGAAAGATCTGCGCCGAGCGCCGGCCCACCGCGGACGAGCTCGCCCGCGCGTACAGCGCGGGAGACGCGGTCGTGGTCCGCCACATCGACCGCGCGACGGATCGGCTTGGCGTCTCGGTCGCCAACGCGATCACGCTGCTGGGTATCCCGCTGGTGCTCTTGGGCGGGGGGCTTGCGGAGTCGCTGCCCCCGTCGTACTCCGAGCGCCTTGTGAAGGCGATCCGGGCGGCGGTCTTCCCGCCCGCGTGCGCAGGCCGGGTCGAGGTGCGCGTCACCACGCTCAAGGACAACGCGGGCCTGATGGGCGCCGCCCTGACGGCGCAGCAGATGCTGAAATCCGCCCCGGCCTGAGGAATGGCCGGGGGGAGCGGTGGCTAGAGGGGCCCGGCTGAACCGAGCTGGGCCTGACGGATCTCGGGGGCCCGGGGTTTACCAGTTGTCGGAGCGGTGACGCGGGGCGGGGCGGTCCCAGTCGGGCCGGTGGGGGTCGTAGCCTGCTCGGCGGTCGGCCTTCTCGTTCTGATCACCGATGATCGCGCCGCCCACGCCGCCGGCGATCGCGCCGATGGCTGCCCCTTCGCCGGCGTTGCCCGAGAGGCTGCCGATGGCGAGGCCCGCGAGCGAACCGAGCGCCGCCCCCGAGAAGGCGCCCTCGCCCGCGTTTGCGCAGCCTGTTGCGCCCAAGGTCGCTAGGCCGAGGCCGCCCGCGAGAATCAGGGCCCGACGGTTTGCGGAGCGGCGGGCGGTGTGTGAATTGGTCGTAGCGTTCATTGTGAACCTCCGTGAAGAGCATCGGGAAGGGCACAACGGGTGAGAGAGCAGCCCGTGTGCGGCACCGGTCGGCCCAGCACCGCTTGTAGAGCACGCAAAGAGCGCCTTCTGTTCACACGCGATGCACTTTTGTTCGATAGAAGTGTTTTTATGAATTTGTTTGGGTGTGTTTCTGCTGGATGGGATTTACGCTGGCGAGCGTGGTTCGTGGTGGAGTGATGGCCTTGGCAGGGGTTTGATTCGGTATGTCTCCGTTCCGCAGACCAACGCGCTTCGAGCTCTCGTCGGCCAAGGCTCGCCGGGAGCACAGCGAGTGGCTCACGCAGGCGCTTTACGGGCTGCACCCGGAGGCGCCGAGCATCCCGAGGCGGAAGTACGACCCCGCCCGCGGTCACTACGGTTTTTCGAAGCTCACCCGGACACCCGCAGGCCGGGCGTGGGCCGACGCGTGGTGGCGCCGGGCGCTGGGATCGATCCGCCTCGGGACGAAGCCGAGCGGCGGGCGGTTCGGGGGCGGCTTCGGGGGGCGGCTTGGCTGACGCGGCCCGCCCGGGCGATTTAGACTGGTTCTGAAACTCGATGACGGACGCGCCGCGTGCGCGCCGATAAAGGCCGCACTATGCACACCGACGCAGACCCGAAACCGACCGAAGCCGCGACCGCCAACGAGGAGCTGCGCACGCATCTGGGGCGGCCTTGGGCATTCAAAGCGCTGCTCGTGATCGTCGTCTTCCTGGGCCTGGGGGTCTGGGGCTTCGTCGACGCGGTCTGGATCTACCCCGATCGCGGGCGCAAGGTCGCGCTCTTCGCCGAGCAGGAGTACCTGGATAAGGCCTTTGCTGCGGGCATGCGCACGCCGGCCCAGGTCTCCATCGAGGACCCCGCCCAGCGGTTCGAGGAGCTGGAGGGCAGCCTGGAGCGCGACGTCGACACCGCGCTCTTCCTGTGGCTCACCGCCCTGTCGCGCGTCGAGCCGCTCGAGGGCCTGACCGAAGCGAACCGGGCCGAGCTCGCCTCGCGCGAAGCGGGCAGCTCTGCCGAGCCGACCCAGACACTCTTCACCAACCCGCGCGAGCGGCTGGCGGAACTGACGACCATCGTCGACAGCACGCCCGACGCGCCCAAGCCGCTCAACAAGTGGGACATCCCGGTGCAGTGGGGCATCTGCGCGATCGGCGGGTTGCTCGGGCTCTACTTCCTCGCGGTCTTCTTGGCTCAGGCGACCAAGTCTTATCGCTACGACCCTGCGGCCAAGCGCCTCACCATGCCCGGCGGCAAGACGATCGTCCCCGATGACATCGAGGTGTTCGACAAGCGCAAATGGGACAAGTACCTCGTCTTCCTGACCCTCCGCGGCGAATCGGGCGAGCGGAAGATCGACCTCTACCGCTACATGCCCCTCGAGGAGTGGATGCTCGAGATGTGGGCCGAGAGCCCCCACTATGAGCCCGACGAAGACGAGGAAGAGGAGCAGCCCGAAGAGCCGCCCGCGGGCGACACTCCGGGCGAGGATCCCGAGGCAGAAACCCGCTCGTGATCGACGCGGCACGCGTTTCCCAATACAACCCCTGAGATGCTCGAGCTTTTCCTCGCGATCACGATGGGCTTTGTCGGACTCGGCGCGATCGTGCTGACGCTCGTCGGCCTGCCCGGGCTGTGGGCCTATTTGCTGATCGCCCTTGGTGCGCAGTGGGCGCTCTCCCCGGAGTCTCCCTTCTCGTGGTGGACGATCGGGGCGGCGCTGGTGGTCTGCGTGCTGGCGGAAGTAGCGGAGTTTCTCTCGGGCACGCTCGGTGCTGCCAAGGCGGGCGCGTCGAAGCGGGCGCTCGCGGGCGCGACGGTGGGCGGGCTGATCGGCGCGATCGCGGGCACCATCTTCCTCGCCTTTTTGCCGATCATCGGGACACTCGTCGGCGGCGCAGCGGGCGCAGCGATCGGAGCGATCCTGCTCGAGGTGAGCAAGCCCGCGGAGCTGCGCACGAGCACGAGCGTGCTCGCCGTCGGGTCGGGGGCCGCCATAGGCCGGCTGCTCTCGACGGTTATCAAGTCGGCCTTCGCGGTCGTGCTGGTGATCCTGCTGACAACGGCGGCTGCTGTACCCTGAGCGGATGCTCGCTTCCTTCGGCACCGCCCTCGCTCGCGCCTTCCGCCATGTCGTTCCCGATCCCTTCGTGATCGCGGTGATCCTCACAGCGGCCACTATCGGCCTCGCGTGGTGGCAGACCGACACAGGCCCGGGCGAGTTGGTCGCTGCCTGGAGCGACTCGGGGTCGGGCGTTTGGAAGTTCCTCGCCTTCGGGATGCAGATGTGTCTGATCCTCGTGACGGGCTTCGCAGTGGCAGCGAGCAGGCCCTTTGCCGCGATCATCCGCGGGCTCGCATCGCTCCCGCGGTCGTGCGCACAGGCGGCGTTGCTCGTCGCGTTCATTGCTGCGGGGTTGGGCGTGGCGCATTGGGGCCTGGGGCTCATCGGCGGGGCGCTGCTCGCGCGCGATACGACCAAGCGCCTCCGCGAGCGCGGCATCGAAGCGCCCGCCCCGCTCCTCGCGGCGGCGGGGTACACGGGCATGCTCGTCTGGCACGGCGGTTTCTCGGGCAGCGCGCCGCTCAAGATGACGAGTGCTGCAGAGGTCGCCTCGGTCTTCCCTGAGGGCGTCGACGCCCAGCCGCTCGCGCTGAGCGAGACGGTGCTCAGCCCCCTCAACCTCGTCGCGACGGGCGGGCTGCTCGTCATCATCCCGGTCGTCTATGCGCTGCTGAGCCCGAAGCGTGCCCCAGCGGCTGCGACTACGACTGCGAGCGAAGCGGATTCGCTGGGCGGCGGCGAAGCGCATACGAGCCCGCCCGCGGAGCCCGTCGCACCGGCCACGGCCAACACAGAAACCGAATCGGATCGCCCCGGGCCTTTGGTGCGACTCCTCGAAGGCACGCCCCTCATCAACTGGTTGCTCGCGGTGCTCGTCGGTGCGTGGGCGCTGGGCTTTTACGCGCCGGGCCTTGCGCACGAGTGGACGGGTGGCGTGCTCGGCTCGGAGGGCGCAGCGAGCGGCGCCCTGCGCCTGAACCCCAACACGCTCAACCTGACGTTCCTGCTGCTCGCGCTGGTCCTGCACGGCTCGCCGAGGAGTTTGCTGAGCGCGATCGAGGAGGCTGCCAGCGGGTGCGCGGGGATCATCCTTCAGTTCCCGCTCTACGCGGGGATCATGGGCGTGATGGCGGGTTCGGGCCTGCTTGCGCTGATGTCGGACTCGATCGCCGGCTCGGCGAGCGCGGGGACGTTGCCGTTGCTCTCGATGTGCAGCGCCGCGGTGGTGAACGTCTTTGTGCCCTCGGGGGGCGGGCAGTGGGCGATCCAGGGCCCGCTCGCGATGGAATCCGCGACGGCCCTCGGCGTCGACCCGGGCAAGATGGTGATGGCCGTGGCCTACGGCGACCAGCTCACCAACATGCTCCAACCCTTCTGGGCGCTGCCGCTGCTCGCGATCACGGGCGTGAAAGCGCGCGACGTGGTGGGCTACGCCGCCATCGCGATGGTCGTCGCAGCGGTGTGGCTTGGACTGGTGCTGATCGTAATGTAGCGAAGGCGCGCGGGGCTTAGGCGCTCAGTGCCCGGAGGACTTGGCCGCCTCGTCGAGGAGCTGTTCCATCTTCTCGGGGGTGAGGTTCTCGTGGAGCGTGTGGCCGATCATGGCGACGGGGGCGGTGCCGCAGGAGCCGAGGCACTCGAGCTCGACGAAGGTGAACTTGCCGTCTTCGGAGGTCTCGCCCTCTTCGACGTCGAGCTTCTTCTTGCAGACGTCTGACAATGCTGCGTGGTTGCACACCTCGCACGCGATGGACCGGCAGACCGCTACGACGTGCTCGCCCTTGGGCTTCAGCCAGTACTCCTCGTAGAACGACGCGGTGTCGATGACCTCGCCCGGTGCGAGATCGAGGAACTCAGCGATCTCCATGAGGGCCTGCGCGGGGAGGTGCCCGTGCTCCTCCTGGACGCGGTGGAGGGTGGGAAGGAGCGCCCCCTGCTTCGTCTCGTAGCGGGGGAGGTACTTCTCGGTCATCTCCGCCTTGATGGCGTCGGTGAGGTAGGGCTCGTCGCGGCGGGGGATCTTGGTGCCGGCAGAGTCTTTGGTGATCCAGGCCATGTGTGCTCCTGTGGTCGGGTCATCGATCGTAGCAGGTCGGCACGCGTTGATGCGGGGTTGCCCAGCCCTCCCTATGCCGAGAGCACGCCCCAAGCCTCCAAGAACCGCTCACCCTCACGCAGGATCCGCGAACGGGAGAGGATCGTGCGGGTGGGGTACACCTTCCGGAATTCGGCGGCGTCCTCGGTGCTCATCACCCAGCACCTGGGCGCCTGCGTGGGATCGCCGATGCGCCCCTCGTAGCTGACAAGCACCAGGAAGTCGGGGCCGCCCTCTTCGAAGTGCTGAGGCTGTACGGTCCAATCGTGCGGGCCCGCGACGCCCTTCACATCGAGGCGCAGCGCGGGCCGGCCGTCGCGGAACAGGAAGATGTCCACCGCCTTGCGATTGCCCATCGTCAGGCAGGCGTCGAGCCCGAGACGTGTGAGGGCGGAGAGCACGTGGTACTCGGCTGCGAGGCCGGTGTTGTACGACGCCACCGGGCCGCTTACCGATCCAGCTCCGCCGCCACGACGTTGAGCGAGCCGATGATCGCCACGGTGTCGGCGAGCATGTGGCCCTCGAGCTGGCGCGCCATCGTCTGGTAGTTGATGAAGCTGGGCGGGCGGCACTTGACGCGCCAGGGGCGCGGGCCGCCGTCGGCGACGATGTAGTAGCCGAGCTCGCCGTTGGCCGTCTCGTGCCGGCCGTAGATCTCCGCGATGGGCGCGTCCCAGCCGCGGTTGGACATGATGAGCTCGAAGTGCTGGATGAGGCCCTCGATGCTGCCGTAGACGTCTGCCTTGCGGGGCTTGACGAACTTGCCGTCGGCGAAGGTGTCGTCGGGCATGTCTTTGAGCTTGGCCCAGAGGTCGTCGCCCAGGAGCTGATCGATGATCTTGCAGGCCTGCTTCATCTCTTCGAGGCGGACCTGGAAGCGGGCGTACACGTCGCCGTCCTTGTGGACGGGGACCGCGAACTTGACGGCCTCGGCGCCCTGGCCGTCCCAGTTCTCCTGGTAGCACAGGTAGGGCTCGTCCTTGCGGACATCGCGCTCGACGCCCGAGGCGCGGGCGACGGGGCCCGAGAGCGACCAGTTGATCGCCTCTTCCTTGGACATCGCCCCGATGCCGACGGTGCGATCCATGAAGATCTTGTTCCGCAGGACGAGGTCCTCGAGGTCCTTGATCGCGCGGGGGACTTCCTTATCGATCAGGTTGCGGATCATGCGGCGGAAGGTGTCGTCATCCGGGATGGGCTTCATGATGCCGCCGACGCGCGTCCAGTCGGGGTGGTACCTCTGGCCCGAGATGTAGTCGGAGATGTCGTAGATGACCTCGCGCACGTTGAAGGCGTAGAGGAATCCGGTGAAGGCGCCCAGGTCGAGGGCCGCTGCGCCGACGTTGAGCAGGTGGTCCTGGATCCGGCCGACCTCGGCCATGATCGTGCGGAGCACCTTGCAACGGGGCGTGAGCTCGATGCCGAAGAGTTTCTCGACGGTGTGGTGCCAGCAGATGTCGTTGCTGACGGGCGAGAGGTAGTTCATCCGCGAGACGATGGTGACGTACTGGTTGTAGTCGAGGTGCTCGCCGAGCTTCTCGAAGCCCGAGTGCAGGT
>CAZNUZ010000077.1:0-6468 GCA_964576725.1 uncultured Phycisphaeraceae bacterium
AGCTCGAGCTGGTGGGCCTGCGCGAGCACGCCGACAAGTACCCCTCGCAGATCTCGGGCGGCATGAAGAAGCGCGCCGGGCTCGCCCGCGCGCTCGCGCTCGACCCGCGCATCCTCTTCTACGACGAACCCAGCGCGGGCCTCGACCCCGTGACCTCCGCACAGATCGACCAGCTCATCATCGACCTCACCAAGAAGCTCAACGTCACGAGCGTGGTCGTCACGCACGAGATGGACAGCGCCTTCACCATCGCCGACCGCATGGCGATGTTCGACAAGGGCCGCATGCTCGTCGTCGAAGAGCGCCAGTGGTACGAGAAGCTCCGCGACACGCCCGAAGCGGAAGTGCACACCCTCTCCGAAGACCACCAGCTCATCCGCCAGTTCCTCCGCGGCGACCCCGAGGGGCCAATCACCGAACGCAAGGAGAGCTCGAACTACGAGGAAGACCTCCTGGGCGATTCGGCCGATCTCAGGCCCTCGATGCCCTCGGTCGTCTCGACCCGCGTCTCCTCCCTCAGCTCGCCCATCCTCGAAGACGAACCCGCCACGCCCGAGGGCGAACGCTAAACACACCGGACCCACGACATGGCCACGCGCAACCAGAGCAACCACTTCCTCGCCGGCGTCTTCGTGATCGCGGCGATACTCGCCTCCGTCGTTGTGATCATCGTCCTCTCGGGCGTCCTCGACACGATGGGCACCAAGCAGTACACCCTGCGCTTCGCGCTGGGCGCGAACATCGGCGGCCTCCAGCCGGGCGCCGAGGTGCGCGTGGGCGGCCGGCGCGTGGGCGTGGTCGAGTCGGTCGAGTTCGTAGAAGGCGCGCAGGGCGCGATCGAGGGCATCGACGTGGGCATGCGCATCGCCCAGGACATCCGCATCGCCGAGGACGCCCTGGCCTACCTCGAGCTGCCCCTGCTCGGGACGCAGGGCGTCATCAACTTCCCCGACCTCGGCACGGGGAGCGCCCTCGCCGAGGGCGGCACGCTCCGCGGGGCGCTCGCACCACCCACCTTCCTCGCGCAGGCCGGCTACGGCGACGAAGAGAAGGCCAACCTCCAGAGCATCCTCGCCAACGCGCGCAGCTTCTCCGAGAAACTCGACGGCGTCGCCGACCGGACCGTGGGCGCGATCGACGGCGCCTCCGCGACCATCGACGACGCACGCGTGGTCGTCAGCAACGTCCGCACCGACTGGGAGAACCTCTGGCGCGGGCGGATCGACAGCATCACCGCGAACATCGACGAGACGACCGAGAAGGCCCCCGCCATCGCAGACGACCTCCAGCAGCGCATCGACGACGTCGAGGTCCTCTTCAGCAAAGCACGCACCTACCTCGACGACAACAAAGACAACGTCGACGCCGCCATCGCCAACGCACGCGACACCACCGAGAACGCGCGCGCCTTCTCCGAGCGGCTGAACGGCGAGCTCACCGACCGCTTCGTGGACATTCTCAACACCGGCAAGGCCGAGCTCGAGAAGGCCGGCGACTCGGTCGCCACCGTCGGCGAGTTCATCGACGAGCAGAAGCCGAGTCTCCGCAAGAGCCTGGGCAACTTCCGCCTCGCCTCCGACCAACTCCGCGACACGCTGATCGAAGTGCGCCGTTCGCCGTGGCGCCTGATCTACCGCCCCGACATGCGCGAGCTCGAATACGAGCTGCTCTACGACGCCGCCCGGTCGTACGCGGGCGCGGTCTCGGACCTGCGCGCAGCGACCGAGTCGATGCAGGTGATCCTCTCGCAGGGCGGTCTCAGCCCCGAGGAGGCCGAGGGCCTGCTCGATCGGATGAACCGCGCCTACGACGGGTACCAAGAGGCCGAGGACCTCTTCCTCGAGCGCATCGCGCAAGAGGCCGAGGAAGCGCAGGCTCAGTAACGCCACGCCGAGCACACGATCACATCGCTCTCAACCCGTGGTCAACTTTGAGATCAGGCTCGATTGCTCGCCGGCAGACATCACGCCGTCAGTGCGCGCATGGCTGCGATCGCAGCATCGATCTCCGCCTCGGTCGTGGACCATCCGATGCTGAAGCGGAGGGTGCCGTCGGGGCAGCCGATGGCGTCGTTGAGCAGCGGGCAACAGTGCAGGCCGCTCCGGCAGGCGATCGCGAAGCTCGCGTCGAGGGCGGCGGCGTACTCCCCGCCGGGCATCGCCTCGCACCTGCAAGCGACCACGGGCACGCGCCTCCCGTCCCGCGCGCTGACGACCTCGATGCCATCGAGCGCGTCGATCGCCCGCGCGAGCCGGTCGGCGAGGGCGAGCTCGTGCGCGAGGCGCTGCTCATCGAGGCCCCGGATCACCTCGGGGAGGGCGGCGAGGAGCCCCGCGCACGCGGGCGCGTTGGCGGTGCCCGACTCCATGCCGCGCGGGAGCTCGTCGGGGACGGCCCTGGCGCGGCTGTCGCCCGTGCCGCCGTGCACGAGGGGCACGACCCGGCCCGTCGCCCGCGGGCCGACCCAGAGCGCCCCCGTCCCCGGCGGGCCGAGCAGCCCCTTGTGACCGCCGATCGCAACAAGGTCCGCGCCCATCTCCGCGGGGTGCACCGGGAGCATGCCGATCGTCTGAGCCGCATCAACAACGATCAGCGCCTCCGGCGCTCTTGCGCGCACCGCGTCGGAGATCGCTCGAACGTCGTGCACAATCCCCGTGACGTTGCTCGCGTGCGCGAGCGCGACGAGCGCCGTCTCGGGTTGCACATGCTGGGCGATCTCCTGCGGATCGAGGCGCCCCGCGCTGTCGCAGGGGACGATGGCCAGCTCGGCGTCGCCCGTATCCGCTGCATGAAAGAGCGGCCTGAGGACGGCGTTGTGCTCCGAGGCGGTCGTCGCCACATGCGGCTTGCGGCCGGCATGTCGCTCGCGCGCGATCACGCCGAAGAGCGCGGCGCTGAGCGCCTGCGTGCAGCTCGGTGCAAGAACAACGCGCGATGTATCGCGCTCACCCAGCAGGCGCGCAAGGGCGTCTCTGCACGCCTCGATGTGATCGGCGGCCTCGCGCGAAGCGCGGTGCCCCGCGCGCCCGGGGTTGCCGAGCTGCGCACCGAGGGCCGCGGCGACGGCGACTGCGACGCCCGGCGCTTTGGGCCAGCTCGTCGCGGCGTGATCGAGGTAGATGCAGCGCTCGGGTGACACCTCGGCGCTGCTTACTTGAGCGAGTCGGGCAGCATGCCGTGAAGCGTCTTGAGATCCTGCGCCTTGTCCGCGGGCATCACGAGCGTGGCGTCCTTGGTGTGGACCACGATCATGTCGTCGGCGCCGAGCACGGTGACGGTGTGCCCGTCGACGGTGTTGACGACGAGCGCACCGGGGCTCTCGTGCACGAGCGCGCCGCCCGTGGTGCGGGTGCGCTTGGACTCGTCCTCATCGACGGTCTCGGCGAAGCTGGGCCAGCTGCCGATGTCGAGCCACTCGAGGTCCATGCCCACGGTGCACACCTTGACCGACTCGGCCTCGTGCGCCGTGCCCCGCGCACGCTGCTGCTCGCGCGAGGCGGGCTCCATGATCGCGTAGTCGACGGAGATCTTGGGCAGGTCCGGGTACACACGCTCGAGGACGGCCTGCTGGTCGGGCGTGTCCCAGGCTGCGGCGATCTCCATCAGGCCCTCGTGCGACTCGGGCTTGTACCGGCGGAGACAGTCGAGGAAGGTGCTCGCCTTCCACACGAACATGCCCGCGTTCCAAACGAAAGCGCCGGACTCGACGTAGGCCTGCGCCTTCTCGAGGCTCGGCTTCTCGACGAAGCGCTCGACGAACGCGCCCGCGTCCTCGAAGCCCGGGACGGGCGTGCCGCTCTCGATGTACCCGTAGCCCGTCGCGGGGAAGGTCGGCTTGATGCCGAACGTCACGAGGCGGTTGGGGTCGTCTTCGACGAGTTTGAAGCCGGCGTCGATGCACGAGCGGAACGTGTCGCCGGGGCGGATGATCTGGTCGGCGGTGAGCACACAGAAGATCGCGTCGGGGTCGCGCTTGTTCAAGACGGCCGCTGCGAAGCCGACGGCGTTGACCGTGTCCCGGCCGGCGGGCTCGCCGAGGATGCGCTCGTCGGTGAACCCCGGGATCGTCTCTTTGATGAGCCCGCGGTAGCGCTCGTTGGTGCAGATGTAGCGCTGCCCGGGGTCGATGAGGCCCTCGAGGCGTTCGCACGCGAGGCGCAGGAGCGAGACCCGCTCGCCGCCCTGCTCGATGAGCGGTACGAGCTGCTTCGGGGTCGCCTCACGGCTCACGGGCCAGAGCCTCGTACCCACACCGCCTGCCATGATCATTGCGTGCCGCATCTGCGTCTCTCCGGATCCTCGGTCGTCGTCTGTCTGTCGGTTGCTCTACGTGCGCCCGCCCGTCGTCCGAGCGTAGGGTCAGGATCGTACCGCAAGGGCGGCTGCGAGGACCGCGTCGGCGCTCCCCTGTGCCAGGGCGGGATCACCAGCGACCGCCCGGGCGACGAGCGCCTCGGCGCTGCTGGCCTGCTCCCCGAGCTGGACCAGCGCCGACACCGCCTGCTCGACGCCCGTGGAAGCGGGCGGCGTGGGCGCAGCGGCGGGGGCGGAACCCGCGTCCTCGAGGTCCAGCGCGAGCACGCCCACCTTGTCTTTGAGGTCGAGGATCATCGTCTCGGCGGTGCGCTTGCCGATCTCGGGCAGGCCCTTGAGGAACGCGCTGTCGCCCTCGGCGATCGCACGCGCGAATCGCGAAGCCGGCGCCGCCATGCTCCGAAGCGCCTTGCGCGGGCCGAATCCCTTTACCGTCGTCAAGAGCTCGAAGAGGGTCCGCTCGTCGAGCGTCATGAAACCCAGCACACGCGGCACGAAACTCGAGCCCTGCCCCTGAGACTCGTACACCTCACGCGTGTGCAGCGTGATCGACTCGCCCACACGCCCCGCGAGTTCCTCGCTCACCACGGGCGGCACCAGCACCTCGAAGACCTCCGGGCCGAGCGCAAGCTCCAAACGCCCCGGCTCCGACGCGACCAATTCACCGCTGATGCGCACACGCACGGTCAGGCCCCCTGCCCGGTTGAAATCTCTCCAGCCTCGATGATGCCCGCCTGCTCCGCAAGCGCGAGCGCCTGATCGTCTTCGAGCACGCGCCCGGTCGCTTCGTCGTAGTACCGCCCCTCGACGTCGACCAGCAGGCGCAGGCCGTCGCCGATCAGCGGGGTGCGCAGCGAAACGGGCCAGCCCGTCGCACGCGCGAATCGCTCTTGCAAATCGGCGGTGATCGCAGCGGGCGTACTGATGCCCAGCGCCCGGTAGTCCACGGGCTCGAGGAACCGGACCGTCGAATCGCTCCGCACCCACAGGCTCGCCCACGCGGGGTCCACCTGAGGCGTGCCGTCCACCACGACGGGCAGCACCAGCGCCCCCGACTTGCGCACCAAGAGGCCGATCCCGTCTTTGAACGGCAAGAGGTGCTTGGGCGGGCGCTCGATGTGGCCCTCGGGGAAGACGCCCAGCGCCATGCCTTCGTCGAGATGCCGCAGCGCGGTGCGCAGGCTCGAGGCGTCGCGCTTCGAGCGATCGACGAAGATGATCCGCGCGAAGGACCAGAGCGGTTCGAGGACCGGCGCGCGCATGTCGGCGGCCATCATCCAGCGGGGCTCGAAGCGCAGGCCCGACATGATGAGCGTCGGGTCGATCCCCGCGGTGTGGTTGGGCGCCACGATCACGGGCCGGCCCGACGCGAGTGCGCAGCGGGCCGACTCGGCGTGCGCGCTGCCGGTGATGGTGAGGTTGTGGAACAGCCGGGCGTGGATCTGAAAGACCCGGACGCAGAAGGCGGCGAGCGGGTCGGAGTCGCCCCGGATCATCACGGGGCGCAGCCACAGGCCGATCACGATGAGCAGGGCCCAGAGTCCGAGAAGTAGCGTCCAAACAGGCGGCATCGCACGATCGTAGCAAGACCGACGCGCTGGCCCGCCCCCCGGGGTGCTACCCTCGCACCATGGACGCGACCGACGCATCTCCCGTCATCGGCATCGATCTGGGCGGCACGCACCTGCAGGCGGGTGTGGTCGATCACACCGGCACGATCCTGCACCGCATCGGGGCCTACACGCACGCGCAGAAGGGGCCCGAGGCGGTCCTCGACGCCGTCGCCGAAGCCGCCCGCGCCTGCGCCGCAGGCGCGGGCCTCGGGCTCGAGCAGATCGGCGCGCTGGGCTTCGCAGCCCCCGGCGCGATCGACTTCGAAGCCGGCACCGTTATCGACGCGCCGAACCTCGGGTGGGCGCACCTGCCCGTCACCGCTCCCCTCTCCGAGCGCCTGGGCGGGATGCCCGTGGCGCTGGAGAACGACGTCAACGCAGCAGCGCTGGGCGAAGCGAAGCACGGCGCAGGCCGGGGCGCGCAGGACGCTCTTGCCATCTGGGTCGGGACGGGCGTGGGCGGGGGCATCGTGATCAACGGGCGGGTCTTCCGCGGGCCCATGGGCACCGCGGGCGAGATCGGGCAGACGCTCATCGTCCC
>CAZNUZ010000078.1:0-6344 GCA_964576725.1 uncultured Phycisphaeraceae bacterium
GTGCTCTTGCCCGCCATGTTGGGCCCGGTGATGAGCGCGAACGAACCCGACTCGCCGCCCAGCGCGCAGTCGTTGGGCACGAAACGGTCTTCGAGCAGCTCGTCGAGAACGGGGTGCCTTCCCTCCGCGATATCGAGCTGGGGGTCTTCGGTCATCGAAGGACGCACCCAGTTGCGCCGCCGGGCCTTGTCCGCGAACGCTAGCAGCACATCGAGCTGCGCAACGGTCTGGGCGTAGTCGCGTGCCTCTTCGATGCGCTCGGCGACGAGTGCGCACAGGTTGTGGAAGAGCTCGACCTCCCGCTGCACCGCGGTCTCGGACGCGCGGAGGACCTTGTCCTCGTACTCCTTGAGCTCGGGCGTGATGAACCGCTCGGCGTTTTTCAGCGTTTGCTTGCGGGTAAAAACGTCCGGCGCCCGCTGGGCCTGCACCCGCGGGAGCTCGATGTAGTACCCGAAGACCTTGTTGTAACCCACCTTGAGACTGGGGAGGTCGTGCTCCTCGACGAGCCGTGCCTGGTACTCCGCGAGCCACGCCCCAGCGTCGCGCTGGAGCGACCGCGCCTCGTCGAGCGCTTCGTCGACCCCGTCACGAACGAGCCCGCCCTCGCGCAGGTGCGCGGGCGGCGACTCCACGCACACGCGCACGATCTCTGCTGCGAGCGGCCCGAGGACGTCCTCGACCCTGCCCAGCCGCTCGGCGTAAGCCGCCAACGGCGCGCAGCCGGTAATCGCCTCACTCAACACCGACGCCGCCCCGACCGAACGCCCGAGCGCCACGACGTCTCTCGGGGTCGATCGGCCCAGCGCCACACGCGCAACGATCCGCGCCACGTCCTGCACCGGGTCGAGCGCCTCAGCCACGCCCGCGGACAGCGCAGCATCGCCGACAAACACCTCGACCGCGTCGAGCCTCTTGTCGATCTCGGGCCCGTCCGAGAGCGGCCGGCACAGCCACTCGCGCAGCAATCGCTTGCCCATCGGCGTTCGGCACCCGCCCCGACCGACGCCCGCGAAGACACCGAGCAGCGATCCCTCGGTGTCGGCCGATCGGATCGTCCGTTCGACCTCCAACGCGCGGAGTGCGGCAGCGTCCAGGCGTAACAGCCCGTCGGCCCGCTCGCGCACGGGCGGAGCAAGGTGCGCGAGCGTGCGCTCCCGGGCGGCGCGCGCCGCGGGTGTGCCCGAGCTGAAGCCCTCCGCCGTCGCCACAGCGCGATCGCCCAGCGCCTGCGTCTCTCGGATGTACCGCAGCACCACGCCCGCTGCGGGCACCGCGGGGTCGAGCTCTTCGTCGATGCCGAAGCCCGTGAGCGTCGCGACGCCGAACTGCTCACGCAGCGCCTCGAGCGCTTCATCGCGCCGGTAGTGCCACGAAGGCCGCGGCGTGCCCGGCCTGTCGACGGCCTCGAGCAACCTCGTCACGCGCTCCGGCAAGTCCCCCGCTGCGACCTCGCAGTAGAGCACCTCCTGCACATCACGCCGGATCAGCTCGTGGGCCGCCTCCGCGAGCGGGCAATCGAAGATGGTGAACGCCCCCGTTGAGACCTCGAGCAGCGCGACGCCCACGGGGTCGGCCGGACCGTCGCCCGTGAACGCGACGGCGGCCAGAAAGTTCGCGCTCCCCTCGGCCAGCAGCGACTCTTCTACCAGCGTCCCGGGTGTGAGCACGCGCGTCACCGCGCGCTCGACCACGCCCTTGGCCTCCTTCGGGTCCTGCACCTGATCGCACACCGCCACGCGGTGCCCCTGATCGATGAGCCGGCGGACGTACGTATCGAGCTGGTGGTAGGGCACGCCCGCCATCGGGATGCCCGACGAACGCTCCGTCAGCGTCAGCCCGAGGACGCGGTGCACGAGCTCGGCGTCCTCGTCGAACATCTCGTAGAAGTCGCCCATGCGGAAGAAGAGCACGCAGTCGGGGTGCTGCTTCTTGAACGAGATGTACTGCCGCATCGCGGGCGTGTCACGGTTGCCGGCCATAGGGCGAGAGTACCTCCGCAGTCGCGCCTGCCCAAACGCAAACCGGCCCGGCGAGGTGCCGAGCCGGTGGTGCGTCGTGGTTCCGATGCGCCCGGGCGGCCCAAGGCCAAACGGACGAGAAAGTGGAGCAGATGAGACTCGAACTCACAACCTCTTCGATGCGACCGAAGCGCTCTCCCAGTTGAGCTACTGCCCCGTCTGCCGGTGGGCCGTAGGCCTCCCAGCGGGGCCTCCATGGTAGCGGTCGTCCCCGCAACGTCAAACGCCCCGGGCGGCACGGACTAGCATGCATCGCGACCCGATCCGCGGGCGTGACCGCTCCCCCACCCGCCACCGTGAGGCCCAAGCCCTATGAAATCCGAAGCACTCCTCGCCGAACTCAACCGACTCCGCAAGGACCTCGACGCCGACCCCACGGATATCGAGTGGCTCGCCCTCGAGCACGCCTTCATCTTCATCTCGTACCAACACAACGCCTTCGAGAAGTACGTCGCTGAGCAGTCGGCCAAGGGCGTCTTCGACGAGTACGAGGACTGACGCCTCGCCGGTCCGGGCAGGCGGGCACAGAGATATGGCCGATAATCGGGCTCGATCATCAGAACCCGCACGAGGCTGCCGATAAACGGGAGAGAGGCTGGGACCGCCCCAGCCCGCGCATCCCCTTCCGGAGCACCACTGTGCACGCCCACCGCACCCTCTCCCTCGCTGCCCTCCCCGCTGTGACCCTGCCCGTGGCCCTCTTCGCAGCCCATGCCCAGGCGAGCGTCTTCGCGGGCACCGTCGAGCAGACCCTGCCCTTCTCCGCGGTCTTTCAGCCCGGGGGAGGCGAGGTGAGCCTCACCTTCGATGCCTTCGATCCGCAAGACGTGCTCGAAGTCGTCGCGGTCACGCTGACCATCGACGCGACCGCGGACATCTCGGCCGCACTCGAAAACGTGGCCAGCGACCCCGTCATCGACCTCCCGGTGCGCTACGCACCCGGGGCGCGCACGACCTTCGACCTCGGCAGCTCGTCCAGCACACTCGCGCTCTTCGCGCAAGGAGAGGCGCTCATCGACGCCCCCCTCTCGCTCCCCGAGACGGACAACCAGCCCGGCTCGGGCCCCGATTTCATCTCTTTCGACGAGGATGCACTCCTTGTTCAGCAGACGTGGGACCTCACCAGCACCCCGTCGGTCCCCGACATCCTCGACCGGCTAACCGAGGGGGCCGCCCCGACCGTGGGCATCACTCCTACCACGTTCTTCAGTTTCCCCGAGGGCTTCCCCGACGGCACCGCGTTTCTCCGCCGGGTCGACGACTTCACCCTCACGGGAGATGTGACCCTCTCCTTCACGTTCATCCCCTCTCCCGGGACCCTGCTCTGCGCGGGCCTGGGCCTCATCATCGCGAGTCGGCGTATCCGGCAGGGCTAAGCCGATCGCGTGGGACATGTCAGCCGTAAAAATGGTGTGCGATTCTCTGTGAATTTACGGTACGCTCACCCCAGCTCACGGGGATTTGTGAGCGAGAAACCGTCACCCGGCGCTTCACTGCGCCATGAGAGAGAAGCACGTCATGCACAAGTTCCTTACCCCAGCTGCGCTGGGCGTTTTGGCTTTGGCCGGAACCGCCTCCGCGACGCTGACGTTCACGATCCAGACCGTCGGGGCGAACCCGACGTCCTGGAGCCTTGCGTCTTGGAACCCAGCCGCAGCCCAGGGCTCTGTTCAGCCCGATGGCACGATCCTCTATGAGGGCTCGGGCATCCAGGCCAACGGTTGGGAACTCGACTTCAGCATCCGTGACAACGCCCCCGGCAACAGCCGCGGCGGGTTCGGCTCGGACTTTGTCGTTGAGAACCTCGTGGTCACCAACACCCTCCCCGGGACGCTGTCGGTCATCACCAACATCAGCAGCCCCATCCCGGGCCCCGGGTACACCAACGCCACCATCGCCGGCTCGGCCATCGCCACGCTCTCGGACACCAACGCAGACGGCTCTGCACAGCTCTCGGTCCCCGCAGGCGAGAACCTCTACACCGCGATCCTCGACGGCGTAGACAACCAGACCCTCGGCCCCGCCGGCACCTCGGCGACCACCAGCTTCCCGGTGACGACGGGCCTCGGGCCGTTGAACTTCAACAACGTCGCTGCCCCCGACGTCTTCAACACACTGGGCATCCGCACCCGCTTCGATCTGACGCCCGGCGACACGGTGACGTACCAATCGACGCTGGCGATCCTGGGCCAGATCGTGCCGACTCCCGGCGCAGCCGCCCTCGCACTCGGCGCGGGCCTCGTCGGCCTCCGCCGGCGACGCGCCTAACTGCATGGTGATTCGGGCACGCCGCTGAATCACCGGTCTCGCACCAACGCAGACATCAACGCAGACACCAACCGGGCTCGATCGGGCCTGGTTTTTTTGTGCTCGCGGAGCCTGGTCGCCTCTCACACCCCTTAATCGCCCGGCAGATCCTCGGCCGCTGGGATATCCTGTGCCCCCCACTCGCGCGAGCGCCGAGCGGGCCCGATCACCACAATCACGCTGCTGAGGAGCCGCCATGCGTCGTGCCAAGATTTCCATCATCGGTGCCGGTAACGTCGGAGCAACCTGCGCCCACTGGGCCGCCGAGAAGGAGCTGGGCGATATCGTCCTGCTCGACATCCCCGACAAGGAGGGCGTGGCCAAGGGCAAGGCGCTCGACCTGGCTTGCTGCGCTCCCATCGAGCGCTTCGACAGCGCGATCACCGGCACCTCGGACTACAAGGACATCGAGGGTTCGGACATCGTCGTGATCACCGCGGGCCTGCCGCGCAAGCCGGGCATGAGCCGCGACGACCTGATCCAGACCAACGTGAAGATCGTGAAGTCGGTTTCCGAGCAGGTAAAGCAGTACGCCCCCGACTCGATCGTGATCGTGGTCGCCAACCCGCTCGACGCGATGGTGTACACCGCGTGGAAGACGACCGGCTTCCCCACCAACCGCATCATGGGCCAGGCCGGTGCGCTTGACGTCGCCCGTTTCCGCACCTTCATCGCCATGGAGATCGGCTGCTCCGTCGAAGACGTCTCGGCGCTCCTCCTGGGCGGGCACGGCGACGACATGGTCCCCCTCCCCCGCCTCACCTCCGTGCACGGCATCCCCGTCGCCGAGCTCCTCGACGAGGCGACCATCACCGAATGCGTCGACCGTGCCAAGGTCGGCGGCGGCGAGATCGTCAAGCTCATGGGCACCAGCGCCTACTACGCCCCCGCCTCCGGCACCATCCAGATGTGCGAGGCCATCATCAAGGACAAGAAGCGCATCATCCCCTCCGCGGCCTTCTGCGATAGCGAGTACGGCGTGGGTGGCTACTTCGTCGGCGTGCCCGCTGTTCTCGGCAAGGACGGCGTCGAGAAGGTCCTCGAGATTAACCTCGAGGGCGACGAGAAGGGCCTGATGGACGAGTCGATCTCGCACGTGAAGGACCTCGTCGGCACCGTCCGCGAGATGTTCCCCGAACTGGCATAACCGAACAGCACGCAAACATGCAGCACTCGACCAACGCCGGTATCCGCCGGCGTTTTTTTATGCGCCCGATGCGTTGTTCAGGAAGTCCATGAGATCCTTCGCCGAGCGCTGGCCGCGGAGCGTGCGCACGGGGCCTTCTGACTCCTCCGACCCGAGCTCGTAGGTCATCGGGATGCCCAGCGAGCCGACGAGCTCGCGCGCGAGTTCCGGCTGGCGATCCACCTCAAGGTGCACCGCCACGATGTCACTTTGCTTGAGTCGGTTTACGACGAAGTGATTGTTGAGCGCGTCGAGCTTGTACTGCTGGCACGGCGCGCACCGGTCGGCGGTCGCGACGACGATCACGCGCTTGCCGGCCGCGCGCGCCTGTTTGACCGCGGGGGCGATGTCATCACCGGTGACAAAGACGCCTGGCAGCTCCGTCACTTCGTCGGCGACGATAAAGCCCGTCTCCGGGTCGTAGTGGTGCGGGATCGTGAGCGTGTCCATCCATGCCTGGATCCGCTCGGGCGGCTGGGCGTCAGCCGCACCTGCCGAGCGCACCGGTTCTCCCGCGCGCGCCGGATCTCCCGAAGCGCACCCCAGCATCCACGCACACACCGTCGCCAGGATCGCAAGAGCAAGGTGATTCGTCATACAAGAACGTATCGCTCGCGCGTGAAAACGCCCCGCGAACAGGCGGGGCGCCGGGGGAAGTACTCACTTCATTCGAGCGTGCCCGGAACTCAGCCGGCTTCGGCGCGGGGGTGGGCGTCGTCGTACGCCTCGCGCATGCGGCTCGTCGAGAGGTGGGTATAGGTCTGCGTCGTGGAGAGCGACTGGTGGCCCAGGAGCTCCTGCACCGAGCGGAGGTCCGCGCCGTTGTCGAG
>CAZNUZ010000079.1:0-6077 GCA_964576725.1 uncultured Phycisphaeraceae bacterium
GGCAGACCGAAACGGGCGGCCACGTCATCACGCCCATGCCCGGGGCCACGCCCACCACACCCGGGTCGTGCACGCTCCCCGCGCTGGGCATCGATGCAGCGGTCGTCGACAACGACGGCAACGAGTGCCCGCCCAACACCGGCGGCATCCTCGTCATACGAAAGCCCTGGCCCGGCATGCTCCGAGGCGTCTACGGCGACCGCCAACGCTACATCGATACCTACTGGTCCACGATCCACATCGACGGCAAGCCCGTCTACACCGCGGGCGACGGCGCCCGCCGTGACGATCACGGCAACTTCTGGATCATGGGCCGCATCGACGACGTCATCAACGTCTCGGGCCACCGCATCGGCACGATGGAGGTCGAGTCGTCGCTCGTCGCGCACGAGGCGGTCGTCGAGGCCGCGGTCGTCGGCATCCCGCACGAGGTCAAGGGGACTGCTATCGCCGCCTTCGCTACGCTCGCGAAGGGCTTCGAAGCGGGCGAAGAGCTCCGCGCGGCGCTGCGCTTGCACGTCTCGAGCGAGATCGGCTCCTTCGCCAAGCCCGACCAGATCCGCTTCTCCGAAGCGCTCCCCAAGACACGCTCGGGCAAGATCATGCGCCGCCTCCTCCGCGACATCGCGGCGGGCGTCGAGAACACAAACCAGGACACGAGCACCCTCGAGGACTACGCGGTGGTCGCCCGCCTGCGCGAAGCGGGCGAGAGCTGAAGAGAATCGTGCAGAGGGGTTTGAGCTATGCGTCTGAGTGTTGTACTGATCGGTATGGGTGTCGCAGCTTGCCTGCTGGCCGGCTGCGCCAAGCCGCACACCTTCGATGAGGCGCAGGGCGCGATCGCCGGGCTCGAGTCTGAACTCGTCGAGCTGCGTGCCTACGCCGATTCGCTCGAAGTGGGCGACCCGCGCCGCGATCAGCTTCTCGAGATCGAGGCGGGGTACAACGAGCGGGTCCGAACCATCGCAGACGCGATCGACCTCGTCTCGGGCTACAACATCTTCCCGCGCGAGGCCCGCAGCCTCGACCTCTACATCTTCGGGATCGCGATCGGTATGCGGGCCGACATCCAGAGTGAGCTGCTCAGCCACACGCCGGGCTGGGCGCACCCGGAGCTCGACCGCAGCCCCTTCGACCGAGCGGTGGATGACATCGTGGAGCAGGCCGGCGCGATCGCGGACCGCGCCCGGGAAGACCGGCGCGTGCCGCGAGGCTGAATTCCCTTCAGGGGCTGGGCGAGTGGGTGCGCCGCAATGGGGCGGGGCCCATAGCATCTAAGCATGCCCACCTACGTCTACCAAGTGATCCGTGAGGACGGCGAAGAGCGTCCCGGCGATACCTTCGAGGTCATCCAGTCCATGAAGGACGACGCGCTGACCGAGCACCCCGAGACGGGCGAGCCCGTCCGCCGGGTGATACTCCCGCCCAACGTGCCCGTGCCCAGCTCCCAGCAGGGCGGGGCCCACGCCGTCCACAACGATTCGCGCCTCAACGAACTCGGCTTCACGAAGTACGTGAAGTCGGGCGATGGCACCTACGAGAAGCGCGCCGGCGCGGGGCCCAAGCGCCTCAACCCCCACGACGACTGATGGCGCATCCACCCGTCGAACTCGAGGCCGAACTGCTCCTCGACGCGGGGGCTCAGCTCGGCGAGGGCCCGGTTTGGGCGCACGGCGTGCTGGCCTTCGTCGACATCGAGCGCTGCACCGCCGCCCTCGTGCAGACCGACGGCGCCTCGGCCGCCATCGTTGCGACTTCCAAACTGCCCGGTCGCGTCGGCGCGGTCTTGCCCCGCGCCGAGGGCGGCTGGGTCGCGGCCGTCGAAGACTTTGGGCTCCTCCTCCTCGACGAGCGCCTCCGCCCGAGCCGCCCGCTGTGCCACCCGGACACCGACGCCAACAACCGCTACAACGACGGCGCGGTGGACCCGCAGGGCCGAATCTGGATCGGCACCATGCGCACCAAGCGGGATGACCCAACGGGTGCGCTCTACCGCGTCGAGGCCGACGGGCGTTGCGAGCGAATCCTCGATCGTCTGCGCGTTTCCAACGGCATCGCCTGGTCGCCCGACGCCAAGACGATGTACCACACCGACACCGCCAACAACCGCGTCGACGCCTACGACTTCGATGCACCAACGGGCGCCATACGCAACCCGCGCCCCGCGGCCACCGTGACCGACGGCTGGCCCGACGGCCACTGCGTCGATTCCGAGGGCGGCCTGTGGGTCGCGCACTGGGCCGGAGGCCGGGTCACGCGGTTCGATCCCTCCACGGGTGAGCCGACGCACGTCGTGCGCGTGCCGTGCAGCAACGCGACCTCGTGCTGCTTCATCGGGCCCGATCTCGACGTGCTCGCCATCACGACGGCACGCGAAGGCGTCAGCGCCGAGAAGCTCGAAACAAAGGAGCCCCACGCGGGCGCACTCTTCTGCGCTCGCACGGGGCACGCGGGCCTGCCCCAGCCGCTCTTCGCGGGCTGAGGCGCGACTGGGCGCCGCGATCAATCGTCCGTCGGTTCGAGGGGCGCTTCGTGCGGGATCGGCTCGGGCAACGGCTCTGCGATGGGCTCGATCGCTTGGTCGCTCTCGTGCGTAAAGCCAAGCTCGCGTGATTGCTCGATGATCGCTGCGGAGAGCGCGTGGCCGAGCGTCACGATGCCCGCAGCCTGCCGCTGGGCCGCGAGGTCTTCCTCGCGCTGGCGCACCAGGTCGGTGATCTCCTTGCTGATGCGTGCGCGCTCGATGCGCTTCTCAGAGATGTGCGCCTCGAGCTCTTCGACCGAGAGCTCGCGCAGCTCTTCGGGGAGCTCGTCTTTATCGAGTTCGGCGAGTTCGACTTCCCCCGACTCCTCAGCGTCCACAAGATCCCAGTGCGCGTTGCGGTACATGTCGCTCGCCTTGGCCGCGGCACGCTGCACCGCCTGCTCGTTGCTCGCCTCGTTCAGGGTGTCCATCATGGCCTGGCGCGCTGCTGCGGGCGCGCCGAGCGATCCGAAGCGCAGGTACGTCCCGTTCAGCGACTCGTTGAGCGAGAGGATCTTCGCATCGAAGGGCGTTTCGAATTCGATGCTCGCGCTCTGGTCGATGGCGAAGCTGAACCCCTCGCCGATCTCGGCGCCGTGGTTCCAGAACGTGCGCTCGCCCTCTTCCTGCGACCCGCAGAAGACGGTGTGCACCCGGACGCCCTTGTTCGTCGCTTCGGGGATCGTCGAGGTGTATGGGCGCGAGCCCTGGCTGAAGGGCTCGTTGCCGGCGACGACGATCATGCGCAGCGTCGGCGGCGCGTCGGCATCGTTCGTCGGCGCGACCCACTCGAGCTGCTGGGAGGCCTCGCCGATCGCCCAGCCGCAGTACTCGCTGCCGCCGTCGGTCGTCAGCGCAAAGAGTTGCTCGGAGATGGTGTCGAGATCGGTGGTGAAGGGGGCGCGGAGCTGCACGTACCCGTCCGCGGATTCGAGCCGATCGTTGCCGTACTGGTAGAGGGCGATCTGGAGCTGCACATCGCCCGCGTCGTGGCGCAGGCCGCGGAGCTGGTTCACGACGGTCCAGAGCTCGGCGCGTGCCTGGTCGATGAGCCCGTCCATCGAGTTGCTGGTATCGAGGAGGAGGGCGAGTTGGACGATGGGCCCGTCGTGGACGGCGGGCTTGGGTGCGTCGAGCGCGGGGGCGAGGGGGCCTTCGGCGTTGCCGGCGGGCCCCACCGAGTTCCCCGCCGGGTGCATAGGCCGGGGCGGCGGGTTGTGGGCCTGGGTCTGCTGGGGGCCGAGGGCAGCGATGCCCGTCCCGCCCGCGAGGAGCAGGGCGGCGGCGCTCAGTGCGAGCAGCGGGAGCGGCTTGGTGCTGCCGCCGTTTGTGCTGCTGACGATGGTTGCGTTGCGGGTTTCGGGTGTGTGCGTGGCCATGTGTGTCCTTTCGCAGTGGCGCTTGCCCGGAAGGGCGGGCGGGGCGGGCCAGAGGGCCCTCCCCGCTCGGTGGTACCCGCGTGGAGCGCGCCGCGTTGAGCACGGGTTCGCGCTTGCGTGTCCGAATGTGGCGGGTGCAGCGGGCTCAGAAAAAGACGCACCACCCGGATCACGCGGGCTCTGCGCGTAGGATCCCGGCCCGCCGAGGGGCGGCAGCCGGTCCATCACTCATGTCAGACGCAGCGACCCCAAGCACGGTTCCCACGCCCAGCTCGCCCTTCGCGGAGCTGATGGCTGTCGCCTTGCCCGCGGTCATCACCATGACCTCCTACACGGTCATGCAGTTCGTCGACACGCTGATCGTCAAGGAGCTCGGCCCCGGCGCGATTTCCGCGGTGGGCAACGGCGGCGTCTTTGCCTTCATCCCCGGGGCTGCGCTCATGGGCCTGCTGTCGGTGGTGAACACCTTCGTCGCGCAGAACCTCGGCGCGGGCACCGTCAGGAACGGCGCCGCCTACGTCTGGAACGGGCTCTACATCAACATCGCCCTCTGGCTGATGATCTTTGTGCCCGCGGGCCTCTTCATCGAAGACGTCTTCCAGGTCAGCTACGGGCTCTTTGGCCAAGACGCGCCCACTGGGACCGACCTCGATCGCCAAGTGACCTACGGCTCGATCTGCATGTTCGGCATGATCTTCAGCCTCAGCGCGCGCACCGTCGGGCACTTCTTCTACGGGGTGCACCGGCCGACCGTCGTCATGGTCTCGGCGATCTGCGGGAACATCGTCAACCTCGCCCTCTGCTCGCTCTGGGTCCTCGGCGGCGTGGGCCTGCCGGGGTCCGAGCACTTCACCGAATCGGGCCAGCGCCTTTGGTGGGATCTGGGCATCGAGTCGATGGACGTGAAGGGCGCCGCCCTTTCCACCGTGGTCGCGGGGCTTGTCGAGTTCCTGATCCCGCTCGCGCTCTTTCTCTCGCCCTGGTTCCACCGCAAGTTCGCAACCCGCTCGGGGTGGCGTCCCAGCTGGCACCACGCTCGGGGCCTGCTCAGGCTGGGGTGGCCCGCTTCGCTCATGCAGGGCAACGAGCTGCTGGGCTGGTACATCTTCATGGCGATCCTGGTCGGTGCGTTCAACCCGGTCGGCGGGCCCCCGGTGCACACCGAGTCGGGCTGGATCGTCCTGCGGTACATGCACCTCTCGTTCATGCCCGCGGTCGGCCTCTCGATCGCGCTCACCTCGATCGTCGGTAAGTACGTCGGCGCGGGGGACGAGGCGACCGCCGTCAAACGCATTTGGCTCGGGCTCGGGATGACCGCGGCCTATATGTCCGTCTGCGCGGGTGCCTTTGTCCTCTTCCGCGAGCAGCTCATCGGGATCTTCATCGACGCCGATCAGGATCAGGCCGTGATCGACGAGATCGTGCGCATCGGTTCGACGATGCTCATCGTGGCCGCCGCCTTCCAGCTCTTCGACGCCGTCGCCATCTCCCTCGCGGGCGCCCTCCGCGGCGCGGGCGACACGGTCTGGCCCGGCATCGTCACGATCGGCCTCACTTGGGTCGTGCTCGTGGGCGGCGGCTACGCGATGGTCGTCTACGTGCCGCAGTGGGAGAGCCTCGGGCCTTGGCTCGGGGCGGCGGGGTACATCATCCTGCTCTCGGTCGCGTTCTTCTGGCGTTTCCTGAGTGGTGGCTGGAAGGGCAAGGCCGTCGCGGGCCCCAAGGCGAGCGAGAGCGCCCCGCAGGGAATGGTTCCCGAGCGGACCCCCGAGCCCGATCTGCCTCTCGATGCCGGCGCCACGCCCGGCGGGACGGATCAGGCACCCCTCGACATCGATCGCTCACCCCCAACAGACGGCCCACACGAACGCCCACACCAACGCCCCGACGGGGACTGAGCCGGGGCCCTGAATCGGCCAGCGTGAGGGCCCGGGCGGGTTGTGGAGCATGGAAGGGGCCCTGCCTACTATTCGGGCCCGGGTCAGGGCGGCTCGCAAGCGTTATCGCGTGCGCCGCACCCCGGGACAGGCAGCACCCATCCACGCTCAACGATCGGAGCCCACGCCCATGGCGGACAGCAGCAACCCGATGGACATGGTCATCGGCGGCGGCGGCAGCGGCGACAGCCAGGCCGCGACCACCTACCTCACCGACGCCAAGCGCATGCGCGAGGC
>CAZNUZ010000080.1:0-5914 GCA_964576725.1 uncultured Phycisphaeraceae bacterium
GCCGCGACCCCTTCGCGATGCTGCCCTTCATCGGCTACCACATGGGCGAGTACCTCGGGCACTGGCTGGACTTCGGCCGCCGCATCCCCAACCCGCCGCGGATCTTCAACGTCAACTGGTTCCGCAAGGACGAGAACGACAACTTTATCTGGCCCGGCTTCGGCGAGAACATGCGCGTTCTCAAGTGGATCGTGCAGAAGGTCGACGGCAACGCCTCGGCGACCGAGGGCCCGCTCGGCTGGATGCCGCAGTACGACGACATCGACTGGCGCGGCCTCGACTACCCGCGTGAGAAGTTCGACGAGCTCATGAGCACCGAGCGCGACGAGTGGCTCACCGAGATCGCGGGCCACGACGAGCTCTTCTTCAAGCTCTACGACCGCCTGCCCAAGGAGCTGACGTTCATCCGCGAGCTGCTCCTGAGCAACATGTGGCGCTCGCCCGAGCACTGGGGCATGAAGGCGCCCGAGGGCCGGTACAACAACTGAGGCCCGACCGCATCCCAGCGATTCTTCAAACACCCGCGCTCCGCGCGGGTGTTTTTCGTTTTTCAATCAGCGGTTGATGCGGATCACTCGGCGAGGATGAAGTGAAGCGATCGCCGTACTGACCATCTGCATGCAACAAACCCCAGCAGAATAATCGCCGCTCCGATCAGCGTGACTAGCGGCATAAGCCAGAGCAGCACCGCAAAGACAAGGCAGCACGCCGACGAGGGGAGTAACAGGTGTCTAGCTGGAGGATCGCCGGGCGCAGGATTCGTTCGGCGAAGATCGCGTACGGGGGGCTCGATGTGGTTGGCTTCTCGCGCGCGTCGAAGACCCGAAAACGAGGCGAACGGCCAGAGGGCAGCACCGCTCGCCGTTGTCCGACTCGTCGCGTGGCGACCCTTCGCTCGCGTGGCGGTCGCATCGGACGCGAGCACCAGGTCGAGTCGGCGGAGCGTCCGTTGTGACTCGGCGGGGCTTGCGAGCGGCACGTCCTTGAGGTCGTCGTAGTACAACCAAAGCGCATCGTGCGCGAGGCGTACAACGGGGTCGTCGCTCTCGATCTGGTCAAGCCGGTCCGCGAGGGCGAAGGATCGGATCTCGCCGCGTATGTACGCGCGGAGCGCTTCTCGTGTGTGGTCGCGTGCGTGTCGGTCGATGATACTTCGAGTCACGGCACGGCTCCTCCGGCGAGGTGCGCGCCGATGGCCTCGAGGAACGCCTGGCCGAAGGACTCGAGCTTCTTCGCGCCCACGCCCTTCACCCGGCCGAGGTCGCGGAGTGTCTCGGGCCGCGCTCTGGCCATCTCGCGGAGCGTCGCGTCGCCGAAGACGAGGTAGGCCGGCACCTCGTTCTCCTGCGCGATCTCGCGGCGGAGCTCGCGCAGCCGCTCGAAGAGGTCGCGGTCGACGCCGGCCCAGTCCTCGCCGCGTGCCTCGGCGCGCGACTTCTTGGGCGTCTTGGGCTCGATGAGTCGCGCCTCGCCCTCTCCCTTCAAGAGCGTGAGGCCCCCGGGGGTGAGTCGCAGCACGCGGTACTCGTCGGGCGAGCGCGCGAGGTAGCCCTGATCGACGAGCTGATCGACGTAGCTGCGGAGCGCAGCGGCCGATTGTGAGCGCAGGATGCCGTAGGTCGAGAGCGCGTCGTGCCCCGTCTCGCGGACGCGCTGCGTCTTGCCGCCGCGGAGGACGTCGACAACATGCTTGGCGCCGTAGCGCTGCTCGACGCGGGCGACGCACGAGAGCACCTTGCGGGCGACGGTCGTCGCGTCGGCGACGGCGGCGTGCTCGCCCAGGCACACATCGCACGCGCCGCACCCGCCGGGCTGTGTGTCCTTCTCGAACCGCTGCCCGAAGTAGCGGACGAGCGCGCCGTGCCGGCAACGCATCGAGGTGGCATAGTCCTGCATCTCGTTGAGCAGGCGCTTCTGATCGGCGGAGGGGGCGATGCCCGTCTCGGCGGCCGACTTCTCCATCAGGTCCAGCCAGCGTACGACATCGGAGCCCGAGTACAGGAGCACGCATTCGGCCTCGAGCCCGTCGCGTCCCGCCCGGCCCGCCTCCTGCTGGTAATGCTCGAGGCTCTTGGGCATACCGGCGTGCACGACGCAGCGGACATCGGAGCGGTCGACGCCCATGCCGAACGCGACCGTCGCGACGACGACATCGACGTGCTCGGTCATGAATCGGTCCTGCACGCGCTGGCGCTCGCCCGGCTCCATTCCCGCGTGGTAGTGGGCCGCCCGGAACCCGCGCTCGCGCAGGCGCTCGGCGGTCCGCTCGGTCTCCTTGCGCGAGGTGCAATACACGATCGCCGCATCCCCCTTGTGGCGCTCCAGCGCCTCGGCGATCTGGTTCGCCGGGTCCACGCGTGGGATGACCCGGTAGACCAGGTTCGCGCGGTCGAAGTCGCCGACGAGCACCAGGGGGTCAGCGAGGTGGAGCTGCTGAACGATGTCCTCGCGCACGCGCTCCGTCGCAGTCGCGGTGAAGGCGCGGACGCTCACCTCGGGGAAGCGCCGGCGCAGCTCGGCGAGCTGCCGGTACTCGGGGCGGAAGTCGTGCCCCCACTGGCTGATGCAGTGCGCCTCGTCGACGATGAACGCGTCGACGTTCGCTTCGCGCAGCAGCGAAGCGATCCACGGGCTCAGCAACCGCTCGGGCGCGATGTAGAGCAGTCGGAGTTCCCCCGACTTCGCGCGTTCGATGACCGCGCGGGATTCGTCCTCGCTCATCATCGAGTGGAGCGCGCCCGCGGGGTAGCCGTTGGCCACGAGGCCATCGACCTGATCCTTCATCAGAGCGATCAGCGGCGATACAACGACCGCGAGCCGCTCGCGCACGAGCGGGGGCACCTGGTAGCACAGGCTCTTGCCGCCGCCCGTGGGCAGGACCACGAGCGCGTCGCGCCCGTCCACGCCCGCGCGGATCGCCTCTTCCTGCATCGGCCGGAGGGTGTCGAACCCCCAGACGCTGCGGACGGCATCAGGTATCGATGTGCTCTGAGCGGTCATGCGAGAACGCGATGCTACCCGATGGCGCGGACGCTCAGGCTAGACTCGGCCCCTCGACGAACCTCCTCCGGCGGATCTTCTCGTTCCCGAGTTGGCCGCAGGCCGCCATCGTGTCCCGGCCTTTGGTCCGCCGGCGTTTGCAGAACTGCCCGTTGGCCTCGAGGCGCGCGAGGAAGCGGTCGACGCTCGACTCTTCGGGCGCGGGCCAGGGCGAGTCACGCCGCGGGTTGTAGGGGATCACATTCACGCAGCAGCGCACATCCTTCAGCTGTGCTGCGAGTTCGTCGGCGTGCTCGTCGGCGTCGTTCACGCCCGGGATCAGCACGTACTCGCAGCAGATCGCCTTGCCGCCCGAGAGGGGCCAGCGCTCCATGACGTCGATCAGCGACGAGAGCGGCATGCCCTTGTTGATGGGCATGATGCTGTCGCGGATCTCGTCGTTGGGCGCGTTCACGCTCACCGCGAGGTTGAGCTGCTTCCACCCGTTCGTGCGCACCTTATCCGCGAGCATCTCGAGCCCGTCGAGTCGGCCGACGGTGGAGACGGTGATGCGGCGCATCGCGATCGCCGGCCCGCGGTTGTCGGTCAGGATCTCGATCGCGCCGAGCACGCCCTCGGGATTATCGAGCGGCTCGCCCATGCCCATAAAGACGATGTTCCGCACCGGGCGACCGAGGTGGTGCGTGGCGGCGTACCACTGCTGGACGATCTCGCTCGGCTCGAGCGAACGCAGCAGGCCCATCTGCGCCGTCTCACAAAACCCGCAGCCCATCGCGCAGCCGATCTGCGAAGAGACGCACAACGTCCGCGATTCACCCCCCCGCGTGCGCATGGGAATCACGACCGACTCGGTCTCGAGCGCCTCGCCGTCTCCCTGACCCGCGATGGGCAGCGCCCGTGGGTTGCGCGGCGATCGGTCGATGCCGCGAACGGGGAGAAGGAACTTCGTCGTGACGCCCTCGGGCCCCTCGCTGTGGTGCTGCTTGGTGGGCTGGGGCACGCGCGCGGGGTGAGCGACGAGCTCGCCGCGGAAGAAGGCCTTGTAGCGCTCGAGCGCGTCGTGCTCGGGGCACCCGAGTGATCGCGCAGCGGCTGCGAACCCCGCCGCGGTTACAGAGAGGGGCGAGGGGAGCCGGGCGACGAATTCATCGGTCAGGGCGGGCACGGCGGAGTGTAGGGCTGTGCCCCGAGCAGGACTCAGGCGAGCAGCGCGTCGCCCACGCCCGCGATGGCGTTGAAGACCCGCTTCGCGCGTTCGACCAGTGCGGTGCGCTCGGCCTCGGTGAATTGGTGCCCGGTCATGCGCTCCTTGAAGGCGGCCCACTCGGAGCGCTGCTCTTCGCCGTACGAGTGCAGGTAGCGCAGGCCGGTGGGGGCCTCGAGCTGGTACGCCGCTGCGATGGGGCGGGCGATGAAGCTGTTGCCGTTCATCGAGCCCTCGAGGACGTAGAAGGTGCCCGCGAGGAGGACGGGGGCGGTGGAAGCATCGGTACGGATCTCGTCGGCGAGATGAGCAGCAGCGGGGGTCGCTTCGATGCTCGCGGGCTCGCCTCCGAGGTCGCGGATATCCATCTCGAGGTGCTCGCGGTGCATCGTGGCCGCTTCTGCCATACCCGCGAGGCGGGCGTCTGCGTCTCCGACACTCAGGAGGGCCTCTTCGAGTGCCGCGTGGATGACGTAGAGCTGGCCCAGGTTCGCGAGGTACTGGTCGCGGGGCAGCTCGCCCTTGATGAGCGCCTTCTGGAACGCGTGGGATTCGGCGTCCTTGTGGGCCTGGGCCGTCTCGTCGCGGAGGAGTTCCATGATGGAATTCTGGGAAGTGATCATCGTGCATCCTCTGCGGTGCGGGTGGTTGGTGTGAGTATGGGCGGCCTGGCCCTGTTGAGACTCGTTCTCAACAGGCGAGATGATAGGTGGGGCAGAGCGCCCGTCAACGCCGCCCAGTGACTGCCAGAGTGGCAATTTGTTCAACGGTGGGTGTCAAGACTCGGCGTGTGCCCCCCCTCAAGGCGGCTTTGGAATCCCGCCCAAGGGTCCAAAGAGCCGATCCTTCACATCCGCACCGACTGGCACAGCCCTTGCCTGAGTACTTGCGTTCCAACGGTTTACGTAAAGGGGGCATTCAAGCCATGAATATCAACGCACTCACCCAGCGATGCCAGGAGGCGCTGCACAGCGCCCAGAACACCGCGGTCGAACTCGGTCAGACGCAGGTCGAGCCCGAGCACTTGCTCCACGCGCTGATCGGTCAAGACGACGGGCTGCTGCCCCGCCTGCTCGAGCGCCTGAGCGTTGCACCTGCGGATATCTCCGAGCTGGCGCGCGCGCAGGCCGAGCGGCTGCCGCGCGTGGCGGGGCCGGGCGCCGAGCCGGGCAAGGTCTTTGTCTCTCAGCGTCTGAGCAAGGTCATCGTCGAAGCCGAAGCCCAGGCGAAGAAGATGGGCGATGAGTACGTCTCCGTCGAGCACCTGGTACTCGCGCTCCTTGACACGAAAGACGCGGGCGCTCCCGGTGACGTGCTCAAGAAGGCCGGTGTGACGCGCGAGCGCTTTCTCGAGGCGCTCGCGGCTGTACGGGGCAGCCAGAAGGTCCGCAGCGCCAATCCCGAGGCGACCTACGAGGCGCTCGCCAAGTACGGCATCGACCTCGTGGACGCGGCGCGTGCGGGGAGGCTGGACCCGGTCATCGGGCGAGACGCCGAGATCCGCCGGGCGATCCGCATCCTGAGCAGGAAGACGAAGAACAACCCGGTGCTCATCGGCGAGCCCGGCGTCGGCAAGACGGCGATCGTCGAGGGCCTGGCCCAGCGCATCGTTCGCGGGGACGTTCCCGAGGGCCTGAAGGACAAAACGGTATTCGCGCTCGACATGGGCTCGCTCGTCGCGGGCGCGAAGTTCCGGGGCGAATTCGAGGA
>CAZNUZ010000081.1:0-5859 GCA_964576725.1 uncultured Phycisphaeraceae bacterium
GTCTCGGCGCAGCGGAACTGCCGCAGCCCGATCTCCGAGAGATACGCCCCGAGCGTCTGCTCCATTTTGGGCGGCTTGGGGAAGGCGACGGGCGCGAGCTGGGCCAGGCGCTCGGAGTAGGCGGTCATCAGTACGAAGCGCACATCGAGCTTGGGCCCGCGATCGAAGCCGCGTTTGCCCGAGTCGGGCGAGGGGTTGAGCTCGCCCGCGCCCTCGAACTCGGGCAGCAGGAACGCAGCGCAGAGCTCACGCGGGCGATCGCCGCGGTAGTTGTAGAAGATGACGGCGTCGCCGTCGGCGATGCGCGTCTCGGCGTGATCGGCGCCGATCGCGGTGGGCGCGATGAACTCGTCGCCCTTCATGGTCGGAGCGGGCGGGTTGTCGTAGGCGTGGGCGAAGGCCTCGTCCGCGGTCGCTGCATGCTGGACCGATTCGCCAGGCCCGTTGCCGGTGAGCAGTGTGTAGGCCCGCGCGACGCGCTCCCAGCGGTTGTCACGGTCCATCGCCCAGTAGCGCCCCACCACGGAGACGACGCGCCCGACACCCAGCGCAGCACATTTCGCCTCGACCTCGCGGGCGTAGCCCCGGCCTGTGAAGGGGCCCGTGTCGCGCCCGTCGGTGAAGAGGTGCACGTAGACCCGCTCCTGGCCGAGCTTGGCGCACAGTTCGAGAACCGCGTAGGCGTGCTCGAGCTGGGCGTGCACGCCCGCGTCGGAGCAGAGCCCCATCAGGTGCACCGCTTTGCCCGCGTCACGGGCTGCCACGATCGCGCCCGCGAGCGCTTCGATCTCCGCGAGCTTCCCCGACCGGCACGCTTTGGTGATGCGCACCGACTCCTGGTCCACCACCCGGCCGGCGCCGATGTTCTGGTGCCCCACCTCGGAGTTGCCCATCGTGCCGTCGGGCAGGCCGACGAAGGCGCTATCGGTGCGCACGTACGTCATCGGCCAGCGCTCGCGCAGCATGTCGGCGACTGGGGTCTGAGCGCTCAGCACGGCGTTGAAGGCGTCGTGATCACTGTTGGGGTTCTCGCCCCACCCGTCGCGGATGATGAGGACGCAGGGCGTGTTTGTAGCTTCGGTCGTGGGTTCGTTCGTGGGGTTGGTCATGGTCTAGCGCTTGCGTGCGAACGTGGCGGGGTCGAATTCGCGGAGGCTCGGGTACTGGATCGTCTGGGCCGCCGCGATACCCAGCAACCGCTCGGTGTAGGACTCGATGGCGGCCGATCGTGCCTCCGGGGTCATCCGCGCGGGGCCCCACACCACATGCTGCGGCACGACATCGAAGCCGAGGAAGCGAAACACCCCGTGGTTGATGGGGAAGAGGAGCGTGTCCATCTCGCCGTTAAGACCGTCTTCGGAGTACATCGACTCGGGCCCACCGGTCGTGAGCGAGAGCATCGCGCGCTTGCCCTTGGCGATCCCGTCGTCGTACCACTTGCCCCCGCCGTAGACGCGCGAGGCCGCCAGCACGCGATCGCACCAACCTTTGAGTATGGCGGGCATGCCGAACCACCAGAGCGGGAACTGGAACACCAGCACGTCGCAGGACTCGAGCTTGACCATCTCCGCTTCGAGCTCGGGCACGAACCCGTTGTGCTCGGTCGCGTGCGTCTCTTCGGCCTGCTGTTTCAGGTACTCCGGGTTGGCGGTGGTCGTGAAGTTTCGGCGGTCGGAGACGGGGTCGAAGCCCATCGCGTGCAGATCCGAGACGTCGACCTTGTGGCCCGCCTCGGTCAGCGCCTTGGTTGCTGCAGCGGTGAGAGCGCCGTTGAACGACGCGGGCTCGTGGTGAGCGTGGACGATGAAGTAGCGCACGGAGCGTGCTCCTTGATAGTACAGATTCGCGCGGGAAAGGGGGGCTTGTGGGATCAGGCGAGCCGTGCGAGGAGGTCGGCGTTGCTCATCGCGTCGCCGAGCTCGCGCTGCTCGGACCACTTCACGATGCCGTCGGCGCCGATGACGACCGTCCCGCGGGCCGCGACGTTGAGATCGGCGAAGTAGAGACCGTAGGCCTTGCAGACCTCGCGGTGCATGTCGGCGAGGAGCGTCTGCTTGATGCCGAGCGACTCGGCCCACGCCTTGTGCGTGAAGAACGAGTCGCACGAGACGCCCACGACCGTCGCGTTCTTGTCGGCAAAGCCCGCGAGCTCGTCGGTGATGCAGGTCATCTCCGTCGAGCAGACGGGCGAGAAGTCCATCGGGTAGAAGCACAGGACGACATCGCCGCCCTTGCCCAGGTGGTCGCTGAGGGACCACTCCTCGATCTTCTGGTCCTTGAGGGTGAAGAGCGGGGCGGCATCGCCGGGGGCGATGAGCGTGTCACGGGGCGAGAGATCGGTGCTCATGGGGCGTTGTCTCGTGGTGCGTGTAGGGGCGTGGTGCGTGTGCGGGCATGGACAGCGAGCAAAGGTCGCACGCGCCGGCGGCTTTGCGGTACGATCGGCCCCGGCGCACTTCGTTTGCGGCGCACGAGTCTAGCGGAGACCGAGAATGACGGCAGTGGCGACATTGGAAGCTCGGTACCGGGGCGTGATGGACCGCGTGGCGCAGGCCGCCAAGCGGTCGGGCCGATCGGCCTCGGACGTTCTCGTGGTCGCGGTCTCTAAGTACGCGGGCCTCGACGAGATCCGCGAGCTCCTGCGCCTGGGCCACGAAGATTTCGGCGAGAGCAGGGCCCTCCAGCTCGAACAGCGCGCCGCGCTGGTGGGCGAGATGCTCGCCCGGCGCCACGCGATGCCCGAGGTCGGCGACGCGACCGGCCTCGAGATCGCCTTCCCGAGCCGCGTCCGCTGGCACATGATCGGGCACCTCCAGCGGAACAAGGTCAAAAAAGTCGCGCCGGTGACGAGGCTGATCCACACCGTCGACTCGCTCCGCCTCGTCGAAGAGCTCCAGACCTACGCCGTCAAGCGCGACGTGGACATCGATCTCCTCGTGCAGGTCAACTGCTCGGGCGAGGAGCAGAAGTACGGCTGCCCCCTCGCTGCCACGCAGACCCTCTGCGAGCAGATCGACATGTCGGCGCACCTGCGGGTGCGCGGGCTCATGACCATGGCCGCCAAAGCGGACGACCCCGAGGAGACCCGCACCACCTTCCGACGGTGCGCCGAACTCTTCGAGGACATCAAGCAGTGCGAGATCGGCGACGGCCGGTTCAACATCCTCTCGATGGGCATGTCGGGCGATTTCGAGGTCGCCATCGAGTGCGGGGCCAACGTGGTGCGACTCGGCTCGGTCATCTTCGGCGACCACACCCCCGCCGACGACGCGGACGAACCCCACGACGAGCAGGCCTAGCCCCTCGCAGCTCGTGGATGCTCAGACCATCAAACACATGCTCGGGCTCGAGCCGCTCCCCGAAGAGGGCGGCTTCTTCGCGGAGACGCACCGCTCGGAAGTGCTGATCCCCGCGGCCGCGCTCGCGCACGCGTACGAAGGCGATCGCAACGCGAGCACCACGATCTACTACCTGATCACGCCCGACGACGTCTCGCTCATGCACCGCCTGCCGAGCACCGAGGTGTTTCACTTCTACGCGGGCGACCCGGTGCAGCAGCTGCACCTGCGACCCGACGGCACGGGGGCGGTCGTATCGATCGGCACGGATCTCGGCGCCGGGCAGAGGCCGCAGGTGATCGTGCCCGGCGGCGTGTGGCAGGGGGCGCGCCTTGCCCCGGGTGGCCGCACGCAGGGGTGGGCACTGCTCGGGTGCACGGTCACGCCCGGGTTTGACTACGCGGACTACGAGCACGGCCAGCGCGACGAACTCCTCGCGAGCTGGCCCGAGTGGGCGAGCGAGATCCGAGCGCTGACGCGCCCGGGGTGAGGCGCCACCAGCGGCTTAGAAGTCGCGCGTCTCGCTGATGCGCTCGCGCTCGGCGTCGTAGAACATCTTCGAGATCGCCACGCCGATGCGGTCGGCGAAGGCGTCTTCGAGTCGGCGCTGCTCGCTCGAGCTGCTGGGCACCTCGATCGCGCTCATCGGGAAGTCGACCCGCAGGAAGAACGAAGCCTCGCCGTCGGGCCAGATGCGCTGGTTCGAGAGCGCGTCGAGGATGCGCACCGAAAGGAGCGCCTCGGGCGAGAACTCGCCCACCTGAGACACGAGGCCCCACCGCTCGACCGCGACGTGCACCACCACCTCCGCGCCGACGGCCCGGCCTACATCGACGATCGGCGTCCGCGCCTGGTTCGTATCCCCCGCCGTCGCGCGACGCGCCGACGACGAGGCGATCAGACGCCCCTCGTCGATCGTGCCGGCCCGAAGCATGTCGGCCTCGGCGCTGCGGCCTATGCGGTCGCGCAGCGCCGAACGGGGCAGCCGCGAGTTCAGATCGTCGATCAAGAGCACCGTCGGGCGCGACTCATCAAGCGAAGCCACCGCCGGCACCTTGGGCGGGCCCGAGATCAGAACCGCTGCCGGCCCGACGATGTTGCACGCGGGGAGGGCGAGCAGGCCCAAGCCGGCGATCAACGCGGGGAGGGCGAGGCGGCGGGCGATCGTCGTGAGCGTGGTCGTCATGCGGGGCTCGTTCTGCGGGTGAGCGGGTGAAGAGGGCGGCCGGTGGCCCGGCACCGACGGGCCGGCCATTCCAAACAGCTGTGTACGGCCTAGTAAGGCAGGGTGTTGGGCAGCTCGACCTCGTACATCAGCCACGAGATGCGATCGATGAGCCGCTGTTGGAGGTTCGCCTCGACCGCACGCCCCGGGATCTCCTGACGCGAGAAGCCCGTGCCGTCGGGGAAGGCGACACGCACCTCCTGCGTGTACACCGGCTCGTTGCCCTCGAGCTCGGCCTCGTAGACCTCGACACGCGCGATCGCACGTCCCTCCCAGATCGTCGCGTTGCCCGGCTCGTTCAACCGGTACTCCACGAGCTCGATCTTCACCAGGCGGTCGACCGTCAGCTCGTCGGCGATGCGCAGCGGCTCCCACATCTGCGAGCGCGGCGTCGAGAACTGGAACTCCAGCACCCGAGGGCCGGGAACGAAGCCCGCGTGGATCACGTTCTGTGAGAGCTGGCGCGTCACGCCGTTCGTCACCACGTTCACGATCCGAGGCGAATTCACCCGCATCACGGCGTCGGCCTCGACCATCACCGCGAAGGTCTTCCCCTCAAGGCCCGTGTACTGGGCGGGAAAGACCGTTGTGCCGGCGTCGTCGATCGCCTTTGCGATCGGGCCCGCGATGCCCACGATGTTGCACCCGGCGCCAGCGCCGCCCGCCAGCACGCACAGGCCGGAGCAGACCCCGATGCCCAATGCTCGGCGAAGGGCGTGTGCGGTTTGGCCTCGTCGGCGTCGAACTCGGGTGGGCATGCGGGGTCCTCGTGTGCGGTGAGATCGCGCGAACTCCCGCGCTCCGGGTTGAGACGCGCGAGCCGCTCGCGGGTTCACGGTATGCACGAGCGACGCCGTTGGGGAACCGGAGGGGCCCTCCGAGTCACCAAGAGGCACCAAGCGGCACCACTCAGGCCGGCACGGGCCTAGTGAGGCACTTCCTTCACCGCGTTGCGGTTCCAGCCGGGCACGCGGACGACGATCGGCTGGCCCGGCTTCGACTCGATGTGGCACTGACAGCTCAGGCGGGAGTTGATCTGGATGCCCGGGGCCTCTTCGACGCGGTCCTCTTCCTCTTCGGTCGACTCCGAGAGCACGTCCATGCCCTCTTCGACGTACACGTGGCACGTGGAGCACGCGCAGACCGCGCCGCAGGCGTGCTCGATGTTGATGCCCGCCTCGACGGCGACCTCGAGCAGGTGTTCGCCCTCGGCAGCGAGGACCTCCCACTCTTCCTGGTCGGTGCCCGTGAGCGCGTGCGGGTCTTCGAGGACGAACTTCACGGGGATCTCTTTGG
>CAZNUZ010000082.1:0-5697 GCA_964576725.1 uncultured Phycisphaeraceae bacterium
AGAAGATGAACATCCGCACGCTCGGCGACCTGCTCCGCATCACCGAGGCCGAGCTCATGGGCTACAAGAACTTCGGCGACGCTTCGCTGAAGGAGATCAAGGAGATGCTCTCCCAGCGCGGCCTGCGTCTGGGCCAGGGCCTCGACGATCACCACCGCCGGGTCCGCAAGCGCGTCTACGACGCGGCCAAGGGCGGGCCCAACGAGAAGGCCCTCGCGCGACCCGTCGCCGAGCTCGGCCTATCCGTCCGTGCCCGCAAAGCCCTGCAGATGCTCAACATCCAGACGATGGGCGAGCTCGCCTCGCGCACCGAGGCCGAGCTCATGGGCGTCAAGAACTTCGGCGCGACTTCGCTCGACGAGGTGAAAGAGCGCCTCACCCAGCACGGGCTGAGCCTCCGTAAGCTCGAATTCTGATCCCGCCCTCGCAAGGCGACGTGTATCAACGCGACCCTATAAACAAGCCCCGGCCGAAGTGCCGGGGCTTTTCGTTGGGCGGGCGTGATCGAGTGGTGCGCTGGTCAGCCGATGTACCGGCGGAGCATCCAGCGGTGCCCGTCCACGCTGTCGCGGATGTCGTCGAGCGCGTTCTCCGTCGAGCGCAGGCCGGCGTCGTCGGCAGCGGCGGTCGCTTTGTCGACGCGGTCGATAACAGCATCGAAGTCGTCCGCGAGCTCGCGGGCCATGTCACGCGCCTCGGGCGTGGCGGGTTGCTCGGAGACGGTCGCACGCTCGATGTTCGCTGCGAGCGTCTTGAGGGGTTCGTGCCCGATGGCGACGATCCGCTCCGCCACCTCGTCGATGTGGAGCGCGAAGTCGTCGTACATCTTCTCGAACTGCTCGTGCAGCGTGTAAAACTCGCCGCCCTTCACCAGCCAGTGGAAGTGGCGGAGCTTGTAGTACGTCACGTGCAGGTCGGCCAGCAGATCGTTAAGGGCGGAGGATGTGGCTTGTGCGTCGGTTGCGGAGGGAACGGGCATGGTGCGGCTCGCTTTCAAATCTGAGTTCATGTTTGAGTTCGGAGTTGTCGGGGCTTGCGGGCAAGCCGCCGGGAGATAGGGTACGTGTGCAGGCCGGCGAGGTGCGGCGTGTCACAGTGGGGTAAACGAATCGGCGGGCGGTTTTATTCGCATGCACGCGTTCCTGAACCAACCCGTGTGGATCTACATCGCGATTGCGATCGTTGCTTCCTGCGCCGGGTGCGCGCTCGTATTTCGCGCACAGTTCATGCGCATAGGCAGGCACCCGCACTGCAAGAGGTGCAACTACGAACTGCGCGGCGTACCAAACGAGAAATGTCCCGAGTGCGGGAAAGTCCACGGCAAGTCCGGGCCTCCCCGGGGGCGCAGGCGCCGACGCAGGTGGGCGCTCGCGGCCGCTGCGCTTTTGTGGGCGTTAGGAGCGGTGGCGCTCGCGCCCGTGTGCGCGCCGTACTTGCCGAGCAACGTGTATGTCAACCTACCGTTGCCCATTGTGCTCTTCGCTGCCGAGCGCGGGGAAGAGGGCGCGATGGCTGCGCTGGAAGCCCGCGCGGGCAGCGGCGCAGCAGACCCGCACGCATCCGATATCGCCCAACTGGTCACAAGGCAGATCGACCGACTGTGGGTCGATACCGACGCCCAGGCTCCGGACGAAGTCCTCCGATGGGCGGGCGTCTTCGAGGCGATGTACCCGCGTGGCGTCTTTTCGAGCGCGGAGATCGAGGCGTTCTTCGATGTGGCCATCCAGTACACGCTGACGCTCCCCGAGGCGCGTTCGGACTACATCTTCCAGACTGAGGTCGTTGCGCGATCGGGGTTGCCGGAGAACTTCTCGCGGGCGTGGGCCTACAGGATGGAGAGCTACCCCTTGTCTGTCGCCGGCGTGCCCTACCCGGGGTCAGACAGGCCGAAGCGTGTGCCCCGACTCGGTGCGCACCCGAGCTTCCCCAACGGCACGTTCGAGTCGACGTACGGCGCCGCCCACAACGGCTTCGTGCTCGTTGATATGGGAGTTTCGTTCGGCGAGCACGAGGCGGAGGTGGGCGCCCAGCAGGCGGTCTACGACGTCTCGGGTGCGTCGCCCGTGCTCATCTACAACACGATGCGCACGCTCACAGGCCGGGTGAGCTTCGTCGACGGTTCGCTCCTGCCGACGGTCGAAGAGGTCCGGCGTATGGAGCGGGAAGCTGCCGAGCGTGCGAACCTCTTCTTCGACATCGAGATCGCGCGCGAGTTTTATCGGCGCAACGCGGTCTCCGTCACGCCAGGTACGGTGACGCGTCAGCCCGGCAAGCAGACCGATCGCCGATTCCCCATCGCTTACCGGTCGCGGTTCCGCCCCGCTGGTACGGACGAGTGGATCGAAGCCCAGGACGCCATGGGCACATCCGTGCAGACCTACCCCTCTTGGCTCAGGCACAGCCAGGTCACCCAGGTTTATCGCGATCAACTCGCGATGGTCTCGGGCATCCAGAGGCCCGGCGTAGGCACGGTGGTCGATCTTGAACTGCTGCCCGAGCCCACCCTCGCGGGCCCCGGGGCCGACGAGCAGGCGCTGGGCTTCGGCGTGCGGTACGAAGGCATCACCGTCCTCGCCCAAGACCCGCCCGACTCCGAGCTTTTCCCGGCGCCCCAGCGTGTGCTCTTGCTCGACCACACGGGCAACGTGCTCGAAGAACTGCCCATCGATGGCGACATCTGGGCTGTCCCGCCCGCTGATGATGAACCGGCATCGGGCGAGGAGTGAACCGCGTATCCTCGGCTGGTCCGCCAGTCGTCCGCAGAGGGAGCCGCAGCGTGCAACGATCGTCGTTTTACATGTTCGCGCTGGGCACTCTCGTCGCACTCGCAGCGCTCTCGATCGGCGCCTGCAGCGGCTGGCTGAACCAGGGAGCAGCACCCACGCGCCCGGTGCCCGGCGCAGCGGCCCCGCTCGATCGCACGCTCGCCCGGTTGTACGGCACCGACCGCATCGTGGGCGAGCCCGAGATCCGCGTGCGCGTGCGCAAGGGGGCCAACCGGATCGTGATCGGCGGACCGCCGAGGTTGACGCTTGCGCCCCCCGGCGATGCGCCCGGCGTGCGCGTGTTGCCAACACCCATCACCGTCACGCGCAGCGGCACGGGATGGGCCGTGCAGTCGGGTGACAGCACCGAGCAATTCGCCGATGCAGCGGGGGGCGGTCCTTCGGACCTCCTGACCCTGCGCCCGGTGGGGGAAGAGCTGCTGACCATCGACGAGGCCGCGATGCCCGGGCATCTCGTGCTTCGGCGAAGCGAGTCGGGTAATACCTTCGATGCGATCGAGCACGTGGGCATCGAGTCGTATCTCCCCGGCGTGCTGATCCGAGAGCTCTTTTCGTCTTGGAGCGAGGAAACGTTCCGGGCTCAGGCGATCGCTGCGCGGAGCTACGCGCTGCACGAGCGCGCGCGCAGGCGCTCGATCGGGTCGCACTTCGATGTCGAGAGCACCACCGCGGACCAGGCGTACGGCGGCGCGACGCAGCACGAGCGCGCGCACGAGGCGGTGCGCTCGACGGCCGGTATCGTGCTGGTGTGGGAGGGGAGCATCCTCCGCGCGTACTACTCGAGTACCACGGGCGGGCGCGCCGCTTCGGCCGCCGATACATGGCCCTCCACCGGCGACTTCATCTTCAACCAGGCCGCCCCGATCCAAGCCACCCCGCGCGGGCGCGAGGACGACTTCAGCCCGCGCTTCAGCTGGGAGATCGAACGCCGTACCGAAGATCTCACCAAACGCCTTAAGGCCTTCGGCCGGGCGCGCGGCTACGCCATCCGGAACCTGCGCGATCTCCGCAGCATCGTGCCCGCCGAGCTCAACCCCTTCGGGAGGCCCACCGGCTACCGCATCAGCGGCTCGGACGGCAAGTGGTACGAGCTCAGCGCCGAGTCGTTGCGCCTCGCCTGCAACTACCCTGCCCCGGGCCTCCCTAGGCCCAAGGGCGATGATCGCGTCTTCTCGGGCGATCTCGCCTTTGACTTTGCGGGCTCGCGCGTGCGCATCACGGGCCGGGGCTTCGGGCACGGCGTGGGCATGAGCCAGTACGGCGCCGAGGGCATGGCCCGCGCGGGGAGCGACGCCCAGGCGATCCTGATGTTCTATTACCCCGGGGCCGAGCTGCAGCGCGCCTACTGAGCGCGGCAGTTCGCAGAGCAGATAAGCGAGTCAGTCGGCGAAGAGCGTGTAACGGTCGGGCACCCGCGGCACGAGGAGCACGATCAGCCGCGTCTCGTCGCTGCGCGGTGCGCCGACCAACAGCTCGCTGTGCGGGATGGCGAGCAGTGTTTCGCCTGCGGTCGCAAGCGGTGTCAGCGCGGGGCCGATACCAGCTGCGCCCTGCGCTTGTTGGAGCGCAGGGTCGAACTGGTCTGCAGTCGCTGCGGGTGAGAGCGCGGGTGCGATGAGATCGTCCCAATCGTGGTCGGGCGCATCCGCGAAGAGCGCCCACACCTCGCCCGAGCGCATGGGCAGGGCGTACGAGACTCCGGGCACAAGGGTCCCTCGGAGCGGCCGCAGTTCGTCGCCCGAGCGCACAAGGCGCGTCGTGCGCCCCGGGCGTTGCGGCGCTTCGACGGTGAGCGCGAGCTCCACACGCAGGGCGGCGTTGCCGAGATCGTCCGGCACGATCCACGCCCGCGCTTCGAGCTGCGGGGTGCCGGGGCCGATGAGTCGTCTGCCCGCGGGTGATTGCAAGGCCGCGGGCGATTCGAGGGCCCTCCCGCGCACGATCTCTTCGAAAAGCGCCCCGGGGAGGACGACGCGCCGCCGCACCGCGCTGGTGGGCGGCGCGAGCTCGAAGAGTGCGCCGGCGTCTGTCGCGCGCAACCGAACCAGGCGCAGGCCCGCCGAGCGGAGCTCTTCGGTCACGCCGGTGAGCTGGCTCGGCGTCGGCAGCGCGAGCGAGGCGAGCGCCCGCGCGATCGTCTCTGACTCACGCGGGACGGCCCACGACACCGCCTCGAGCGCCGCTGGCGCATCGGGCAACGCGGGCGGGAGCTCCGCGGTGGGAGGCACGAAGGGCACGCGCTCGGCCCGCTCGCCCGTGGGCGGGAGATCGGCGGGGCCGGTCTGGTCCGTCCCGCTGCCGATCGGTTCGGGCGTGGGGTTCGGGGGGCGCTGGTCCGGAGCGGCGCAACCCGCGAGGAGTGCGCCGGCAGCGATCACGATCGCCGAGATGCCCCGCCCGGTGCGCACGCCTTAGTAGATCTCACTCGCGTCGAGGGCCGAGTCGTCGGCGGGCTCGAACTCGTTGATGCGATCGATGAGTCGGCGGACCAGGCCGAAGTCGTGCTTGGTGTGCGTGAAGCAGATGCGCGGGAGGTCGAGGAACTCGGCCTCGACGTCGTACGCGCCACGCTGAACGATCTTGCCTTCCTTGACGAGCGGGGCGAACTCGACATTGAGGCGTTCGATGTCGCCCGGCTGGAGGGGCTTTTTGACTCGGATGATCAGGTCGTCGCGGTGGTAGCGCGAGGAGTGGTAGTTCTTGTAGAACTGCTCGACGTAGCGGACGGCGTCCTTCATGTCGCGCGTGATGTAGTAGAGGTTGAGGTCTTCGGGCGAGATGAGCCCGCTGTCGAGCAGCGAGCGGCGCACGTAGTTGTCCCAGTGCTTCCAGTAGTTCCCGTCCTCGTGCTCGCAGAGGACGATGGGGACCATCGGGCTCTTGCCCGTCTGGATGAGCGTGAGCACCTCGA
>CAZNUZ010000083.1:0-5127 GCA_964576725.1 uncultured Phycisphaeraceae bacterium
GCTACACGACGCTCGTCGCCGACGCCGCCGCCCGCCTGATGCGCACGGCCGGGCGTGATGTTTTCTTCCTCACGGGCACCGACGAGCACGCGGAGAAGGTCGTCGAGAGCGCCGAGAAGAACGGTGTGACGCCGATCGCGTGGGCGGACCGCAACGCTGCGGAGTTCGAGCGCGCGTTCGAGCTCATGGGGTTCACGCACGACGACTTCATACGGACGACGCAGAGCCGGCACGTCGAGAACGTGACCGCGATCATCTCGCGCCTGCAGGACTCGGGCGATGTGTACCTGGGCGACTACGTCGGCTGGTACGACCCCTCTCAGGAGGAGTACCTGACCGAGACGGTCGCGAAGGAGCACGACTACAAAAGCCCCGTCACGGGCCGGGATCTCGAAGAGCGCACCGAGAAGAACTACTTCTTTAAGCTCAGCGCCTACGCCGACCGCCTGCGCGCGCACATCGAAGCCCACCCGGGGTTCATCCTGCCGGAGGCCCGGCGGAACGAGGTGCTGGGCCGACTCGACTCGGGCCTCGCCGACGTGCCCGTGAGCCGTGCGGTGAAGGAGGGCGACGCCGACTGGGGCATCACGATGCCCGGCGACGAGGGGCACCGGGTCTATGTCTGGATCGACGCGCTGTGCAATTACCACAGCGCCGTGCAGGCCGACGGACGCCAGCAGTACTGGCCCGCGCAGGTGCACCTGATCGCTAAAGACATTTTGTGGTTCCACGCCGTCATCTGGCCCAGCATGCTGATGGCCCTGGGCGAAGAGCTGCCCGCGCGCGTCTACGCCCACTCGTTCTGGATCCGCGAGGGGCGGAAGATGTCCAAGAGCCTGGGCAACTTCATCGATCTTGCCACGATGGACGCGTACACCCAGAGGTACGGGCTCGACGCGCTGCGCTGGTACCTGCTCACGCAGGGCCCGATGGGGACGACCGACGCCGACTTCGTGCACGCGAAGTTCGTCGAGGTGTACAACGCGGATCTCGCCAACGGCATCGGCAACGCTGCCAGCCGGGTATCGAACATGATCGCCAAGTACTTCGACGGTGCTGCGCCAGAAGTCTCGCCCGAAGCAGCGGCCTCCGAAGGGCACGGGCGCGACTGGCCCGCCCTCACACGGCAGGCTGTGACCGACGCGGTCGAGAAGATGGAAGCGTTCGACGTGGCCGGCGCGCTCCGCTGCGGCCTGGAACTCTCGAACGAAGTCGATCGCTACGTGCACGACACCGCGCCCTTCCGCCTCGCCAAAGACCCCGCCAACCTGCCCCGAGTCGCGGCGATCCTCACCAACTGCGCCGAAGCGCTCGTCGTCGCGGCCAACCTCCTCTGGGCCGCTATGCCGACAACGATGGCGACGCTCCTTGAGCGCCTCGGCCGGCCCGCGCCTAACGATCTCGAGACGCTTGATGCCCTCTCCGCCTGGGGCGCGATCCGAGCGGGCACGCCCATCGAGAAGGGCGACGCGCTCTTCCCGCGGGCCGACGCGGACGAAGCGCCGCCTGCGCCGGCGCAGGAGTGATGCCATCGCTCCGCTGGTGGACCTTCGTAGCGCTCGCGAGCCTTGTCGTGGGCACACTCGCACAAGTGTTCATCCTCGAACGCCTGCTCAGCGGTGCACGAATCGGGACTTTTCAACCCGGGTTTACACCCAACCGTCGCGGTCTATCCCCAGCCGAATTGGAATTCGAGCAGCGCACCGTGCTCGTCCGCCGGGGACCAGACGACTAGTGGATGGTCGGACCGCTCGCGCGGGTCCGCGTGGGCCACGCGATCGTGAATTCGATGCTGCTCGGCCTGCCTTTAGTGGTGGTGTGCTTGGGTGCGCGTGCGCTCAAACGCGCGCGGCGTCGCCGTCGCGGGCTGTGCGTGAAGTGCAAGTACCAAGTCGCTGGCCTCGCCACCTGCCCCGAGTGCGGCACCGCTGTCCGTCAGTCGCGCTCGTCCGAACGTGTCTTGCTCTTGTCGGCCTGAGTGTCGTCCGTGTCGATCACGCCGTTGCCGTGGGCGCCGAGGGGCCTCTTTTTGGACCTAAGAAACGAAGCCCCGATAGCCAGATCGCGTGTGCACAGAACCCGCCTAGGCCGGTCCTACAACCCGCAGAGCTTTACGACCCGCGCCCGCTCGACCCGTGCTCGCAGTCTCTTCCTCAGATTGGCAGCCTGAAGGGCAACCGGTCTATGAAGTGCCGCTGGCAGGCTGACGATGCTTATCCCGGGCGTTCTCTCGCCCCCGGAGGTATGCATGCTGCTGTGCAACGTGAGTGAGCTGGAGGCGGGGTGGATCGCGGGGGCCGCGGTGCGGCATCCCACGCGCCCGGACCTGCAGCTCGTGAGCGCGGGGAAAGAGCTGACGCCACGGATCATCGAGCGCGTCCGAAAACTCGGCATCGAACGTGTGTGGGTGCAGGCAAGCGGAACGGACGACCTCGCGCTGGGCGCGGGCGATGCGCTCACCTCGCGCCAGCGCGAGCTCCGCGACGCGCTCGTGGAGACGATCACCGAGGGCGACCGGACGACCATCTCCAGCGCTTCGATGTCACGGTTCAAACAGGCCGTCAACGAGCTGCTCTGCGACGCGATCGCCAACCGCCGGTACGCGTCGCTCGTCTCTCGCCTGCAGGAAAAGGGCCCGGATGGTCTCTTTGCGCACGGCGCGAGTGTGGCGTACCTGAGCCTGGTGGCGGGGATCGAGCTCGAGCAGTACATCATCTCCGAGCGCTCGCGTTTGCCGGTGCACAAGGCGAAAGACCACTCCGGGCTCGGGCTCGCGGGGTTGCTGCACGACGTCGGCAAGAGCGCCTGCGACGAGGCTGTACAAGGCCTGCACGAGGCCCACGGAGACCCGGCGTGCGCGGAGAGCCCCTACCGCGACCACACCGATCTGGGATTCGCGATGCTCGAGTCCGCGGGCGGTTCGTCGGCGGTGCGCGTCGCCGTCCGCACCCATCACCTCCGCTGGGACGGGAGCGGCTGGCCCGACGCCCGGTCGTGCGGCCTCGCGGACGACTCGAAAGCACGCGGCGAGCACATACACATCTTCGCGCGCATCGTCGCGGCGTGTAACACCCTCGACAACCTGCTGACCCAGCCCGAGAAAGGGACACTCCCCGTCCGCGCGCTCGCACGCTTTGCCTCGACCGAGTTCGACGGCTGGTTCGATCCTGTCGTTCGGCGGGCGCTCCTGCGGATCGTCCAGCCCTTCGCGGTCGGATCGCGCGTCGTTCTCGATGACGGAACACCCTGCGCCGTCATCGAACCCGATCTGAATCAGCCCTGCCTGCCGATCGTCCGGCCGCTCAGCGCGGAGGGCGCGGACATCGCCGAACCCATCGCGCTCGCTCGCCCCGGCGAGTCCCGGCGTATCGCCAAGCACGAAGGCCAGTGCGTTGCGGGCGCGTTCTATACGCCCGGCAGCCCCGTGGACCCAGCGGGCCGCGAAGCAGCCTGATCTCTCCCCTACCCCGTCACTCAACACTCGGATCATGCGCCTGTGCGCGCCCATGAAAAAGCCTCCCCGTAGGGGAGGCCTTGTGCGCGTGCGGGTGGCCCGTGTGGGCCGTGATCAGCGGCTGACCTTGAACCTGCCGACGAGGGTTTGCAGGCGATCGGTCTGACTCTGGAGGTTGCCGGCGTTGGTGGCCATGTCGGAGATGACGCGTGCGACCTCGCCCGAGCCGCGTGAGATGGTCTCGACGCCCTCGGCGATGCTGCTCGATGCCGTGGTCTGCTCGTCACCCGAGCGTGCGATGGACTCGATGTTCTGGCTGACCTGATCGGAGGTCTTGAGAATCGCCTCGAGCGCTTCGCCCGCGGAGCGTGTGGATTCCACGCCCTGCTTGACACGTTCGGTGCCGAGCGCGATGCGATCGACGGCGGTGTGCGTCTCGCTCTGGATCGCGCTGATGGAGTTCCCGATCTCGTCGGTCGCCTTGGTCGTGCGGTCGGCGAGCTTGCGGACCTCGTCGGCGACGACGGCGAAGCCCCGGCCGTGCTCGCCCGCGCGGGCCGCCTCGATCGCGGCGTTGAGCGCGAGGAGGTTGGTCTGCTCGGCGATGTCGTTGATGACCTCGATCACGGTGCCGATCTCCTGGGAGCGATCGCCGAGCTGGGTCACGACCGTCGCGGTCTCCGAGACGATCTCGGCGATCGAGCTCATGTGATCGACCGCCGACTCGACGACCTGTGCGCCCTCTCCGGCGCTCTCGCCGGCGGCACGCGCCTGCTCGGCGCAGCTCTGGCTCTCTTGCGAGACGCGCTCGATCGTCGCAGCGATCTCCTCAACCGCGGCGGCCATCTGGTCGGCGCGGGAGGCCTGCTCCTGCGTGGTCTGCGTGGCGGCCTGTGCGTTCTCGCTGATGCCACCCACCGCGCTCGCAAGACTTTGGGAAGCGTCCTTCACGTCGATAACGACGTTCTCGATGCTCGCCACGAACTCGTTGAAGCCATTGCCGAGCTGGGCGAGCTCGTCCTTGCCTTTGGACTCGATCCGGGCGGTGAGGTCGCCCCCGCCGCCGGCGAGCTCGCGGAAGCGCTGCGCCATGTTCACGATCGGCTGAGAGATCCGGCCCGCGAAGATGTAGGAGATAAACGCGCAGAAGACTCCGACGATCAGGCAAGCGCCCATGATGGTCATTGTCGATGTAGCGGCGTGTTCCTGAACACTCTCGGCGAACTGAGCGAAGTCGCTCTCGTAGGCGCTGACGCCGATGACCCAATCCCAGGGCTCGAAGTAGACGCAGGCCGCGAGCTTGGTGCGGGCCTCGTTCTCACCGGGGTTCTGCCAGTCGTAGTACTGGATGAAGGGGCTCTTCGGGTCGGATTGCTGGGAGCCCTCGATGAGCTCCTGGATGAACTTGGTCCCGTTGGCGTCGGCCGCAGCGAGGATGTTCTCCCCGTCGCGCTCGCCCTTGTGCGAGATGAGGTAGTCACCCTTGTGCTTGCCGTTGCCGCCGAGGACGAAGACGTAGCCCGTCTCGCCCACCTGGGTATCCATGATGGCCTGGCGGACGGTGTCGACGTTCTCTTGCTTCACGCCCGTGTAGAGGATGCCAACGACCTTGCCTGCCTCGTCCTTGATGGGCTCGTAGGCGGTGATGTACCAGGCGTTGACGACGAAGGCCC